>DASZQL010000027.1:0-19662 GCA_035549675.1 Phycisphaerales bacterium | reverse complement strand
CGTCCCACCCGGCGGCCGCGTGGTGATCGCGGTCACGATGCAGCACGCCGAGCACTGGCATTCCTGGCCCAGCGTGGCACAGAATGTCCTCCCCCCTGATATCGCCGAGTTCGCCATTCGCACCGCCGTCGAAGTGGTCCCGGAGGAATCGGACGACCCCACGTCCGCGCCCGCTCCACCAAAGTGGCTCGGAAAGCTCGGCACAATCCAGTGGCCGCAGCCGAAGCCCGCGCTGGTGCCCGATGCCTCCGGCGGCTCAAAGCCCGTCTCGATGCCCACCTATCAGGGTCGCGCGATCATCTTTGTTCCACTGACCATCGCCGATTCCGCGAAGCCCGGTCCGTTACAAATCGAACTCACGTGCTCGTACCAGGCATGCAACGAATCCACCTGCATGCCTCCCGAGGACGCGAAGGTTTCTGTTGCACTTTCAGTCGTGTCGAGCGCCGCGAAGGAAGCGTGGCTCGATTCGGGCAAGACCGAGAACGCGGCCCTCTTCGCCGCAGCCCCGGCGCCGAACTTTGATCCACCACCACCGCCTCAGTCGGCCAAGCCCGAAGACTCGAAATCGATTGATTCCAAGCCCGCCGACGCCAAGTCCGCTGTCGCGCCGACCACTGCTAAGTCCGATGACCTCCGCGTCGGCGCCTTCGGCCTCGAGTTCACCATCTCCCAGACCGGCTCCATCCTCGGCACCATCCTCGTCCTCCTCGTCGCTCTCCTGGGCGGCTTCATCCTCAATCTCACGCCCTGCGTCCTCCCCATGATCCCCCTCAAGATCTTGGGCCTCACCCAGGCCGCCAAGGACCCTCGCAAGTCCCTCTGGCTCGGCTTCGTCATGTGCTCGGGCGTCGTTTTCTTCTGGGTCGTCATCGGCGCCTGCATCGCCTTCGTCAAGGGCTTCGACGACGTCAGCACCCTCTTCCAGCTCTGGTGGTTCGTCCTCGGCGTCGGCCTCTTCATCGGCGCCATGGCCGTCGGCATGCTTGGCCTCTTCACCGTCGGTCTCCCCAAGTGGGTCTACCTCGTCAACCCCAGTCAGGACACCGTCCGCGGCTCGTTCGTCTTCGGCATCATGACCGCCGTCCTCGCCACGCCCTGCATCGCCCCGTTCCTCGGCACCGCCGTCGCCTGGGCCACCAACCAGACCCGCTTCGTCACGCTCCTCGCGTTTCTCGCCGTGGGCACGGGCATGGCGCTCCCGTACCTGATCCTCGCCGCGAACCCCAAGTGGGTCGAGCGCGTCCCCCGCAGCGGCCCCGCGAGCGAGCTCGTCAAGCAGATCATGGGCCTGCTGATGCTCGCCGTTGCCGCGTTCTTCATCGGCAGCGCGTTCCTGAGCCTCGCCGCGGATGTGCCGTACCTCTGGTTGATCCTGCACTGGTGGATCGCCGCCGCCCTGACGCTCTGCGCCTCGGTGTGGCTGATCGTGCGCACCTTCCAGATCTCGCGCTCGCCGATCAACCGTTTCGTGTTCACCGCCGTCGCCGCCGCACTCTTCGCCGGCATCGCCTGGTGGACCATCCGCCTGACCAACCTCGAATCGCGCATCCACGCGATGGAGCTCGCCGCCGCGAAAGAATCCGAAGGCCACGGCGGCGGAGGCGAAGCCAAGTTCTGGGGCCGCTACACCCCCGCGACCTACGAAGCCGCCCGCGCCCGGGGCGATGTGATCGTCATCGATTTCACCGCCTCGTGGTGCATCTCGTGCAAGGCGCTCAAAGCCGCGGTGCTCAGCCGTGAAGACGTCGAAGCCGCGCTCAAGAGTCCCGGTGTGACCTCTCTCACCGCCGATCTCTCCAGCCGCCACGACCCAGGCTGGGACAAGCTCCGCTCGCTGGGCCGCAAGGGCGTCCCGCTCCTCGCGGTGATCGGACCCGGCAACGCGGACCCTTGGATCAGCGACGCCTACACGCCGGCGCAGGTCATTGATGCCATTACCGCGGCAAGAGGAACCGTATCCGCCTCCGCCTCGCCCTCGTCCGGGCCCGCCAAGCACGAAGTCGCCACCCGCTCCTCCTCGAATTGACTCATAGCCCCGATCGGCATACGTTTTCCGCCCCGCTCCCCCAGCCTCAGGGTCAGGGAGCCGATAGACTGTCTCGGTCCGTTCACGCGGGTGTAGCTCAGTGGTAGAGCGTCACGTTGCCAACGTGAAAGTCGAGGGTTCGAGTCCCTTCACCCGCTTTCGAAGCCCGTAACGCCAAAGGCGTTGCGGGCTTTTTGTTTCCGCTCCCTCTCCCTACTGGGAGAGGGTCGGGGTGAGGGCTACTTCCTCTCGCCTTTTCTTCTCCTGTCCTTTTCTCCTATCTCTGTCTTGGCCTTTAGCCGGGGAGTGCAGAGGGGCGGCACGCCCCTCTGCATCAGCGAACCACCCCCCACCGGCCATGCATCCGCCGTCAGAGGCTTTCCATTTTGAGGTATTGTGAACGCCAAGCAACGCACCCCGGGCAATGTCCGGTGCCCGGCGACGTTCCGCCATCCACCCCACCAGGAGCCTCCCCGATGCGCGCCGTGAAGATCCTCGTCTCTTCCCTCATCCTCGGCGTCACCGTCGCGCCCGCTTTCGCCCAGAACGACTCCCAGCCCACCGAGCGCCCCAACAACAACGACCGTCCCCCACGCGAAGGCGGCGACCGGCCCCGCGGTCCCGGCGGCGGTCCCGGCATGGGCATGATGGGACCGCAGCTCTCGCCCGAAGCCTCGAAAGCAGCCTGGGAAGCCGAAGCCAAGGGTGTTGCCGCTTCGCTCGGCCTCGATGCCAAGCAGACCAGCGCTCTCATCGATGCTTATGCGGCTGCCCGGCTCAGCCACACCGCCGCCATGGACGCACTCCGCAAGAAATTGATGGAAGAAGGCGACGACGCCGGCGGCGGGCGCGAACGCATGACCGAAATGCGCGAGGCCTTCGAGAAACTCAACACCACCGAGAAGGGCAAACTCGAGCGCGCGATCAAAGACGCCACCTCGCCGGAGCAGGCCAAGAAGGCCATGGAACCCCTCGGCACCTTCAGCCGCCAATGGGACGGCATGGTCGACGCCGTCCTGGGGCTCAAACTCGATGAAGCCAAACAAGCCGAGACCCTCAAGGCCATCGAGAAGTACGTCGCCGCGACCGGCAAGGCCATGTCAGGCGGCGCCGACGCCGACCGCGACGCCCGCCGTCTCGCGATGACCGAAGCCCGCGACGCCCTCAACGACTCTCTCAAGAAAACACTCAACGAAGAGCAGCTCAAGAAGGTCCAGGACACCATGGGCCGCGGCGGTCGTGGCGGCCCAGGCGGTCCAGGCGGCGCTGGTGGCGGCGGCCGCGGCAATCGCGACAACTGAGCAACGCGTGCCCGGCGCGACCGCTCTCATCGCTCTCGGCTCCAACCTCGGCGACCGTCGCGCCAACATCGAATCCGCGCTCCGCGCGATCGATGAACTCCCGCGCACGCGCCTACTCACCGCATCGCCGCTCATCGAGACGAAGGCCGTCCGCCTCCCCGGCGACGACCACCCCCAACCCGATTACCTCAACGCCGCGGCGTCGATCGAAACCCAACTCTCGCCCCGCGACCTTCTCGCCGCCCTGCTCGACATCGAACAACGCCTCGGCCGCGACCGCTCCACCGGCGAGCGCTGGACCGCGCGCACGCTCGACCTCGACCTCCTCCTCTTCGGCGATCAGGTCATCGACGAGCCGGCGCTCCGCGTCCCGCACCCCGAGATGCACCGCCGCCGTTTCGTCCTGGACCCCCTCGCCCGCATCGCGCCGAACACCCACCACCCGATCCTCAACAAAACCGTCGCGGAACTGCTCGCGACGCTTCCCCAATGACCCGCCGAACCTCCCGCAATCCCACCCATACACTTCACCGCATGAGGGCACCGAACTCATCCCCGCCCATCCGTAGCGGCCCCGTGGCCCCGGTTCTTTTTCTCTTGCTCGCGATCACCGCCGCCGCGGGTGCCGGCTTCTTCACCCTCGCCACGAGCCACGGCGCGGCCAGCCCGGGCGCGCCCCTCGACTCCGGCCACCGCCGCATCATCGACGCCGAGCTCCGAAGCTGGGTCGTCGCCGGCTATGCGCGCCATCTCTATCTCGATCTCAAATGCCCGCCGCCCTATCGCTTCCTGAATGGGCGCATCGAGTTCACCGCCGCGAACTTCCGCCACGATTACGAAGCGTCATCTCCGACGCGACGCGCACCCACCAGCCCCGAGCGTGAACGAACGGATCCTCCGCCCTCGCCAACTCAGTCCCAATCACTTCCTCCCTCGCTCCCCCACGTCGCCCGCATGACCCGCGGCAGCAAGCTCCGCCCCATTCTCGTCGAGCCGAACGACCGTCTCGAATACCGCTACCGCCTTTCCGCCGAGCAAGCCGCCGAACTCCAGCGTGACCGCCTCTTCTCCGCGCCCTACGAACTCCTGGGTCCCAACAGCAACGCCGGCCTCCGCTCGGCCATGGAATCCGTCGGCCTCCGTCTCCCCCAGCGCATCCTCGACTCCAAAGGCCCGCTCGGCGAGTTCCCCGGCATCGACCAACCCGTCGGCCCCGAAGTCCCCCCCGACCAATGGCGCACCTACGGCATCCCCGCCGGACCGACCAAGCCGTGAAGAGAGCGACCTGAGTCCTGAGTCCTGAGTCTTGCCTCGTCCGCCCTGGGTCTCGTGTCTTGCGTCCTACGCCCTACGCCCTACGTCTTGTGTCTTGCGTCTTGTGTCTTGTGTCTTGAGTCTTGAGTCTTGTGTCTTAAGTTCTGAAATCTGAAATTTGAAATTTGAAATCTGAATTATCTCCCTTCGCCTCCTCGCCCTCTTCGCTTCCTTCGCGCTCTTCGCGCTAAAAAATCCTGTCAATCTTCTCCGCGTGTCTCTGCGCCCCTCCGCGTCCTCCGCGTTCGATCCCAACGTTCCGCCTCTCTCATGCCCACTCCCCTCACCACCATCCGCCTCCGCGCCCTCGAAGGCGCCCCGCTTGCCGACCCCGTCGTGCGTGAAACAGTGATCGCCGCCGCGCACGCGCTCGCCGAGCGCAACAACGTCGCCGTGCGCGCCATCACCGCGCACGACGATCACATCACCGCGACGCTCGAGCTCGACCGCCTCGCCTCGATCGGCTTCGCCGCGGAGCTGCGCCGCATCACGAACAAGTGGTACGCCGCGAAGTTCAAGGAGCCGAATCTCTGGGGCGAGCACCACCCCACCGACAACGACCCGCGCGATCCGCCGATTTGAACGCAAACGCGGAGCGCGGAAGTCGGAACGCGGAACATTCCGACCCAGCATCCGCACGGCCTCAATCAATCTGTGTCCATCTGGGCCATCTGTGGCTGTATTGCTCTTCTTCTTTTGTCCGTGAAAGTCTGTGCCGTCTGTGGCCTCCTATTTTCGCTTTGAGCCTATTCCTGATGCCTGGTCCCGATCCCCGGTGTCTTCTCCCCGCTACCCTTTCCCCGTGCCCTCTTCGGATCCCAATCCCGCCCGCCCCAAGCGCCTTCTCGTCGTCCTCCCATCCTGGGTCGGCGACACCGTCATGGCGACGCCCACGCTCCGCGTCCTCCGCGAGTTCCTCCCCGGCTCGCTCATCGGCGGCCTGATGCGCCCCGGCCTTGACCAGCTCCTCGCCGGCAGTCCCTTCCTCGATGAGATCCACGTCGACCGCGCGGTCGGCATGATGGGCCCCAAGAAAGTCGCCGCGAAAATCCGCCACCTCCGCTACGACGCCGCGCTCCTCCTCACCAACTCCTTCTCCACCGCCCTCGTCACTCGTCTCAGCGGCATCCCGCGCCGCATCGGCTACGACCGCGACGGCCGCGGCATCCTCCTCACCGAGCGCCTCACCCCGCCGCGCCGCAAGGACACGCCCCCCTACAACCGTTCGGCCACGGCGCCGAACGACTGGGCCCCCATCCCCGCTGTCGACTATTACTTCGCCCTCGCGCAGCACCTCCTCCGCTCCATCGGCATCGAAGGCGGGGGCGGCCGCCCCGGCCCCCTCGAACTCGTCGTCACGCGCGAAGAAGAACTCGCCGCCGATGACATCCTCACCAGCGCCGGTCTGACGAGCAGCGACCTCCGCCGCTCACCGCTGATCATGCTCAACCCCGGAGGCAATGACGAAGCCAAGCGCTGGCCCCCCGACCGCTTCGCCGCCCTCGCCGAATATCTCCGCGACAAGCACAACGCCATCGTCCTCATCAGCGGCTCCCCGAGCGAAACCGCTCTCGCCGATTCGATCGTCGCGATGACAACGAAGCACGCCGCCGCTCGCCCTTCATCGGGTGCCGCTGGTGGTTCGTCCACCAGTGCTCCGCGTTCCCGCATCATCTCCCTCCCCCCCCTCGGCCTCACGCTCGCCTCCCTCAAAGGCCTCCTCCAGCGTTGCCGCCTCCTCGTCACCAACGACACCGGCCCGCGCCACATCGCCGCGGCCCTCGGCGTCCCCGTCGTCAGCCTCTTCGGCCCGACCGACCACCGCTGGACGACGATCCCCTTCGAAGACGAAGTGATCCTCACCGCCGACCGCGAGCTCCCGGAAGAAGAAGTCGCCAACGACCACCCCGACCGCTGCCGCATCGAAAACATCGGCCTCGGCGACACCGTCGCCGCCGCGAACTCCCTCCTCGCCAGCGCGGCGACGCGGTGATGCAGTCGGGAGAACTCGCGGCGTTAGCACATATTGTTCCGAGGATTCCGAGCGAAGCAGACGGCCCAGCAAACATGGAGTACATGTTGCTTGAGGCTTTTGAGTTCATTCACTCAATGGATAAGCAGTTCGTTCCCCTATCATCGCCTCGGCCTCGATAATAAGTCTTCGTGTATTCGATGCGTCGGGAGAACCGTCGATTGACCATGGATCATCGTTGGACCAAATCCGACCATTTAGTTCCTTGCATGCCCAGTCCAGTGCTAGACGGGCTTCTTCGTGTAGACCCAGTTCCCAACGAATCATGGATTCAATTGCAGCGTCCATGGGCGAGCGGCGCCGTTTCGATCCGGTTGCCAGCGTCGTTGCTTGCTCAAGTTCATGTGCTGCATCTCTGTACTCTTCGCAGCGCAGATGTGCAAGGGCTAGGGCGCGGTGGCCATCAGCCCATTCCGGATCGGCAAGGACAGCTCGCTGGGCGAGCTCGATCGACTCAGTTGTGGACCTGGGGTGTTCCCAAACCCAATCTCGATGGGTCAGTCCCGAGATTGCCCATAAGCTAAGATCCGCAGCGGCATCTTGACGCCATTGAATCGCCGATCTCGCAGCAGGTCTTCCATTGTGAACAATCACGGGCCAGCAGCGAATATTACCATGCATGGCGATGGGAGTTAGCACGAGATGTTCGTTGGTCCATACTTCCTGGAGCCAATCTTTGCCGCCGACAACACGCTGGTAGTATTCTGGTAAATATCGAGCGATTTCTTCACTAAGCGCCGCAGCTTCGTCAAAATCCAAATGCCATGCATGGCTGTTTGCCGCAAACCCCAACATTTCGAGCAGTTCTCGATCTACGTTAGCGGTAATTGAGCGTTTCCGATCGATCGCCTCTCGGAAAAGCGCTAGACAGGATGGATCATCGCTTAATGATTTGGAGCACGCCAGCGCATATAGTGCTTTGACCGTGGAGTGATCACGCGGTCCCAGCAGCTCTTCGCGTGCCTGATAGGCCTGTTCCACTCGAGCAATTTCTGGAAAGAAGTCGACTTCGCGCTGAGCCATGATGTAATCCGCCTGCGCCAGCCTTGTTTGCTGAAGCTGTTCTTTCAACTCATCTTGCTTGCGTCTGAGCTCTTCATCCATGTCCATTGCATATTGCCCGAGCATCAGCAGCATTTCGCCGCCCGTTGGCTCGCGACCATCGGCCGTGCACATGACGATTTCAAGATCGTCCGGCGTGCTACGCATGCCATCATGTGTGCGAACGCGACTCTGTATCAGTCCCAGGGGACGGCCTTCGTTGTCTACAAACTCCGAAAGGACTCGTCCGACCACTTTGTGCGTGTCGTACAGTCCCCGGGCAACAACCGTGCTCAATATCTCGCGGGCAGCCTCCACTTGGCACGCCAGTTCCGACTGGGCTATCTCAAGTGACTGAGTGCGTTGCGTCAAGTCCCGAGCATTACTGACGGCCCAACTTGAGAAATACGTCATCAATCCGACGGGATAGTTTTCTGCAAACTCCGGAGAAGGTGGACTATCGAGATCGTTGACGGCGGGAGCCGGTTCAAAAACGTACTGGTTGGTTTCCATGTCCTCTCGCACTCGAATCCCATAGAGGACACCGTCTTTTTCGATGAAATGAACCTGCGTATTGCCCGCGGGTGGGCCGAGCCGCTCGCGGAATACCGCTTTGAACCCATCCTCCGCTATCTGCACCTGCTTCTGCAAATCTATGCGTGCGTCAAGCGCCTCAATACTCAATAATTTCATAATGCCGACGGTGCTGGCAGGTTTGCCATCGGCGTCGCGTGCGTCCACCGTGATGTTGCCGTGCGCATTCGCCTTTGTAACCGTTGCGATCAGCCGATCCGGGTTCTTGTCTCCACCGAGCTGAAGTGTTCTCTGATCAGCACCCGGTTTCCAATCTGCTGTCAGCACCTTTCCAAGCCCGTCAAGACCGACATTCACCGCTTCGCGAAGTTCGATGTTCGAGCAGTAGGCGGCAATCCACCCGGTCCCGGTGCCGATCATCCCCGCCACAAGCGCTCCCACCACCCCTACCGCCGCCTTATGCCTCCGCACATACTTCCTCACCCGGTACGCCACACTCGGCGGCGCCGCCACCACCGCCTCGCCCTTCAGGTGCCGCTCGACATCCGCCGCTAGCGCGCTCGCGCTTTCGTAGCGCCGGTTCGGCGATTTTTCCAGACACTTCAGCGTGATCCAGTCCAGCTCGCCCCGCAGCAGCGCCCGGAGCCGCGCGGGCTCCGTCCGCCGCCCCGCCGCAAGGCGCTGGAGATCCGCCACGATCTTCGACAGCCGCACGCTCGGCGCCGGCGGCTCGTCCTCCTTGATCGTCCGGCACACCTCATCCCACGCTTTCTCGCGCAGCTCCTTCAGGTCAAACGGCATCGCGCCGCTCAGCAGCTCATACAGCAGCACCCCGAGCGCGTACACATCCGTCCGCGTATCGATATCCGGCGACCCCGAGATCTGCTCCGGCGAGCAGTACGCCGGCGTCCCGATCACCGCCATGTGCGCTGTGAAAAAACTCTTGTCCGTCAGCGCCCGGCTCGTCGCCTTTGCAATGCCGAAGTCGATCACCTTCGCGCACGCCTCGCCCTCGTGCGTCGTCACCAGCACGTTGCTCGGCTTCAAATCCCGGTGAATGATCCCCTTCGTATGCGCGTGCTGCACCGCGCGGCACACCTGCAGGAACAAATCCAACCGCTCGCGCACCGAAAGCCGGTTCCGCTCGCAATAGCTCGTAACGTCGTCCCCAGCCACCAGTTCCATCACGAAATACGGCCTGCCCTCCGCCGTCGCCCCCGCGTCAAACACCTTCGCGATGTTCGGATGATCCATGATTGCCAGCGCCTGCCGCTCCGCCTCGAAGCGCGCGATCACCTGCTTGGTGTCCATCCCGAGCCGGATCAGCTTGAGCGCGACGCGCCGCCGCACCGGCGCCGTCTGCTCCGCCATGAACACCACGCCGAACCCGCCCGATCCGATCTCCTGCAGCAGCTTGTAAGGCCCGATCATCGCCCCCGGCTGCTCGCTCGGCAGCGCCGGCAGCATCTCGGTTTCCGCCGTGCCGCCAGCATCCATGAACCCCGCCGCCCGCCGGTGCACGCTTAGCAAGTCCTCGACCTCATCGCGCAGCGCCGCATCACCAGCGCACTCCCGGTCCAGGAACGCCGACCGCATCGACGGTGACAACTCCAGCACCGAAGCAAACAAATCCTTCGCCAACCGCCGGGGCTGCTTCGATTCGTTCATCACATCACCTCAATCCAGATTCACCGATTCACCCCGGAGACGCGGAGAGCGCAAGAGAGAAAGAAAATACAGCCACAGACATCACAGACTTCACAGACGTCATAATTCAGGAATCAGGCATCAGGCATCAGGCATTGGGCATCGGGCATTGAGAAGTCGCACTCAGCACTCAGCACTTTCCACTTTCAACTTCTTTGTCTGTGTTCATCTGTGTCATCTGTGGCCCGCATTTGTTCCATGGCAGATGACTTTGTGCTCTTCTGCTCTCTGTCTGTGTCCGTCTGTGCCGCCTGTGGCTGCCTTTTTGCTTCTTCTCCGCGCTCTCCGCGTCTCCGCGGTGAATCCTCTATTCCAACTCCCGGAACAGGAACACCCGCGCGAACTCCCAGTCGCGCAGCACCGTGCTCCGCGACAGGCCCAGCGCCTCCGCCGTCTCGTCGACGCCCAGCCCGGCATAAAACCTCAGCCGGACCACGTCCGCGGCACGCGGGTCCCGTTCCTGAAGGCGCAGAAACGCCGCCTCCAGTCTCATGATTTCTTCCGAATCCGCGTCCGAAGCCAACGATTCCAGGTCCGCGATTTCCCGAACCCGCTTCCCGCCCCGTTTCGCGGCTCCCCGCCTGCGAGCGTGGTCGATCAGGATGTTCCGCATCGCGTCGCCCGCAGCACGAAAGTACGCCGCCCGTTCGGCCGTCGAACCCGCCACCGGCACCGGCAGCCTCAGATGTAACTCATGCACCAGCGCGGTGGGAGAAAGCGTGTGGTCCGGGCGCTCACCCGCCATCCGCGCTCCCGCAATCGCGCGCAGTTGACGATAGATGGAGCTCGCCAGAGATTCTGGCTGGCCTTCGTCCGGCGTTTCCATCCGCAAAGCTTACTGACGCAGCACGGGACGCCTAGCGCGCCGCCGGCAAAGCTGGGGCTGCCTAACAAGTCTCTTGTGGACGGCGGATGGCGAGCTCCGCAAACTCACGCCGCCCGCGGCTTCCGCTCCCGCCGGAACACGATCGCCAGCATCTGCACCACCAGCACGCACGCCAGCAGGTTCAGCGTCGAGGCCCACGCCGCGCTCGCGATGAACGCGCCCGTCTCCTCCATCGCCGCGGCCGCGTGCGCCTGCTTCATCCGCACCAGCGCCTTGGGCATCTCGATGCCCATGCTGAAGAGCAATGTCTTCGTCCCGACCATCGTGAGCCACAGGCACGCGAGGATCCCCGCGACCATCGACCACTGCACGCCGATGAACCGCCACCGCGCGAGGCTGCTCTCGCCGCGGATCGTGAGCCACGACTCGCGCACCGGCATGAGCGCGATCATGATCATGTAGTAAAGCCCGCCAATCCCAGTGCCCGGAAGTCCGACAACCATTTCCAAAACCTTTCCGTCGTGTGCGATCTGTCGCGAGTACGAAGCGTTCAGCAGTCAGCGTTCAGTGGTCGCCCAGAGGTTTTTCTCTGTCTCGCTCTGTCTGCCTCTGCGTTCAAATCCCTGTCTTTACTCTTCTTCTCTGCGTCCTCTGCGTCTCTGCGGTGAATCCGATTCTCAATGTCCCTTCTGGAACACCCGCACCGACTGCTTCCGGCAGATCAGCTCCGTCCAGATCGCCCGGAGCACGTAGTACGAGTTCACGAACCGGATCACGAAGAAGCCCGGCAGGCTCGCGAGCGCTCGCCCCACCTCGCCCCGCTGGATCGCCTTCCGCATCACCGGCACCAGCACCGCCGGCATGTCGATGAAGTAGCCCAGCAGGAAAATCGGGCTGACAAAGATCGCGAGCAAGGGCAGCAGCGCCAGGAACGCCAGCGCGCACAGCGTGGCGTCCCACATGCCGATCGCCACCACGTTCCGCAGGAACGGGATGTGCACGACGTCCTTCCAATGCACCCGCACGCACTGCACGAACCCCGCGCTCCACCGCCGCAACTGCCGCGACAGGAACTTCAGGTTGTGCGGCTCGATCGGATAGCACACCGCATCCTCGACGAACCGGACCTTGTACCCCGCGAGGTAGCAGTTCCACGTAAGGTCCATGTCCTCCGCGAGTGTGCGGCACGGCCAGCCATCGAGCTCGCGAAGCACCTTCGTGCGGTACAGGCTGAAGCAGCCAGACGCGAGCAAGGGCTTGTCGTAGTAATCCTGCAAAGGCTTATAGAGGCTGAACGCGAAGAGGTATTCGACGTACCGGCCGCGCTCCCAGATCGTCTGCACTCGGCGCGGGATCACGTACCCGCACGCGCCGGCGACTTTCTCGTCTTCCATCGCCGGCAGCAGCAGTTCGATCGCATCTTCCGCAAGGACCGTGTCCGCGTCGATCGCGAGCGTGAACTCCGACTCGATCATCGTGAGCCCGTAGTTCAGCGCGCTCGACTTGTTCCCCGTGTTCTTGGGGGTCCGCACCACCCGGGCGCCCGCCTCCGCGGCGAACTCACCCGTCCGGTCGCTCGAGCAGTCGTCCACGACGATGATCTCGTCCGGCAGGACCGACTGAGCCTTGACGCTCGCGATCGTGTCGCGGATCGACGCCTCCTCGTTGTAGGCCGGGATCAGCACCGCCACGCCCGTCGTCCGGCTGGGCTTGGCCCGCGGCTTCATCCGCGGCTGGCGCCCGACCGCCGGCTCGGGCCGCAGCACGGTCGGCGGGTTCACCGGACCGAGCGGGGGCGGCATGACCACCGCGCGTTCCAAGGGCGGGAGAACTCGAGATTGGGCCGGAGCAAGGGACATACGGCTTCCTGATCATTCGCGTCGGAACATGAAATCTATGTGGAGACAAGCCGCGCACACCGGACGCGACGGCGGCGCAAGACGAGAGGCAACAACTAAAAGGTGAGTCACTCGATTGGGTCGCGGGGTTCGGTGACGAGTCAGCCGATCCGTTTGTGACGCCGCGACACTCAACCGCCACTCGGTCACTGGCAACACGCGTAACAAGGCGCGGCCAAGTCCGGGCGGGACCGCAATACTATACCGCCAATCGACCGGAACGGGTTCGTCAATCACCCAGCCTCCCCTGTCAGGAGGTGGTAGTCTGGGTCCGATAACCATCGTCATATTCCTAGTGAACAATCAGTCATTGGGTTTACTGGTCAGTAAACTTTCAATGGGTTTCCGGGGCTGTTTGAACGGGATATGTTAGGTTTTGAGAGGACGGGTTGGTGCGCGCGGACCCGTACACTGGGCCGGATGAGTGGTCCGGCCCGAGACGCGGCAGTTGAGATTGTGCGTACCCTCCGCCGCGGGGGACACGAGGCGTTGCTGGCCGGGGGGTGCGTCCGCGACGAGTTGCTCGGATTGTCGCCCAATGACTACGACGTGGCGACGGACGCGAAGCCGGAGGAAGTCGCCGCGCGCTTCCACAATGTGCGGGAGGTGGGCAAGGCGTTCGGCGTGTCGCTCGTGCGCGTGCGCGGCGTGACTGTTGAAGTCACGACGTTCCGGCGCGAGCACGGGTACACGGACCGGAGACGGCCGGACACTGTGGAGTTCTGCGACGCGGAGCAGGATGCGCGGCGTCGGGACTTCACGATCAACGCGCTCTTTATTGACCCGCTCGATGAGAACGGGCAGGGCGGCGGGCGCGTGATCGATTACGTGGGCGGGCAGGAGGATTTGAAGAAGAGGGTGATCCGCGCGGTCGGCGATCCGGATGCTCGGCTTTCGGAGGATGACTTGCGAGCGCTGCGCGCGGTGCGGTTCGCGGCGAGGCTGGATTTTTCGATTGAAACGAGCACCGGCGCCGCGATCCGGCGGCACGCGGGAGAACTGAAAGGGATCAGCCGCGAACGGATCGGCGAAGAACTCCGGATGATGTTCGAGCGGCCTTCGCGCGCGAGGGCCGCGGGCCTGATGCAGGAACTCGGGCTGGACGCGCCGGTGCTGGACGAGGCGACAAACACGGTGCCGTTGGCGGCGCTCGGTGGGATGCCGAGGAACTGTTTGTTTTCAGCGTCGCTCGCGGCGTGGGCCGTCGATCGGGCTCGCGCGGCGGTGGGCGACGAATGGCCCGCACGGGTCGGGCGCGATGCGGAGGACATTGTGCGGCGATGGCGCGGCTCGTTGTGCCTGAGTAACGACGAACGCGACCAGTTGCGGGCGATTCTGGCGGGAATCGGGCGGCTGCTCGGGAACTGGGGATCGTTGTCCGTGGCGGGCCAGAAACGCGTGGCGGGGTCGCCTTGGTTCGGGCCGGTGCTGGACATTCTTCGCAGTGTGAAGCCGGAGGCGGCGCGTGCTGTGGAAAGCCGGCGCGGGGAACTGGAGAAGACTTGGGGAGGGGTGGCGCCCGAGCCCCTGGTGAATGGGGATGATCTGGTCGCGGCGGGTTTTTCGCCGGGGCCGGCGTTCGCGGGGTGGTTGGATGAGGTCTATGACGCGCAGCTCGAGGGACGAGTCAGAGATCAGGCGGCCGCGATGGAGATGGTAAAGAAGCTGGCGGGACGCTGAGAACGAGAAGAAGAGAAGGAGTAGCCCGCCCACCCGGTGTAGAGAGAGTAGATGGGGTAGGAAGGGTAGCCCTGTGTAGGAAAAGGCAGGTGAGAGAAGAACTTTGGAGGCGAGAACCAGGGGCGCGCTCGGTCGCCGAGCCTCCCTCGCGGCCCCTGGCAACAATCGTGCGCCCCTCCGGGGCGTAGTCGAAGTAGGAGAAGCGGAAGGAAGAAGGAAGGTAGGAAATAGCAATGGGGAACGGGGAACTCGGAAGTCGGACGGAGGAGAGCCGAGGACGGAGATAGAGGGAGCGAGGCAGAGGGTACGGCGAGCGCTCGAGTGGTGCGGGGGCGAGCGATATGGTGCGCTAAAACGCCGTGATTTGGGCGGCTTCTGAATATCCTTCCAAAGCGCCAACAATCCAGAACCGTTGGGGAGTTCGTCCATATACTTTGGGTGCGTCCTCGGGCGAGGAGGGCGATGCCGCGCCCATGGGATGGGCGGCGGTCGGTTGGGCTGTGGCCAGGTTGATCGTCGGCGGCCCGTCGTGATCAGTCAACGGAGACGAAAGCCATGAAAAGCTGGATGAAGTTCGCGGCGCTCTCGATGCTCGTGGCGGGTTTGACGGTCCCGGCGTCGATCGGGCTTGGTGCGGAAGAGACCAATGCTCCGGCGAAGAAGGCGGACGCCGCGCCGGCCTCGGCTCCCGAGAAGAAGACGCGGGACATCCTGATCTTGAAGTCGGGCAAGACGGTCGAGGGCAAGATCCTCGAAGAGACAGCGACGACGGTGAAGTTCGAGGTGCGGCTCGGCGGGATCAAGGCGCCGACGACCTACGAAAAGACGGACATCCTCGAGGTCAAGCGCGGCGTGGCGGACGACTCGCCCGAGATCGCGACGAAAGCAACGAGCACCAGCGGCTCGTCGCGCGCCAAGGAGAAGGAAAAGGACCGCGCGCCGACGGGCGATGAGAACGCGAAGAAGATCTACCTCGTCGAGCTCAAGGGGAAGTGGGGGCAGGACGTCTCCGAAACGCCGCTGGCCAAGGTGATGGAGGACGTCGAGCGGGTGAACCCGGACATCGTGGTCGTGAAGATCAAATCCGGCAGCCAGCTCCAGGATGAGGAGATAGCGGAAGACGATTTCGACAACCTGTTCCGCACGGAAAAGATGGCGCCGGTCTTCGAGAAGGCGATGATCGAGAAGGGCCGGCGCGTGGTCTTCTGGGTGGACATCGCCCAGGGCGGCGCGGCGTTCCTGCCGTTCGTGAGCCCCGAGATCTACTTCACCTCCGAAGGCTGGCTGGGCGGCATCGGCGACCTCGGCGACTTCAACATCGGCGACCACATGGTCAACGAGAAGCAGATCTCGCTGCGGCTCGGGCACGCCGAGGGCTTCTTTATCAAGGGTGGCTACGCGCCGGAGCTCGTCCGTGCGATGTCTCGCGCCGATTACTGGATGTATGTGCGCTTCAGCGGCGGCAAGCCGGAGTACTACATGGACCGCGAGCTGACGCAGGCGGAAGTCACCGACGGCGGATGGACCATGCTGAGCGACGACGGGAAGGGGCCTCACAAGGACAAGACCCGTGTGGGCGGGCTGGGCGACGACACGCTCACGCTCCACTCCGAGATGGCGCTGCGTCTTGGCGTCTCGAAGGGGACGACGGACTCGATGGACGAGCTGGCGGACAAGCTCGGGATCGGGACGAACTATCTGGTGCTCAAGGACAAGGAGACGCGCGGGCCGCAGATCCTGAAGGATTGGCGGGACGACATCGCGGACGCGGTTTCGAAGATCAACACGCGTGGTCGTCCGGGCAAGCTCGTGCGTGAGTTGCATGAGATCCCGGAGGGCGGCAGCTCGATCGACGAGGTCAAGAAGAACCTCGGGAGGCGGATGTCGCTCCTGAAGCAGATCCGCGGCATCATCGCGTCGTACGCGGAGGTCTTCGACCCGAGCGGCGCCTCGCGCGCCCGGCTGGACGTGCAGATCGAGGAGTTGAAGCAGAAGATCGCGCAGGCGACTCGGTTGGAGCAGCAGCAACAGCAGTCGAACGGGCGGAAGTGATGGCGCCGCACTGAATGCGGGTGTTGGAACGCTCGGCGTGGTCGCGAATCGAGGGTGATCATGAAGCGACTCGTTCGGAATATGGCGATGTGTCTGGTGGCGGCGCTCGTCGCGTGGGCGATGGTCCCGGCGGCGTCCGCGGCGACGGTGCGTCTCAAGGACGGTCGTGTCCTCGAGGGACGGATCACGAAGGAGGGGGAGGGGTTCCTCTTCCTCATGATCAGCGTGGGCGGTCTCGAGCACCAGGAGATCATCACGTCGGAGCAGATCAAGTCGATCGATCGCGACGATTCCCCGCCCGCGGCCGATCCGAAGGCCGAGGCGGCGATCATTCCGTCGCGAGAAACCCTGCCCAAGGACGCGGCGAAGCCGGCGGGCGAGAAGGCTGTTTCGCCCGGCGCGACGCGGATCGCGTTCATCAGTCTGGAGGAGGAAGTCGGGCCTTACATGTTCGCCGACGCGCTGCTCCACTCCAAGGACATTTTGGACAAGCTGCCGGAGGACGAGCGGCCGCAGATCGTGGTGCTCAAGTTCAACTCCGGCGGCGGCGCGGGGTCGGAGATGCACCCCTTCTCGGATGCAATCCACCTGAAGCTGAAGGCGGACTACCGGGTGGTGGGTTGGATCGAGTCGGCGATCTCGGCGGCGTCGTTCACGGCGTGGAACTGCGAGGAGCTGTATTTCAGGAGCCATGGAAACTTCGGGGGGAACGTCGGCTTCTACATGACCGGGCCGGGCCAGGCGAAGGCGGTTGAGGGCGACACGCTGGAGTGGTCGCTTCAGCTCGGCGAGATGGTCGCGAAGCGCGGCGGGTACAACCCGCTGATCATGCGCGCGATGCAGACGCTGACGCCGATCTCGTGCGACATCGACGAGGACGGGCTCGTGACGTGGTATGAGGGAACGAGCGGGGACCTGGTGGTCAATCCGCCCGATCGCATCCTGACGCTGAACTCGGAACTCGCGCTGAAGTGCAAGGTGTCGAAGGGCACGGCGGACACCAAGGACCAGCTGGCGAAACTCCTGGGGTGCAAGGAATGGGTCGAGGTCGGGCAGGAGGCGGACGAGTACCAGATCGCGTTCCGGGAAGCGGTGCACGAGGCGGAGGCACGGACGGACGAGCTCATCAGCAAGATGAACATCGCGATCCAGTTCGGCCAGGCGCCGCGGGCGCGGACGTTCCTCGAGGAGCTGCGGTCGATCGCGCGGCGGGCGCCGTCGATGGCGAAGTACGGGAATCCGCCTTTGTCGAAGGAATGGTTCGAAGAAGTGGAGAAGCAGCTCCGCAAGATCATCGATGACCAGGAGAAGATGAAGCGGAGGGAGAGGTAGTCGGGGGCGCGTCGGGTATCAGCGGATCAGGTCAATTTTGGGGGTCAGGGTGCGTGCCCGATAGGGCTCGCTCAAGGAACCGAGGATCACCATGAAACGATTTGTACGGAACGTGTTGTCGATGGCGGCGGTAGCGGCGGCGTTCGTGATCGGGATGCCGGCGTGGGCGGCGACGGTGCATCTCAAGGACGGGCGGGTGCTCGAGGGGACCATCACCAAAGAAGGTGACGGGTTCCTGTTCCTCAAGATGAGCGTCGGCGGGGTGGACCGTCAGGAGATCATCACGACCGATCAGATCAAGTCGGTCGAGCGCGACGAGGCGCCGGCGAAAGAGACGCCGGCCAAGGACGAGACGCCGGCGAAAGACGGCAAGGCGATGGAGACCAAGGGGATCGACTCGTCGAAGCCGTCGGAGACGGCTCGGACGCCCAAGACCATCCCGCCCGGCGCGACGAAGATCTGCTTCATCACGCTCGAGGAGATGGTCGGGCCTTACCTGAACGCCGATGCGCTCGCCCACTCGGTGGGCCTGCTCGACAAGCTGCCGGAAGAAGAGCGTCCCGACATCATCGTGCTCGACATCGACTCGGGGGGCGGCGCGTTGTCGGAGGTCGAGCCTCTGTCGGATGTGATCCACAAGAAACTCAAGCATGAGAAGAAGTACCGGGTGGTGGCGTGGATCCGTTCGGCGATCTCCGCGGCGTCGATGACGGGCATCAACTGCGAGGAAATCTATTTCCGCCGGCAGGGCAACTTCGGCGGCACGGTGGCCTTCTCGATGACGGGCCCGGGCCAGGCGAAGGCGATGGACGGCGAGGGCCTCCAGTGGGTGCTGCTCCTGGGTGAAAAGATCACCAAGCGCGGCGGGTACAACCCCCTCATCATGCGGGCCATGCAGATTCTGATGCCCCTTTCGTGCGATATCGACGAGGACGGGGTGGTGACGTGGTACGAGGGGACGAGCGGGGAGATCCTGGTCAACCCGCAAGACCGGATTCTGACCCTCAACTCGGAACTCGCGCTGAAGTGCAAGTTCTCGAAGGGCACGGCGGACACGAAGGACGAGTTGGCGAAGCTGATGGGATGCAAGGAGTGGGTCGAGGTCGGGCCGGAGGCGGACGAGTACCAGGTCGCGTTCCGCCAGTCGGTCCAGGAAGCGCAGGCGCGGACGGACGAGTTGCTCAGCAAGATGAACATCGCGATCCAGTACGGGCAGGCGCCGAAGGCGCGGACGTTCCTCGAGGAGTTGCGGTCGATCGCGCGGCGGGCGCCCTCGATGGCGAAGTATGGTCAGCCGCCGCTGACCAAGGAATGGTTCGACGAGGTCGAGAAGCAGATCCGCAAGATCATCGACGACCAGGAGAAGATGAAGAAGGCCCAGAACCGGTAAGGACGGGGCCGGACGGGCGGCCGTGCGGTTCGATGGCGAGCGGTTGGCGTTGTCGCCGTTGAATCGCGGGCTGATCGGATAGGCTGCGCGGATGAGCGGGACCGGGTCGGGCGATGGGATGCCGCGGCACATGACGGCGGAGGAGTTCCGTCGGCGCGGTCATGAGATGGTGGATTGGATCGCGGGGTATATGGAGCGGGTGGGGGCGCTCCCGGTGTTGTCGCGCGCGAAGCCGGGGGAGTTGCTCGCGGCGCTGCCGGTGCATGCGCCGGAGCGGGGGGGAGCGTGGGAAGAGATTGCGGGCGACGTGGAGCGGCTGATCGTGCCGGGGGTGACGCACTGGCAGTCGCCGCGGTTCTTTGGGTTTTTCCCGGCGTGCGCGTCCGGGCCGGGGATTCTTGGAGATCTGCTGGCGTCGGGCCTGGGCGTGCAGGGGATGCTGTGGACGACGAGCCCGGCGTGCACGGAGCTCGAGACTCGGGTGATGGACTGGTTGGGGGAGTTGGTGGGGCTGCCGGGGAAGTTT
>DASZQL010000026.1:0-2514 GCA_035549675.1 Phycisphaerales bacterium | reverse complement strand
CACCCCCGCCTCCACCAACCCGCTCGCCAGAATCGCCTCCGTCAGATTCTGCAGCGCATCGCTCCGCGTCATCTCATAAGGCCGCATCGCCCCCGTCAGCACCACCGCTACCCGCGGCTTCAACTCCGCGCACAACACCTCCCCCGTCACGCACAGCGTGTCGGTCCCATGCAGAATCACCACCGAATCCGCCCGAACCGAAGCCTCGCGCGCCGCCGCAACAATCGCCGCCCGGTCCTCATCCGTCATGAGCAAACTGTCCTTGCTCATCAGCTCCCGAATCGAAACCCGTGACCCTTCCAGCCGCAGCCGTCGCAACATCCGTTTCACGATCGACTCCCGGTTGACCAGCGCCTGCACGCTCTCGTCATATACCTTCTCGATCGTCCCGCCCGTCGTGATCAGTTCGATAGTCCGCATCGCCCCATCCTACTCATCGACCTTCTCCCGCTACCATCCCCGATCATGCCCGCGCCCGATCGACTCCGCGCCCGCCGCGCCGCCGTCGCCGGCATGCTCGTCAACATCGCCCTCGCCGCGGCGAAGCTCCTCGCCGGCCTCCTCGGCCACTCCTTCGCCCTCGTCGCCGACGCCGTCGAATCCATGGCCGACATCCTCGGCTCCGCCGTCATCTGGGGCGGCCTCAAGTTCTCCTCACGCCCCGCCGACACCACCCACCCCTACGGCCACGGCAAGGCCGAGGCCCTCGCCGCCCTTGTCGTCTCCGCCATGATCCTTTTCGCCGGCCTCGGCATCGCCGCCGAAGCGATCCACCAGATCATCACGCCCCACCACACCCCCGCGCCCTACACGCTCGTCGTCCTCATCGTCGTGGTCGTCACCAAGGAGATCCTCTTCCGCGTCGTCCGGCGCATCGCCAGCGACGAGCAGAGCACCGCCGCCCACGCCGACGCCTGGCACCACCGCGCCGACGCCATCACCTCCCTCGCCGCCTTCATCGGCATCTCCATCGCCCTCATCGGCGGCAAGGGCTACGAACCCGCCGACGACTGGGCCGCCCTCTTCGCCTCCGCCGTCATCCTCTGGAACGGCGCCAAGCTCGCCCGCCAGCCTCTCCACGAGCTCCTCGACGCCGAGCCCACCGAGATCGTCGAAGAAGCACGCCGCATCGCCGCCGCGGTCCCCGGCGTCCGTCTCATCGAAAAAACCTTCGCCCGCACCAGCGGCTCACGCCACTGGATCGACATGCACGTCCACGTCGACCCAAGCCTCTCCGTCGCCGACGCCCACGCCATCAGCGGCAAGGTCAAAGCCGCCATCCGCGAAGCCATCCCCACCGTCGAAAACGTCCTCGTCCACATCGAGCCCGCCGAGCAACAATGAACCGCAACGCGGCGGACGATCCGCTATCAGGTGTAGCGGCCTGCGCCCTCGTAGGCCGTAGCATCACCCGGCTGGCGAGGGCGCCGGCCGCTACACGCCCTTCACCGGCACCGGCTTCCCCTCCTCATCCACCGCCACCAGCACCACGTCCGCCCCCGTCACGGCGCACTCCACGCCCTGGCTCGCCCGGTACGCCTTGACATCCACGTGCACCGTGATGCTCGTCCGCCCGATCCTCGTCGCGTTCGCCCACAGGCTCAGCACGTCGCCTACGAACACCGGGCTGTGAAACTCGATCGTGTGCATCGCCACCGTCACGTACCGGTGATTCCCGTGCCGCAGCGCCTCGACGAAAGCCGCCTGGTCGATCAGCGACAAAATCACGCCGCCGAAGATCGTCCCCTGCGGGTTCGTGTCCCGCGGCATCATCACCTGCCGAATCGCCGGCAACGCGCTCGCCTTGATCTCACTCATTCCAGTAGCCTACCCGCCGCGACCTGCAACCCCGGACGCCTGACTCGCGGCGTGCGACGTATGGTGTGACGGATCGAGTCCAACGAGCCTTTTCCTCTGTCTTCCTCTGCGCCCTCAGCGCCTCTGCGGTGAATGAATTTTGTTCTCCACATCCTCCGCCACGGCAAGGCCGAACAGGACTCCCCCACCGGCCGCGATCGTGATCGCGCCCTCAAACCCCGCGGCGAGCGCCAAGCCCTCTGGATCGGCGAACAGCTCGCCCGCTCCGATTCACCCCCGTCGCTCCTCGTCTCCAGCCCCTACACCCGCGCGCGCCAGACCTCCGAACACTTCCTCGAAGGCTTCCGAGCCGCGATCGACCAATGGAAATCGCGCAACCCCCCGCCCACTCCGCCGCGCCTCATCTTCGATGATCGCCTCGAAGTCGGTGAAGACGTCAGTCACGCCCTCGAAGTCATCACCGAAAACATCCGCATCGCCGCCGACTCCCGCGGCTCCCTCTGCCTCGTGGGCCACAACCCCCAACTCGAACTCCTCATCGCCGCCCTCATCCGCGGCATCCCTCCCGCCCCCTCACCCCACCCCGAACTCCGCACCGGCGAGTGCTACACACTCACCCTCGACGACCCCGACCACCCCCTCACCTCAACCCGCCTCGTGCGCGCCCATCGCCTCGACGACGACGATTGACGCTGT
>DASZQL010000025.1:0-12433 GCA_035549675.1 Phycisphaerales bacterium | reverse complement strand
GAAGGCGTCAAGGTGAAGAATGGAAAGGTGTTACGGTTCGAGCGGATGGCGTTTGAGAAGCCGGAGTCGGCGGGGGAGGATGAGCTGGTGGGGACGAACTTCGAGCGGAAGTATGTGAAGGAGGGGCGGGTGTTCAATGCTGTGAGGTTGGTGAAAGCCTGAAATCGAACGCAGAGGTAGACAGAGGAAAATCAGAGGACGCGGAGGAGAATGTTTTTAGCGCGATGGGCACGAAGAGCGCAAAGCAAAGAAGAAAAAGAGAGATTCTTGATTAAGTTGAGCGTGGCGGCTCTGGCTCTGTGGGCGCTGCGTTCTCTGTGGTGAATGGTTTTTTTCGGGGAATGGCTATGCAACGACCTGGGGCTGATCCTCAGAACATGCAGATGACGGATTTTCTGTGCGATTTTTGCCGCGGTGTGTGGGTGGAGGGGTTGCCGATGGTGGAGGGGCACCAAGGGTCGCTCATCTGCGGGAAGTGCCTGACGGTGGCGTACGCGGAGATCGTCAATCAGGCGAAGCCGAGCGCGCCGGAGGGGTATACGTGCATCATGTGTTTGGAGGAGCGGCCGGATCCGGGGTGGCGGAGCCCGCTGCATGACGAGGCGATGATCTGCGCGCGGTGCATCCGGCAGGCGGCCGGGGCGCTGGTCAAGGACAAGGATTCGGGGTGGAAGAAGCCGGGGGCGTGAGGCCTTCAACGAAGGCGTCGGGAGTCCATTCGCGCGGGCCAGCTGGTCGTTCGCCCAAGGGGCGAGACCGAAGACTTCCGATTCGCCATCGAGTGGCTTGCGACTTCGCCGCGGCGCCACTCGCAACAGTCGTGCGCCCTGCGGGCGAGGAACAACTCGTTACTTGCCGGCGGGCTGGGCGGCGGGCTGGGCTGGGAGGTCGGGATCTTCGAACTTTGGCGGGTTCTTGAGCAAGCTGATGACTTCGGCGATGTCGGTGCGGAGTTGCATGGCTTGGGCGTGGGCGCGTTCGATGCCCGAGAGGATGTGGGGCGTGCCGCGTTCGTTCAGCGCCTGCTCGTGGGCGCGGATGAGGTCGTCGTTGGCATCGGGCCACGCCTTGGTGATGTCGTTGATGCTCTCCTGGTATGTCTGCGCGAGGTTCATGGCGTCGTTGGGCGTGAGCTGGAGGAGCCAATCGAGGCCCAAGGCGGGGTCCTGTTTGGCGACGGGGACGAGCAGGGTTTTGGACATCTGGGCGAGGCCGCCGCGGAAGTCGAAGGGGTCGACGGGGTCGATCTTGCGGAGTTCCTCGACGAGCGCGAGGCGGTCCGCTTCGGCGCCTTCGGTGGAGTAGGGGGCGATCAGGCGGAGGGCATCGGAGAGCATGCGCACGGCCTGGCGTTTTTCGACGAGTGTTCGGCTGGCGCCGAGTTGGCAGGCGACGCGGACGCGGCCGGCGAGACTCTCGCCGACGGCGGGGAGATTGCCGGCGTCGCGTTCGCGGATGGCGTTGTCGCGGAGGATGCGGTCCATGTTGCGCATGGTGTTGACATGGAACGCGGGAATTTCGACCTTGTTGAAGTCGACGCCGAAGTCGCAGCGGGGGAGGCGGGTGGCGCGGAGGAGCTCGGCGGCCATGCCCTGGTATTTGTCACGGTTGGCTTTGAGCCAGGCATCGACCATCGGGTTCTCGGCGCGGGCCGGAAGGCCAGCGCGGCCGAGCACGGCGTCCACGGCGTCGTAGATACCGAAGGCGTTCTGGGTCTCGTCCTGCGCGAGGATGGGTTGATCGGGCGCCGGGTCGTTCGCGGGCGGGGCGTCGGGGTTGGGGATGATGATCGGGATGATCTCCGGCTTGCCGACCTGCGCGATAGCGGGCGCCGGCGCGCCGAGAAAAAAACCGGCGGTGAGAAGCGCTCCTCGCGAGGTGATGGCGGTGCGGGTCGCGCTGGAAAGGCGCCGCGGCGAATGGTCCCGATTAATCCTCGTCATCTTCTTCGGTCTCTTCCGTGCCGTGCGGGGGCTCGCCGAAGATGGCGGAGCCGATGCGGACCATGTTGGCGCCGCACTCGATGGCGGCCTCGAAGTCGTTGCTCATGCCCATGGAGAGGATGTTGAAGTGCTCGCCGCCGATGCCGTTGCGGTGGGCGTCGTCGTAGAGCTCGCGGCAGCGGTCGAAAGCGGCGCGGGCTTCGGAGGCATCGTCGGTGAGGGCGGCCATGGTCATCAGGCCGCGGACGCGGACATGGATGGTGGATTCGGCCTGCTCGCAGAGGTGGAGAGCGGCGGCGACGGCGCAGCCGTGCTTGGATTTTTCGCCGGAGCAGTTGACCTGCACGAGGACGTCGACGACCTCGTCGCGCTTGACGGCGGCGGCCTGGATTTCTTCGATGAGGCGGAGCGAATCGACGCTGTGGATGAGGCGCGCGAGGCCGACGACCTTGCGGACCTTGTTCTTCTGGAGGTGGCCGATCATGTGCCAGCGGACGCGCGTGGCGGCGGGGAGCGTGGGGAGGCCGTCGCCTTCGTTCTGTTTGGCGCGGACCGCGCGGTGGGCCGCGGCGACCTGGGGCACGGCGAGTTGGCGGCCGAACATCTCATCGACCGTCGCGGCGCGCTGGACGAGGCCCTGGACGCGGCTCTCGCCGAAGTCGACGTGGCCGAGCGCGATGAGCTCGCGGACTTGTTCCGGTTCGGCGTACTTGGAGACGGCGACGACAACGATGTCGGAGCCTTTGCGGCCGGTGCGCCCCGCCGCGGCTGAGACGCGGCTCAGTACATCCGTGTAGCGGGCCTTGAGTGAATCCATCGTCATCATGATGCTGGATCGCCGGGGTAGAATGGGCCTTCCTGGCCCGGTGCAGAGCATAGGCGCTGGGTCGGTGATCCCGCAATGGCCCTTTGATGCTCGGAGAATTGTGCCCATGCCGAACGAGAACCTGATGCCCCGCGACACGCCGTTCAAGGTTGGGGATCGCGTGCCGGACTTTGTGCTGCCGGACCAGAACCGGCAGGAGTGGCGGCTTTCGGATCACGTGAAGAAGGGCGACGTCGTGCTGTGCTTCTACCCCATGGATTTTTCGCCGGTGTGCTCGACGGAGATGCGGTGCGTCACGGATGAGTTGGCGAAGTTCTCGGGGAAGGGGGCGGAGGTGGTGGGGATCTCGACGGACAGCTTCTATACGCACAAGGCGTGGGCTGAGTCGTTGGGGCTGAAGCAGACGCTCCTGGCGGACATGCACCGGCAGGTGAGCCGGGCGTTCGGGATGTACTTCGCGCCGTTGAACGTGGCGTCACGCGGGACGGTGGTGATCGGGAAAAACGCCGAGGGCGTGGCGAAGGTGAAGTGGATCCAGGCGCGCGAGCTGAAGGACGCGATGAAGAACGAGGATGTGGTGGCGGCGCTGGGGTGAGATGGGGTCGGCCGACGGGACGTCGGCCGCTACTTGCCGCTGCGGGGGTGTGCGTCTTGTGACGCCGCGGTTCGGCGGCGCTGGTCAGGCGGCGCGCTTCGCCGTGTCGCCGTCGGCGGACTTCATTTGATTTGTGGCACACAAACGAGGGATCTCGGCGAGGCATCGGGCGGCTTCGGTTCGGACGGTGTCGATGATCTGGCGGGCCTGTTCGAGTTGCCCTTCGATTTCCAACTGTTCGAGCTGTTGTGCGTGCCGCGCGAGCCGGAAGGCCCCGAGCGTGCCGGCGGCGCCTTTGAGCCTGTGGGCGGTCTTGCGGAGGGTCGGAGCATCCTGGGAGGACAGGGCGGAATCGAGGAGGTCGAGGTCGCTGGTGAGTTGCTGGTGGAAGCGTTCCAGGATGCGTTTTTTGAGCTCGTGCGCGCCGCCGCAGGCTTGGGAGAGGATCGCGGTATCGAAGGGTTCGATGATTTCTGTTTCCGGCGGTGGCGAGGAGTCCCTGGCGGGGCGCGGCGCCAACTGGAGATGGGCGTCCATCGTTTCCAACAACTTCTTGGCGTTGATCGGCTTGCTGCAATAGCCGTCCATTCCCGAAGCGAGGCAGCGGTCTGAATCGCCTTTCATGGCGTTGGCGGTGAGCGCGATGATGGGGATTCGCTGAGGATCGGATCCGGGGGTGACGGCGGTAGCTTCCCACGCGCGGATGGTTTGAGCGGCCTCGAAGCCGTCCATGATGGGCATCTGGCAGTCCATGAGGACGAGGTCGAACCCGCCGCGTTGGACCATTTCGACGGCGGACCGGCCGTCGGGCACGATCACCGTCTCGTAGCCCGCGCGTCGGAGCATTTCCGAGGCGACGATCTGGTTCACTTCGTTGTCTTCGGCGAGCAGGATGCGCCGGCCGTTCGCGGGTTTGTCCCGAGCGGCGTTCTCATCGGACGGCGCGGGGGCGGAGTCCGGGCGCGGCCCGGAGGCGAGCGCGTTCATGATGCTGTCGAAGAGCTGCGACTGCCGGACGGGTTTGTTCAAGACTCCCGCGAATCCCATGCGGCGCAGGTGGGCAGGGTCGATCTGCTGGTCGAGCGTGGCGAGAATCATGAGCACGGTGTCCTTGAGGTCGGGAGCGGCCTTGATGGCCATTCCGAGCTCGAAGCCGTCCATGCCCGGGAGATCGTGGTCGACGATGGCGACGTCAAAGCCCGCGGCGTCGGCGCGGGCGGTTCGGAGGACGTCGAGCGCCTCGTCCGCGCTGGCGACGGCTTTGGCGTCGAGTCCCCAACTCGTGATCTGTTCCTGGAGAACCTCGCGGGAGGCCTGGTTATCGTCGACGGCGAGGACGCGGAGCCGGGGAGCATCGGTCGGGGTCGGGGTCGTCTGGCGCTGCTGCGGGCGTGCGCCGAGTCGGGCGGTGAACCAGAAGGTGGAGCCGCGCCCCGGCTCGCTCTCGACTCCTACGGACCCCTGCATGAGCGTCGCGAGCTGCTTGGAGATGGCGAGGCCCAGGCCGGTGCCGCCGAAGGTTCGCGTGGTGGAGACGTCGGCCTGGGAGAAGGCCTTGAAAAGTCTGTCGAGGCGGTCAGAAGGGATGCCGACGCCGGTATCGGTGACGCTGAAGCGGACGAGGGCATCGTCACCCGAGCGCTCGTCGAGGACGACGTGGAGCATCACGCTGCCGTGGGACGTGAACTTGATAGCGTTGTTGACGAGGTTGATGAGCACCTGGCGGATGCGGTCGGGGTCGCCGTGCACGGCGCGGGGGACATCGGGGTGGACGGCGCACGTGGCCTCGATCCCTTTCTGCTGGGCGCGGGGCGCGAGCATCAGCATGACCTCTTCGACGGCCAGGTACAGGTCGAAGTCGATGGGCGAGAGCTCGAGCTTCCCCGCCTCGACCTTTGAGAAGTCGAGGATGTCGTTGATGATGCTGGTGAGCGACTCGGCGGACGCCTTGCTCAACTGGGCGTAGCGGCGCTGCTGGGAATCGAGTTTGGTGCCCAGGAGCAGGTCGGTCATCCCGATCACGCCGTTGAGGGGCGTGCGGATCTCGTGGCTCATGTTCGCGAGGAACTCGCTCTTGGCGCGGTTGGCGGCCTCGGCGGCCTCCTTGGCGATGCGCAACTCCTGGTGCGTGCGGAACTGGCGGTTGGCCTCTTCGATGTCCTGCGCCTGGCGCTCGATCCGCGCCAGCATGTGGTTGAAGTCGTCGGTCAGGCGGCCGAGCTCATCGTCGGCGTGGCGATGGGCGCGGACGGAAACATCGTGCGTCTGCGCGACGTGCCGGGCGGTCCGGGCGAGCTCGGCGACGGGCTTCGAGAGGCTGCGCTGCAACCGCATCGCGATGACCAGCGCCGCGGCGGAGGCGCCGAGGCCGGTGAGCAGCGAGACGAAGAGGTCGGAATAGAGCGAGGCGTAGAGCTCGCGCAGGTCGCACGCGAGGACGAGCGTTCCGGTCTGGGTGTTGTCGTGCGCGACCGGTCGCCGGAGCACGAGCCAGGTGTCGTTGAGCTGCTCGGCGGGTCCGTCGTGGCCGAGGATCGGGTCCGGGGCTTCGCCCTGCTGGACGCGGGCGAACTCGCGGTTCTCACGGTCGTAGAGCACGGCGGCGAGGACGTTTTTCTCGGCCTGCACGGCGCCGAGGATTTCCTTGGCGGCTTCGGGATCGTCGAAGGCCAGGGGGGCCCACGCGTTGAAACTGATGATCTCGGCCTGCGTGCCGAGGCCCGCGACCACCTGCCGGCGCGCGCGGGCGAAGTTGGAGGCGACGAGCGCCCCGCCGACGACGACGGTCACGAGGACACTGACGGTCGCCACGAGCATCAGAAGCTTCGATCGGAATGAGCGGGTTCGTGGGGACTGCACGCGATCACCTCATGATTTCACGGTTCTCGCCAGACGCAGAACCTGGGAGCTGACCTTGAGCTGCTTGCTCTGGATCCTGTCGGGGTTGGCGTCGAAGGCGACGCGGCCGCGCCGGATGGTCAGGCCGATCATCCCGCCTTTTTCCGCGAACGCGTCGATGTCGCTGACGGTGAGGACGCTGGCATTGCCGAGTGTTTCGAGCACCTCGGGGACGCGCTCGCGCTCCGATTCGCAGACGATCAGCACGTGCGACGCCTGGATCTGCTTCGCGTCGTCCCCATCGGGGTCCGGGGGCGTCTTCGGGTGCGCGAGCCGGCGCGTTTCGATGGCGCGGCCGTTCACCTGCTGGCCGCTCACGGTTCGCTCGAGCTGGCCGCCGAGTTCGCCCTCGCCGAGAACGGTGACGATGATGGGACTCTCGGGGGACTTAAAGCGGTCGGCGGGCCACTCCGTGGACTTGATGAAGTTGAGGATCATCGCGGCTTTGATCGTTGACTCTCGCTCGGAATCGGTCGCGTCGGCGGCGTGGGCCGTCGTCGCGCCCGCGAGCACGAGGAGCATTCCCAGGATGGCGAGGCGGGTTCTCATGATCAGTCTTGGCCGCCGGAGCGGAAACGGGCGCCGGATCTCCGGCGCGATCGCGTCTCAGAATCGGATGGTTCCCATGACGTAGACCCCGCGCTCGACTTCGCTGGTCGAGAACTCGCGGTGCTGAGGCTCCAGCAGATTCTGGCCCCAGATCGTCAGATCAAAGTTGGGCGTGACGTGCCAGGTGAGGCCCACGTCGAGACGGACGTACGAATCGATGCGCTGCTCGGGCACTTCGTCGACGTAGTAGATCGCGGCGTTGAGCTCGAGCGATTTGGTGAGGTCCAGGTACGACTCGAGCTGCGCTTGATTCCGCGGCGTGTTGCGTTCATCGGCGGGGAGGACGGGGCCGTGGATCTGGACCTCGGTGTAGCTGTAAGCCGCCCGTAGCCGCCACCGCTCGGAAGGGCTCCAGGTTGCGGACAACTCACCGCCGTACGTCTCGCCGAAGCCGTTGTTGTTCCAGGGCTGGAAGGCGCTGGAGATGTAGATCAGGTCTTCGTAGTCGTTGTAATACACGGAGAGGTCGAGGGTCAGGCTCTCGATGGGGCGCACTCGGTAGCCGGCTTCGTAGGCGAGCAAGTCCTCGGAGTTGAGGCCGCCGTTGGGCTGGATGCCGACGGAGAGGATCTGGCCGGCGGGGGGGCCGCCGACGAGGAGGCCGGGGTCGTAGTACGCGAAGATGAGGGTGCCCTGCTCCTCCTGGCGGGACGGGACACGCACGGCGCGCGCGACGGATGCCCACACTGTGTTGCGGTCGTCCGGGGTCCACCACAGGCGGGCGCCCGGCTGGATCTCGAGGCCGGTGAAGGTGTTGTAGGAAAGCTTCGAGCCGATCATCCCGAACAGGCGGTCCGGGACGAGAGTGATCGTGTCCTGGAGGAATCCGCTGAAGGTGCTGAAGGAGTCGCTCTTGGGGTTGAGCACGAAGTGGGAGCCGTCTTCGGTGTCGTCGCTCGAGTAGCGAGCGCCGAGGCCCATCATGAGGTCGTGGGACGCGCCCAGCTTGAAGTGCTGGCGCCAGTCGAGGTCGAAGGTGTCGCGGTTGACCTCGAAGGTGACGTCGGTGGCGCGCTCGGTGCGGTCGTAGTAGCCCTGGAGGCTCCAGCCGCTGTCGCCGTGCTCCTGTCCGACGCGGGCGAGAAGATTGGCGCCCGCGCGGCGGTAGTCGCGGATGTCGGTCCTGAACTGGACGTGCTGGCCGGGGACTGGCGCGTTGACGAAGCGCTCGCCAAACTGATCGGTGTAGTAGGCGTCGGCCTGGACGGTGAGCAGGAGGTCGTCGTCGCCTTCGTGGTCGTAGCGGAAGCCGCCGCGGCCGAGGCTCCAGTCGTCGTGGGTGGTGGCGCCGGTGGAGTCAACCAGGCTGTCGCGCGAGAACCATTTTCCATAGACGCGGAGCCACGAGTCCTTGTCGATCTGGAAGCCGTAGCGGGCCTCGCCGAAGGCTCGCTCGAAGGTGCCGCCGCCGCCGGCGATGTAGGCACCCTGCGTCTCCTTGGCGCTCTTGGTGACGACGTTGATGACGCCGTTGACGGCGTTGGCGCCCCAGAGGGTGGCGCCCGGGCCTCGGATCACTTCGATGCGGTCCAGGTCTTCGAGAAGGACGTCCTGCACGTCCCAGAAGACGCCGCCGAAGAGCGGGTCGTAGACGGCGCGCCCGTCAATGAGGACCAAGGTCTTGTTGGCGAGGCTACCGTTGAAACCGCGCATCCCGACGGAGAAGTTCTGCGATGAGGTGCGGCCCACGAAGACGCCGGGAGCGAGGTGTAATGAGTCCGCGATGGTCCGGAAGCCGCCGCGGCGGATGTCTTCGCCGGTGATGCGGGCGAGGGCGGCGGGGGTCGCGAACCACGATTGCTCGACGCCGGCGACCGAGGTGACGGGGAGCGTCATCAGCTGCTCGATCGACATCGATGTGATCTGATCGGTGCTGATGGGCTCATCGGATTGCCGGGCCAGCGCATCGGCGGCTCCGAACCATCCGAGCGCCAGCGCGGGGCCGACGCGGTGGGATGCTCCGCAGCGCCGAACGCGGCGCTTCACGTCTGGTGTCACATCGCCCTCCTGACCGTGTGGTCCCGCCCTGATCGGCGGTGGTGCATGGTCGATTGAACGAGGGCGTGACGGCGTCCCACAATCAGCCCCAAGAGGGGATGGTGTTCAGGGGGGATCGCGAGCGCGGCGACATTCGATAACGTGAGTGCCCGGTACGGGCGGCACGACGATGGCGCGGACCATGGCCGGCGAACCGGCGAAATTCACGGACTGAAATCGGTTCTGGCGCGCCGATTCAGGGGCGCGGTGAAGGATGGTGAACGCGGTGGCGGCGCTGGGGCGAAAATACCGCATCAGTGCGATTGTTTTTGGTTGCCTGTGGTATTTTGAGCATGTGTCACTAAGTGACGAACAACATCATCTAGCTGTTTTTGAATGAGCTTCAAATGGTTGTTTGTATTACGGAGCTGAATCAACGTGTTCTTTGTGTGATTACTTATGCCAAAAGAAACAGCGAACGGAAGCAGAATCCAGGCAATTACCCAAAGAAGCAAAAATATTCCCATGAGGATGCACAGCACTACTTGGACGATTACTGGAAGAGTCGAGTATGTGTCGCCAAGCTGATGCAGCGTGCTATTTCCGTTTCCCATGAGAAGTCGCCCTTTGGTTCGAGACAAGTATCAATAAAATGATGCCTCGGCGACTGTAGCCATGCAAGCCGCGTAGCTTGAATATTCCATTTCCTCAGGATTTTGTGTCGGACTAACTATTTGAGAGTCAATGGCACGCGATTCCAAAACGAATCCTCATACCGCGACCGACTGGTCGTGAAAATCTATTTGTGCCCGCCGCCGGTGCTGCCGCCGATGGAGTTGCCAGGGCCGGCCCAGGATGGGGGCGGGACGTTGGGGCCGCCGCCGACGTGACCGCTACCGGAGCCGTTGCCGTTGCAGGCGGCGAGGGCGAGCAGGGCGATGGCGAGTGAAGCGGTCATGCAAGCGGCACGACGATTCCAGAGCGAAACGTGGTGGCGCGCGGCAACCGAGTGAGGAGAAGTCGATGGTTTGCTCACGATTGGACTCCTGGGTCTGTGGTACCAATACGACGCGCGGGGGCTGCGTTTGATCCCGGGAAGCGGCGCGGACAGGTATAGACTGAAGATCATGCCGACTCCCGTGGTTCGAAATGCTCCGTGCGTTCTGATTATCCGCGACGGGTGGGGGCACAACCCGAATCCGTCGCATGATGCGTTCAACGCGGTGAAGCTCGCGAAGACGCCGGTGGCGGACCGGTTGATGCAGGAGTTCCCGTGGACGCTCATCAAGACGAGCGGCGAGGATGTGGGGTTGCCCATTGGGACGATGGGCAACAGCGAGGTGGGGCACCAGAACATCGGGGCGGGGCGGATCGTGCCGCAGGAGTCGCTGGTGATGACGCGCGCGTGCGCGGCGGGGCTGGAGAAGAACGGGGTGATCGCGGGGGCGGCGCGGCACGCGATTGAGAAAAAAACTGCGTTGCACCTCATGGGGATCAACTCGGATGCGGGTGTGCACGGGTTGCTCGAGCATCTGTACGCGATGCTGCGCGCGTGCAAGGCGCTGGGGATGCCGGGTGATCGGGTCTTTGTGCATCTGTTCACGGACGGGCGCGACACAGGGCCGTTCACGGGAAAGGCGTTCGCGGAGCGGGTGGAGGCGAAGTGCCGCGAGATCGGGGTGGGGCGGGTGGCGTCGGTGATCGGGCGGTACTGGGCGATGGATCGGGACCACCGGTGGGAGCGGGTGAAGCGGGCGTTTGATTGTCTGACGGGAAGCGGGCAGAACGCGGTGGCGCCGAGCGCGGCTGCCGCGATCCAGCACTATTACGACCACCCGGCCGCGCCGAACCTTGCGGGCGATGAGTTCGTCACGCCGACGATAATCGGTGCATCGCGCGAGGCGGCGATGCAGTCGCGGATCAAGGACGGCGACTCGGTCATTTTCTATAACTACCGGGGCGACCGGCCGCGGGAGATTTCGGCGGCGTTTGTGTTTCCGGAGAAGCAATGGGCGGAGGTGAAGCCGTCGCCGGACAGCGGGGTGCGCGGGTTTGATCGCGGGAAGAAGAAGGATCTGCACTACGTCACGATGACGGATTACTGGGAGGCGCTGGGGCCGTATGTGAAGGTGGCGTTTCCCAAGCCGCCGAAGATGCCGGAGATCGCGGGGCAGTACATCTCGTCGCTGGGGCTGACGCAGTTCCGGTGCGCGGAGACGGAGAAGTACCCGCATGTGACGTTCTTTTTCAACGACTACCGCGACGAGCCGTTCGCCGGGGAGAGCCGGAAGATCATCCAGTCGCCGAAGGTGGCGACGTACGACCTGCAGCCGGAGATGTCGGCGGCGGAGGTCTGCGGCGCGGTGATGGAGCGCGTGCGCGCGGCGGACTGCGAGCCGTTCATCGTGGTGAACTTCGCGAACCCGGACATGGTGGGGCACACGGGGAATCTGCAAGCGGCGATCAAGGCGTGCGAGACGGTGGACCGGTGCGTGGGGGAGATCGTGAACGCGGTGCTGGCGCGGGGCGGGTCGCTGGTCGTCACGGCGGATCACGGAAACGCGGAGCAGATGTTCGATCCGGTCACGAACGCGCCGCACACGGCGCACACGACCTACGACGTGCCGCTGATCGTGGTGGGAGAGGCGTTCCGGGGTCGGAGCCTGTCGGCCCGAGCGGACGCGGACCATGCGGGTGACGCCCGGCTGGGTGACATCGCGCCGACGATGCTGGACATGATGGGACTGCCGAAACCCCCCGCGATGACGGGCAAATCACTGCTCGCGGGCTGATCCGTATGGATCCTCGAAGTCGGGGTGGTTGCGCGCCGAATTGCGGCTTATTCTTGGGGGTCGGGGTGAGTCCGGTAATCGGCTGCGGGGTCGCGGCCGTCGTCGTTGGAGGTCAGAGTTGATGGCTCGGAAGGGCGCGGCTTGGCTGTCGGTCTGCGGGGTGCTCGCGTTGGCGACGGTGGTCGCGGCGAGCGCACGGGGCGCGGTCATTTATGTGAACGCCGCGGCGACGGGTGCGAAGACCGGTGTGTCGTGGCCCGATGCGATGGACGACCTGCAGGCGGCACTTGAAGTCGCGCAGGCGGGGGACGAGATCTGGGTCGCGGCGGGCTTGTACACGCCGGCGCCGGCGGGGGGGCCGCGCGAGGCGTCGTTCACGCTGGTGTCGGCCACCGGCTTGTACGGCGGGTTCACCGGGGTGGAAACGGCGCGCGATCAGCGCGACCCGGCCAGTCACCCCACGATTCTCTCGGGGGACCTGAATCAGGACGACGAGCCGGACTTCGTCAATCGCGACGACAACGCGTACCACGTTGTGGTGTCGCTCGACACCGATCCTTCGACTGTGTTCGATGGGTTCGTTGTCAGCGGCGGGCAGGCAGACGGGCCGGGTTTCGGTGCGAGCCCCGAGAGCATGGATCAAGGAAGCGGCTTGAACGTGTACGGCGGGCGATTGACCGTGTCGCGCTGCACGTTCACCGACAACTGGGCGTTCAACCACGGGGCGATCAACCATCACGGCGTCGGGGCGAGCGTGGTGAGGGATTGCACGTTCATCGGCAATCACTCGGCG
>DASZQL010000024.1:0-15369 GCA_035549675.1 Phycisphaerales bacterium | reverse complement strand
AGGCGACGGTGGGGGAGCTGCTGGCGTTTGCTGGGTTGGATTTCGCCGGCGCGAGCGTGACGATCCCGCACAAGGAGCATTTGGTGCGGTTGGCGCGCGAGGATCAGACACGGGTGTGGGAGATCGATCCGATTGCGGGGTTGTCGGGCGCGGCGAACACGATGGTCGTGCGCGAAGACGGTTCGGTGTCCGTGACGAATACGGACGGGGCGGCGGCGGTGGGGTTGCTGGTGCGGGTGCTGGGAAATGGTGGTGGGGCGGCGAAGACACTGCAGTCGGCTCAGAGCAGCCGCCTGCAGTGGCACGAAAGCGCGGGCGCTGTTGGAAGCCTTCGGGGCAAACGCATCGCCCTCCTCGGCGCGGGGGGAACAGCGCGCGGGATCGCGGCGAGCGTGGTCGCGAATGGCGGAGAGGTAGCCATCTTCGCTCGACGGATCGAACAGGCGGAGGCCATCGCGAGTTCGTTCCGGACGGCGGCGCCCGGAGCGAACATTGAGGCGGCCCGATTGGATTCATTCCAAGGCGATCGTTTTCAGGCGGTGGTGAACTGCACGCCCGTAGGAATGGCGGGAGGGCCGGACGACGGTGGAACCCCGTTGGATATGCGAACGATTGCCGACCTTCCGGGGGGAATGGCGGTGATGGATGTGGTGTACACGCCGCGGGAGACGGCGTTTTTGAAGTCGGCGAGGGGCCGGGGGTTGAAAACCATCTCCGGGGTGGAGCTTTTCGTCGGGCAAGCTGTTGAGCAGTTCCGTCTCTGGACCGGTCGCGTTATGGACGAGTCAGTGTTTCATAAAGTTCTCGACGAAACTCTTGACGGGGGGGTGGCGTAAGTTTCAATGGTGTCGGCATGGCCCGTCAGCAGGTTTTATATGGAGCGGTGTACCCGTGGTACGTCGCGCTCGCGGCGGCGGATGTGCTTCTGACATGGTTCATTCTGACGATGGACCACGTCTATCTGCCGGGGGTGGGCGAGCCGCTGAAGGGGATGGAGCTCAACGTCATCGCGGACCGGGTGTGGCACGCGGGGGGCTCGACGGGGCTGGTTGCTTTGAAGTTCGCGAGCGTGTTTTATGTGCTGATCGCGTGCGAGTTCATCGGGCGTCGGCAGTTCATCACGGGGCGTCGGCTGGCGAAGTGGGCAGCGGTCTTGAACGCGGTGCCGGTGGTCGTGGGCGGGGCGCAGCTCGCGGCCGTGTCGTTCGTTTTTCACTAAGCCGTATTGAAGCGGTCGTTCTTTCGTTAGAATGAAAGCCATGCCCGGCGGCAGGCTGATGGCCAAGCTCGTGTCGTCGCTTGGGGGTCTCAGTTCGGGGGCGGTCCGCGCGCTCGTGCGGGCCGGCGGAAACGCAGGGGATGGGGTCGGGGGAACGGTTGGGATTGCGGGGTTGGAGATCGTGCCGCCGATGGTGCGGCTGATGGCGGAGACGGTCCGTGTCCCGGCGTCGCAGAGCGATGCGGAAGTCAAGCAGATCGAGCGGTATCTCTTGATGCTCATCGAGCGGTACGGCGTGATGCGCCGCGCGATCGATGCGCTCGGGACCGGCAAGCGCCGGCATCCGCTCGTCTCGCCCGATCGGGCCAAAGCGTGGCAGCAGACGCTCGCGGCGGTGCCGGCGGTCGCGGACCAGACGCTCGCGCACCACGCGACGCTGCAGGTGGCGGTGAGCAAGTGGATGACGGCGCAGGGGGATTCGCTCGAGAAGAAGCTCGACGATCACGCGGCGTGGATGGACGGGCCGTTGGATGAGAACGCGCTGAACATCGAGATCGCGGCGGCGGGGCCGTTGTCAACGAATGCGCCGGGCGAGTCGGTGCGCGAGATGGTCGCGCCGAGCGCGTCGCTCACGGAGGAACAAGAGAAGGATCTGGCGCTCGTGCGCGCGGCGTGGCTCGACGACAAGCGACCGGGCGAGCCGGGCGCGGCGCGGCGGATGCCGGGCGAGGTGCGCGAAGCGGTCGAGCGGTTGCGGGGCGTGAACGATGCGCGCGTGAAGGCGTACGTGGCGGTGGCGTGCGGCGAGTTCGCGAAGACGGATGAGCAGATGCCGATGCTGGATGGAAGGATGCCGCCGGCGGAGTTCCTGACGCTCCAGGGCGACCGGCTGTATTTCGACAAACGGTTCGACGACGCGGCGAAGGTGTACCGGCAGGCGCGGTCACAGCGTGACAATCTTGATTCCCGGAAGAATCTCGCGATGGCGCTCGTCCGGTGCCAGCGCGGGTCCGCGGCGGAACACGCGAAAGAGGCCATCGACCTGCTCGTCGACGCGCTCCGGCCCATGCCGACGGGGACGCGCGAGTGGGGCCGGGCGCGGACGCTGCTGGGCATGGTGTGGTTCAGCCTGCACTGGGGCGAGCGCGACGCGAACATCCGCCACGCGATCGAGTGTTTCGAGTCGGCGGTGGAATCAACGAAGCGCGAAACTGATCCTGAATGGTGGGCGGAGACGTACCTGCACCTGGGGAGCGCCTGGCACGCGCTGCCGTCGGGGAAGGTCGTTGAGAACATCCAGCGCGCGATCACGTGCTTCAGCCGCGCGGCGGAGGTCTGGACGCGCGAGGCGAGGCCCGAAGAGTGGGCGACGATCCAGAACCACCTGGGCCACGCGTGGGAACGGCTGCCGACAGGCCTGCGTGAGGTGAACATCCAGCGCGCGATCGAGTACTTCAACGCGGCGCTCACCGTCCGCACGCGCGAGGAGCACCCCGCCGCGTGGGCGCAGCTCCAGAACAACCTCGGGAACGCCTGGATCCAAGTCCCGGGCGGCGAGCGGCGCGAGAACATCGAGAAGGCGATCACGCACCACTCGGCGGCGCTCGAGGTGTGGTCGGCGCAGCACCGCCGCTCGGAGTGGGCGGCGACGCAGAACAATCTCGGCAATGCGCTAGCGCTCCTGCCGGCACAGGACGACGAGCGGGAGCGGAACCTGCGCCGGGCGATCGCGTGCTATAAGGCGGCGCTCGAGGTGCGCACGCGGAACGGGGCGCCGACGGACTGGGCCGCGACGCTGAACAATCTTGGGAATGCCCTGCTCGCGCTGCCGAAGGCGCGCGGCGCGAACCACGTCGATGAAGCGATCGACTGTTTCCGCAAGGCGCTGGAGGTCCGCACGAGGCAGGCGTTCCCGACGGACTGGGCGAAGACCCGCGCCAACCTGGGCCACGCCTACGCGCTGCTCGACGACGATGAACGGCGGGAGAACCTCGAAGAAGCCGTGCTGTGCTACCAGTCGGCGCTCGAAGTCCTCACACCAACGGCGTACGCGCACCTGCACGAGCACGTCATGGAGCGGCTGAACGAGGTGCAGGATGAGTTAAGGAAGATGAGATAGCAGGCATTGGCTACTGGGCATTAGGCATTGAAAAAAGCCGACAGTGATTCAATGACTGCTTGTCCGGCTGGGAGCCGGAAGCTGGTAGCCCTTACGCCTCTTCCACGTGCGAGAACTGATCGAGGTTGCAGACGACGAGCTCGCCGTCGGCTTTGCGGAGCTCGACGCGGTCGAGCCAGAGCTTGTCGCCCGCGGCGTGGGCGAACCATGAGCCCGTCTTCTGTTGACCCACGCGGAGAATCGTTCCTTCGACGGTTGTGGTCGTTGTCCCCGTGCCGAAGGGGATCTGCTGCGTGACGCGGACGGTCATGCCGGGGCGGAGGTTGTCGGTCGGGACGGGCATGCGCGGATTGTAACGCCGGGGCCTGCCGCCGTGGGCGGCGCGATGGCGTGGGCGCGCAAAGCGGGGCGTGTAACGGGTACACGCCCCGAGCCGCGGCGGGGGGAGAACAGCCGCGGCGACGCGTGCTCGATCGTCCGGGACGTCACGGACCCGGTGGCGAGCACGCGCGGAGGAAGTCGGAAAAGCCCGGAAGACTCACGGAGGAGGGATGACCGCTTCGCCCTCGCGGTGCGGTTAGAAAAACCGGGGAAGCGCGGAACACGCTTCCCCGGCGTGGCTTCAGGCGGCGATCACGCCGCCGATCAGGAAATGCGGAGGGGATTCAGCGGCAGGAGTGCGCCCAGTTCTGGATCACACCGGCGATGTCGCCGAGGCCGATCGAGCCTGAGGCGTCGAGGTCGGCGCCGGCGTTGCACGAGGCGGGCTGGCCCCAGCACTGGATGATCTGGGCGACGTCGGAAAGGCCGACGAGATTGTCGCCGTCGATGTCGCCGGGGCAGGCGGGGGTCTGCTCGAGGCGGATGACGAAGGTGACGTAGTCGCCGATGGTCCAGTCCACGGCGGAGCCGATGATGGTATTGCCGTCGGCGGAGACGGCTTCGATGCCGCGGATGTCGAAGTCGTTGACGAGATCGGGGAACGAGGCGGTCAGGCCGAGGCTGTCGATGAACTCGACGTCGCTCTGGAGGCCGTGCTCGGGGGTCCAGACGATGCCGTCCATCGCGCCGCCGGGGCTGAACTCGTACATGTTGTAGCCGACGGCGATGTTGCCGCTGTCGCTGACGCCGAGGAACCAGGAACGGGATTGACCGGGCACGGAGTCGGGAAGCATTCCGATCGGGGTGCGGTCGTATGAAGCGCCGTTCCAGTGCCAGATGGTGGCGACGCGATTGCCAAAGGTCTCGGTGCCGGCCCAAGAGCTGCCGACGATGATCGCGCCATCAGCATTGACGCCTTCGGCCATACCGCCGGCGCCGGCGTTGCTGAGGATGTGCATGACGCCGTCGCGCCAGGCGCGGGGTTGCCAGGGGCCGCCCATGTCCTCCCAACCCACCACGACCGAGCCGTTGTAACTCGCGGCGTTGACGCGGCAACTGCGTGTCGGCGTCGAAACAAGACCTTCCACACCGTTCACCGGCGACCAGCGGCACGGTCGTGCGCGGCCGTTGAGGTTGTAGTAGAAGCCCGTTGCATAGTTGCCGTCGCCCGACAGGCCCCACGTGGAGGCATAGGTCGAGTCCAGCAACCGTCCATCGGCGGGCAGCGGCGGGATTGCTTCGGTCCACTCGCCCGTAGCGAGATCCCAGATGCCCATGGTCTGCTGGTTGTCACTGCTGAGGATCGAGGCGGAAATCTTAGTGCCGTCGTAGGAAATGTCGGGCGAACCGCCGCCGACACCGATGGAGTTCACCGTGCCGCGGCCCAGACGGGTCCAGCCGGTGTCGTGCGTCCAGCGGAAAGTCTCGTAGGAGCCGTCGAAGATCACGTTGCCGACGAGCACCGAGCCGTCGGCGGACAGGTCGGTTGCGAGGATGCCGGGCGGCAGGAACTCGACGGTCGCGCCGGCGAGGGCGTTCGCGGCGAGGGCGGAGCAGACGACGAACGGCAGGGCGAGGCGGGTGCGTTTCATGTGAGTCTCGCTGGCGGGGGGGGGAAGGAAAGAGCGGGAATCCGGCCGTGCCGCGCACGTTGGGCGGCACGCCCGGGGGGGAGAACTCGGCGGTGGTTAGGCGCGGCGACGGCGGAGACCGGCGAGGCCGACAAGGGGAAGGAGCGCGGCGCCGGGCGCGGGGACGGCGGTCCAGGAGATGTTGTCGAGGAAGGCGTCGGGCGTGAAGCCGAAGCCGGCGAACTCGACCGTGTCGAAGACGGCGCCGTCGGTCGCCTGGATGTCGATGCGCGGGTTCTCGTTCATGGTGAAGGTGGGGTTGTTGATGAAGAGGCTGGCGACTTCGACGCCGTTGTTGAGCGCACGGATGCGGCAGCCGCCGCCGCCGATGGGGCTGAAGGTGGAGGAAGTATCCCAGTAGTTGGCGGCGAGGGCGGAGAGGTCGGAATCGAAGGTGAGCGTCATGCCAAAGGAGCCGTAGACGGAGTTGGCGGAGCCGAGCCACGTCACGCCGTAGGCAGTCGCCCAGTTGGCGACATTCGGGAGGCTGCCGACACCGGTGGTGATGGTAGAGAGACCGATCGCCGACCATGACGTGGTGGGAACGGGACCGGTCGGGCCACCGGGCTCGTCGAAGTTGAGCGTGGTGGAATAAACGGGGAGCGACGCCGGGCGCGTGATGTTCACGGCGCCGTGGGCGTTAGCGGCGATCGCCGCGGCGCCCGCGATCAGCAGGTTCTTCGCAAGGTTCATTTCTTCATTCCTCCAAGTGACGTGAGTCGCACGGGCCGTGGATCAGAGACACCTCATGACTGGCCCGACTGTCCCAAAATATCCCCCATTGCCGTCATGTCAAGTGTCATTTGTGACATTTTTTGAGACTTCAATCTTGCCGTTCGGATAGGATTCGTGTAGGATCACGGCACTGGGAGGCGGCGAACATGCCGATGAAACCGTCTACTTTGCCCGCTCGAACGCCGATCGAGGTCGCCGTACCGACTGTTCGCGTCGCCCCGAAAGCGACCGTGGATGAGGTGCTGCAAGCGTTCCGGGTGGTTCGGGCTGATGTGGCTAATTTGTTTGCCTTGAGCGGGATTGACCCGATCAAGACCCGCGAATCGGCCCGTGAGTTGAATCTCAATCGCGGGGTCACGTGGCGGCTGACGCGGATCGTGCGCGAGCCGGACGCGGCGCTGGTCGTCAGCGAGGTGCCGGGGCGGCAGGGGATCGCGAAATTCTTCCAGGCCTGCCGCGAGAGGGGGGCGCCGGAAAAGGCGATCGAGTCGGCGACGGCGTCGTTCGAGGCGTTCGAGGCGGCCGTCAGCGCCTGCTCGGGGGACCGCAAGACGCTGGCGATGCTGATGGCGAACCGGCGCGAACGGACATCGCCTTTCGAGCAGGAGCGCGAGCGGCGGAAGCTCTTCGAGGGCGCCTCATCGTTCTGGGGTGTGCAGGCGCAGGTGCGCTTCGTGACGGTATTCCTTTTCCCGTCGCCCGACGATCCGAAGATGCTCGACGCGGGCCACTCGACGGGGTACATCGGGTTTCGGCGGCTCGGGGCGCGCGCGTGGCCTCTGTCGTACGAAGCGGTCGTGAAACCGACCGGCGAGCGGCGGCAGTTCGTCAAGGAGCCGCTCCAGCCCGACGGCGCGGACGAGGGGCAGTTGCAGTTGCTGCACGACTTCTGCAGCCCGTCGCATCCGAAAATCGACGTGGTGCAGATGACCGACATGAAACGGTTCGAGCTGGCGCCCGGGCCGCTTGGGAACGAAGGGCTGACGACGTGCGTCTTCGGCAGCCGGCTGCGCCGCTTGTACGAGCGGACCCCGTCGGAGCTGGGGCACGCGGCGTTCAACGTGCTCCTCCAGACGCCGGTGGAACGCGTGGTGTTCGACATGTTCGCGCATCGTGATCTTGGCTTTGAGTCGCCCGCCATCACGATGCTGCTCGACCGATTGACCTATCTCGGCTCGTATGTGCAGAGCGAGTTCGAGCGGCAGGCGCTGCCCGTCAATGAAGAGCCGGCGATGCTGCCACCGGGACCAGGGGGCGTGCTGTGCCCGCACATCCCGTGGTATCCGCGGCTCTTGAGCTACATCTGTGATCGGATCGGTCAGCCGCAGGACGCGTTCACGGGCTCGCGGTTCGAGATGGCGTACCCGCCGATCAGCACGATGCTGCACCGGAGGTTTGATCTCCAGCCGCGGGGTTCGTGATCGTCAACGGACGAGCGTGCTTGCCGACGTTCGGCGCCGCTCAGGGGCAGGAGCTTGCCCACTGAGTGACAACCTCGGCGAGATCGCCGATGCCGATGCTCTCGGAATCGTCGAGATCGGCGCAGGGGTTGCAGGTGGCGGGCTGGCCCCAGCATCGGATGATCGCGGCGACGTCGGATAGACCGACGGAGAAACTGGCGTCGGCGTCGCCCGGGCACTCAGAAACCTGGATGCTGGTCACGTTGCTGGCGACCTCGCCGCAGGGGTTTGAAACGACGCATCGCACATGGAACGGCGCCGGGCATCGCCCGATCTCGAGATCGATTGCGGGTGAGGCGGCATCCGGTGCCACGGGATGGCAGAAGTCCCACGCGATCTGGTCCCAGATCCAGTCGCCGATCGCGCGCCAGGCATAGATGTAGCCGTAGATGAAGAGGTGATTGGTATCGCCTGATTCGTACCAGGAGTTCCACTCCTGCACGGCACCGATGCCCGCTTCGGGGGTCATCACCACGACCGCGGTGTCGTCGCGCTGGTCGGCGAAGGAATAGGCGGCCTGGCGGTACGAGGCGATGGCCGGGTCTTCCACGCCGCCGCCGGCGTTGGTCCAGTGGCAGACGATCGGGAGCAGGCCCACGGCGTCGTTGGGCCACGCGGCGAGGATGCGCGCCTTGAACTCCACGAGCTGCGCGAGGTTGTCGTAGTAGGCGTTGCGCGAGGCGCCCGGGTATGCGAGGGCATCGCCGTTGCTCGCGTGCTGGGTTCGGCCTTCGGAGTTTTCGGTCTCGTTGCGGTCGTTGTGGCCCGACTCCGCGGCGAGGAGCCATGTGACCGATTCGCCCGGGTCGTCCGAGCCGCGCACGGCGGCGATGTAGAAGTCGAGGAAAGGATCGCCGACCTCGTGCTGGGCACGGAACATGTCGAGAAGAGAGCGGCCGCCCATTTGGAAGAATGTCTGGAACGTAAAGCCCTGCGGCGCGGAGTCGTCGAAGAGCTGGATGAAGGCGAAGGCGGCGGGGCCGACGACCGGCGCGCCGCCTTCACGGGTGACGCCGACCTCGATGGCGGAGCGATCTGGATCGGCGGGGATCATCCAATCCACGTGCGCCCAGCCGATGACGCCCGTGTTCGTCCGCACGGTCGGGCCGTCGGGAAGAGGCATGAAGTAGCTGTGTCGTCCCTGCAGTGTGAATGATCCCGAGCCGGAATCGAACGTCGCGTACCACAGGCGGACGCGAAGCGGGTGGCGGACTTGCGGCCCCGCGGCAAACAGCCCGGGCTCGGTTTCCCGGTAGGTGTACGTCGATCCGGAAGGGATGTAGTGCATTCCCCAAGGCTGGACGAACCACGCCTCGCCCCCGGTGGCGCGGCGGATATGCGTGAGCTTCACGCCGGTCGTCGGTGATGCGGGGATGTCCGCGCCGGGGCCGGGCGTAGCGCCGAGTTCGATCGCATCGTCATTGATCTTGCGCGCGACGGGGACGTCGATGGCCTGGCTTGGGAGTTGGGTGCTGGTGCGGAAGTTTTCGATGTATGCCACATCGCCCGGCGCCCAGTCGTAGTTCGCGAAAGCGCCGGGCGCGGAGAGGGTGGCGACGCCACCCGGGTGCGTGAGCGCGAGGGGCGAAGCGGAGACGGGGGAACCGGTCGTCAGGGTCAGCGCATCGCGGGTGGCATCGCGGATGCCGAAGTCTCGGAACGCGGGTCCGGTCCAGTTGGACCCGCGCGATTGAGCGCCGAAGCCGCAGAGGCCCGTGCCGCGCCAGGGGAGGATCCGTGCGAGTAGGTTCTCGATCTCGATTTTGTGGCCGAAAGATCCCCCGCCGCGCTGCCAGTTGGAATCGCCTGATCCGATGACGACGGTTTTCCCATGCGCGCCGTTCACGAGCAGATCGCGGATCGCGTCGAACTTATAGATCGGCGTCGTGGGATGGCGCTCGGGTGGGGGCTGGTAGCGCACGACGAACCCAAGCGTGTCGACTATGACCGGATGGAGCGGCGCCCCGGTGCGGGCCCAGAATCGCAGACCCGTAGCGGGGTGCTGCAGGTCGGCGAGCGGGACGCCTTTGGACCACGCGGCGACGCCGGCCTGCGCGGGAGCGACCATTGCTTCGTAGGAAGCGAACGTGCTTCCGGCGGTGTGATGGAGCTCGAGGAAGTTCCCCGGCGTGAGTTGATCGGGGCCGAGGAAGCCGATGCGCCATTGGTCGTCGGTCCCGCCCCAGACGCGGAGGCGAGCGCCGACTTCTGAAATGATGCTGCCGATTGGAATATCCGAACGAGCGGACACGTAGTCGCGGACCTCGACCCAGGCGCTGCCGCCGGACGCCGGGCCGAGGTTGAGAAGCCATCCCTTGCCGTTGTCGATGTATGTGGGGCTCACCGTGCCGATGGTGGTGACGGACCCGAGCACGGAATCGATATTGGCGTCCTGTCTTTTGAAGAACCCGCCGCCGAGGCCCTGACCGGCGAGGGGTTCGATGGTTGGGGTTCCGAACGGCGCGTCGAATGGCACGCTCGAATCCCATCGGTGGTCGTACAGTCTGATGGTCAGCGTGGGAGGTTCGTCGTCGCGCTCGCGGGCGCTCGAATCTTCGACGGGCCGCCATTCGCCGGACGGGCCTTGGTATTGCCACTCATAGGTCAGCGGGGGATCGCCTGAAGCGACCAGCGTCAGATCAACGTGGCCGCGCGGGCAAGTTGAAACCGTTGTGGGCGGTTGCTGCATCACGACCGGACAACCCGCCGACCCCGCCGCGACGACGCGGGGAGAAGAACCCAGTGCGACGCCGACGATCGCAGCGCAGAACATCGTGAGGGACGAACACAACCCTCGAGATCCCTTTCGGCGGTGCATCACGGACAAGTATGCGCCCAGTTCTGCACCACGGCCGCGATATCCCCCAGGCCGATAATGCCGCTGGCGTCGACATCCGCGGCGGGGTCGCACGCCGAAGGCTGCGCCCAGCACTGGATGATCCTGGCGATGTCGGCGAGGCCGACCAAGTGGTCGCCGTTGATATCACCCGGGCAGGAAGGCGGGAACTGGTACTCGACGATGAGGCGCGGCCGGTTGTCCGGGTTTTCATTCTCGCGGGAGTCGAAACGCTTGGCGGAGCGGGGCGTGGTCTCGTCGCCGATGATGATCCAGCCAAAGTTGGAAACGGGATCGTTCACCCATTGCTGCACATCCGCGGCGAGCTCGGGCGTCGGCCCCCACACGGCGGGGCCGGGCATCGGTGGGAGATCGACGGACGCGCTGGCGAGCGGTTCGTAGTCGCCGCCGGGTGTGGACCAGAGGACGCTGGGGTAGTGACGGAAATCCCAGGTGGCGTCGCCGGGCTCGGCGGGGGCGCCGAAGCCGCCGGGCTCGCCGGCGTCGGAAGGGCCTTCGCCCCAGGAAATCTGCAGGCGGTGGAGCGAGAAGGCGCTGGAGAGATTCGTCGTTTGCGAAACATGGAGTTCAACGCGGGCGGAAACGATCTGCGCGCCGGAGGGGATGGACGAGCAATCGAAGGCGACGAGCGCGCGGCGGTTGAACTCCGCAGCGGTGTGTCCGGAAAAAAGGTACACGCCGGCGCCGTTGGCGAGCTGGAAGTCCTCGGCGGATTCGCTGTAGATCGAGTTGTCCAGGATCGCGGGGAGCTCGACGGTCATGGCGAGCGATGCGGCGCTGACGGCGGCGACGAGAGCGGTAAGCATGGGCCTTCCTCCGGGACGTCCAGGTTGGTTCCGGCAACGGTGGAAGGGGGTAGTTTCTCTCTTCCACGAGCCTTCCAAGAGAATCCGGCGCGGTCCAACAAAACCGTACTCCAGCTGGGCCGTGAGTCCAACAAAAAAACGGATCAGTCCGGCGGCGCCGAAGCGGTCTATCGCGGCGTTGAGCCGATCGGCCCGCTCGCTTACGCTCGGGGTTCACTCGACTGGAAGGAGAACCGATTCGTGCTCCGAACACCGCTCTACGACTGGCACGTGAAACACGGCGGCAAGATGGTGGATTTCGCGGGGTGGGAGATGCCTCTTCTCTACCAGCGGGAGGGGCAGCCGGCGGGGATCGTTGAAGAACACCACCAGGTGCGCAAGAGCGGCGGGATCTTCGACGTGTCGCACATGGGGCGCGTGCGCGTCGGCGGGCGGCACTCGCGGCGGTTTCTCGAAAGGCTCTGCACTCGGCGCGTCTCCGACATGACGCCGGGCCAGTGCCGGTACTCGCTCGTGTGCAACGAACGGGGCGGCGTGCGCGACGACGTGCTCGTCTACAAGTTCGATGACGACGACTGGCTCCTCGTCGTCAACGCGAGCAATCGCGAGAAACTGCTGGGGCATTTCGAGGCGATCAAAGGCGACCTCGTCGTGAAGCTCGACGACCAGACGCAGAAGACGGCGATGGTCGCGATCCAGGGGCCGAAGGTGATGGAGCTCATCGGCAAGTTCAGTCGCGAGGTCCCGACGCTGAAGCGGTACCGCTTCACGGAGAAGAACCTGCTCATCGTGAAGCTGATCATCAGCCGAACGGGGTACACGGGCGAGGATGGCGTCGAGGCGATTCTCCCGGCGGGCGCCGTGGGGATGGCGATGGGGCTCGTGCTCAAGGACGCGAAGATCGACCAGCCCGATGCGGTCATCCGCCCGGCGGGTCTCGGCGCGCGGGATACGTTGCGGCTCGAAGCGGGCATGCCGCTGTACGGGAATGAACTCGGTGAAGACATCGACGCGCTCGCGAGCGGGCTCGACTTCGCGATGAACCTCGACAAGGACCAGGACGAGCGGGGCGAGAAGTTCATCGGCTGCGAGGCGCTGAAAAAGCTGAAGGCGGAGGGCGGGCCCAAGATGAAGCTCGTGGGGCTGGAGATCGACGGCAAGCGCACGGCGCGCCAGCACATGGCGGTTACGAAGGGCGGCCAGCCGATCGGCGAGGTGACGAGCGGGTGCCTCTCGCCGACGCTCGGGAAATCGATCGCAATGGCCTATGTGCCGCGGGAGCACGCGGAGGTCGGGACGAACCTGACGGTCGATACGGGCAAGGGCGCGACTCTCGAGGCGAAGGTGTGCGCGATGCCGTTCTATAAGAAGTAGGCATTGGGCATTGGGCAGTAGGTATTGGAAGGACGGAAGTCGGAAGGCGGAAGTTCGAGCAGCGTTCGGCGTTCGGCGATCAGCATTCATCAAGACGATCTTCTGGCTGGAAACCGGAAGCCGGGAGCGACTCAATGTCCCACTGGCCATGGATGGAACGGACGTTCGATTTTTCGTTCCCGGTGACGAAGTGGCCCGACATCGTTGAACGGCTGCGCGGCACGCCGGTGAGGTTGGAAGAGCAGTTGCGCGGTCCGCCGCGGGACGTGCTGACGCGGAAACTCGACGGTGGATGGACGATCCAGGAGAACGCCGGGCACCTGGGCGACCTCGAGCCGCTCTGGATGGGGCGGCTGGAGGACTTTCTCGCCGGGAAATCTGATCTGCGGCCGGCGGACCTGACCAACGAGCGCACGTTCGCAGCGGGGCACAACTCACGCGAGATTGGCGACTTGCTGGCGCAGTTCCGAAAGCTGCGGGGCGATCACGTGGCACGGCTGGAGGCGCTCACCGATGACACATGGTCACGGGTCGCGGTGCACCCGCGCCTGCGTGTGCCCATGCGGCTCGTGGATGCGTGCTATTTCGCCGCGGAGCACGACGACTATCACCTCGCGCGGATCACGCGGCTGATGCGTCTGGCGGGTGCCGAGATTCGAGCGAAGCAGGATATTGCCGTTCGGCCGGCTCACCCCATCGGCCGGGTGTAATCCACACCGTCGGCGTCGTCAGGGATGATGAACGACGGTGCGCTGGTGTGCTCGGCTGCGCCGTTGACGTGTGCTTCGCCGTTGGTCGCGGAGCCATTCGAAGCCGACGCGGCGGTGGCGCGACGCGTGCGACGTTTGCGTGGCGTTTCCGACTCGCCTTCGCCCTCGCCGGTCTCGTCGTTCTGGCCGTTCGATTCCCCGTTCTTGAAATAGCGGCTGGGCCGCTCGTCGAGCAGGCGCTGGTTGAGCTTGCGGAGGGCCTCGACCTCGATCTGGCGGACACGCTCGCGGGTCAGACCGATTTCCTGGCCGATCTGCTTGAGCGTGAGGGGTTCTTTGCCGTCGAGGCCGAAGCGGAGTTTGAGGACGGTGGCCTCCCGCTCGTCGATGGCGTCGAGCAGGGAATAGATGGTCTTGAGCTCGTCCTCGCGGAAGATGGGCTCCTCCGGGGGCATCGCCTTGGGATCGGTGATGACGTCGTTGTAGTTGACGGGCTCGCCGTCCTCGCCGACGGGCGCCTGGCTGACGGTGTGGAAGGCCTTGCCGGCGGCGCGGATGATCGAGACTTTCTTGATCGAGAGGCCGAGGAGCTTGGAGAGTTCTTCGAGCGTGGGCTGGCGGCCGTGCTGCTCCTCGAAGCGCGAGGAGCACTGCTTCCACTTGGCGATGAGCTCGACCATGTAGGCCGGCACATGGATGGGCTGGACGGAGTTGATGAGCGCGCGTTTGATGGCCTGCTTGATCCACCACGAGGCGTACGTCGAGAACCGGGCGCCCTGGGCGGGGTCGAAGCCTTCGACCGCGCGGATGAGCCCGATGTTGCCCTCTTCGATCAGATCGGTGAGGGAGAGGCCGCGGTTCGTGTAGTGCTTGGCGATGGAGACGACGAGGCGGAGGTTGGATTGGACGAGGAGCTCGCGCGCCGCTGGGCACGAGTCGTTGATGACCTTCCAGCCGTAGACCTTCTCGTCATCCGCTCCGAGCAGAGGGATACAGTTGATCTGCCGAAGGTAGATCTGAAGATCTGTTTCGAGTTCAGACTTTGCCATGCGAACAAACCCGCTCCGCGATCGGACACTGACGTGCGCGGGATCCCACCAAAGACTCGACCCCTGAGAGGCGGGAAGATCGTACTCCCCCGGGGTTAAATACGCCATGAAAATCCGACGGATCCCGCATGAGGTATCGACATGGGTTTGAAGTCGATTGACCGGGGTCGGGATGTCCCGTCCGGTCCTGCGGCGTGGGTGATTCGGGAGTCCGGTCCTGTAGCAACGGACGTGCCGAAAGGGTCCGGGAGGTAGAATCCGGGTGCCAAGCAGGTCCGGTAGCGCAAGGGCTTGGGCCGCTGAAAGGAGTGGGACACTGGACATCAGCCGGGTGCTTGAGGAATGGCCCTACGAGCCGGGGCAGATCAACGTCCGCCTGATCGATGGCGACGACGGCCGGCCCAAGATCCAGATGCGCCTGGACCTCGGCATCCTTCAGATGGAGCTCTCGGGCCGCCCGGACGGGATGCGGCCCAACGAGTTCGACAGCCTCCTCGAATATTTCGAGGCGCAAGCCGACGAGCGGACGGACGACGAGGGCGAGGTCGAAGGGTTCACATTGAGTGAAGAAGACTGCCGCCTGCTCCGTGAAGAGGCGGTCCAGTACTACCACCGCTATATCAGCCTGATGGTGCTGGGTGAATACGAGGGCGTCATCCGTGACACCGCGCGGAATCTGCGGCTGCTCGATTTCTGCCACGAGTTCGCGGAAGCGGAAGAGGACCAGTCGATCCTGGAGCAGTTCCGTCCGTACATCACCATGATGCGGGCCCGGGCGCTCGCGAGCCTGCTGGTCAATGACAACGAGCCCAAGCCAGCGATGCTCGTGCTCGACCAGGGCATCGAGGATTTGCGGAAGCAGTACGAGGAAGCGGGCCAGCTCGACGAGTTCGAAACCGCGAGCGAGGTGATGCTCCTCCGCGGCATGCGGGACGAGCTTGCCCTCAAACTGCCGCCCAGCGCGAAGGTCGAGCTCGAAGAGCGGCTCAACCAGGCGATCCGGCAAGAGAACTACCGCCTCGCGGCGA
>DASZQL010000023.1:0-13040 GCA_035549675.1 Phycisphaerales bacterium | reverse complement strand
CGACACAAAAAAACATTACCGGGACTCGGGTGGTGGTCCGAGTCCCGGTAACCAGCCCATGCGCCGAAGGGTGGAGGGAGCGTGCCGGCGCACGAGAGTTAGGAGGGAAGGGGAAGAAACAAACTCTTACGAACCGCGCCGACGACGGCCGGACATCGCGCCGAATCCGATCGCCGCGAGCGCACTCACGCCCGGAGCCGGCACCGCCACCGGCTCGCCGTAGACAAAGTCATCCATCACGACCAGGTCCGTCGGGAACTCCGCGAGGAAGGGCCGGTCGAGCACGCCGGCGCCGAGCGCCGCGTTGCCGCTGTAGATCCGCACCCGCGCCACGATCGGATCCGCGTACGACACGCCCACGAATGAGAACACCGCCGGCGATGTGCCCCGGTCGCTGACCACCGGCGCGTACGCCGTCGTCAGCAGCGCGTTGTTCGCGTCGTAGAACTCGATCGCCGTCGTGTCGGCGAGCTCGACGTCGCTGAACACCGACCCGAACCCGCGCGTCAACGCCGGCTGTGACGTGCCCGGAACAAAGAACGTCACATCCGTGACATTGCTCCCGACCGAAGTGAACAAACGCTGCGGCGAGAACGCCTCGAACTCCCCGACATAGCTCGGATCGATCGACCCGAAATCGCGGAGCGTATTCGTCGGGTTGTCGCTATCCGCCGACGTCAGCAAACCCGTGCCGGGTGTCGAGAACTCCGCGCCCCGGGCGCGGCCGACCGCCGGGCCATTGAAGAAGTTGCCGGGAAACAGATTCGCGTCCGACTGCGCGTCCGGCACGCCGTCCCAGTTGATCTCCCGCCGACCCGTTCCAAACGAACCCGGCTGATTCGGGTTCAACGCCCCCAGGTCCGCTCGGTACTGATTGAGCGCGCCCGTCACGGTCGCGGCGTCTCCTGCGCCGGACCGGACGAGCTGCGCATCCGCCTCGCCGCTCAGTCCCAGCATCATCGCCAAAGCCAGCGCGGCCCCGATCAGATCCATCTCAACTCGATCCTTCGAACTCTGCATAGACTTCGTACTCCTGTGTCCCGGGGCCCCGCCTGTGCACGGGGCGACGCGGACGTAGGGGAACACCAGACGGCCTCCTCCGGCCGTCTCGCCCGCTGGTGTGTTTGTCAGGCTTGGGTGTGTCCCCTGCACCCGCTGATGTCCAGAGCCACGACGCTCCTTGCAGCTCCCTGTTTCAGTTTTCGGTCTCCCGTCTCTCCGAACCCCGCCCGCAACGCTCGCCATGACGCGGCGTCCTATGTTTCTTGGCCTTCCTCGCCGGTCATCCCTCCGCAGGGGCCCCGGATGCCACTTTTGGTCCGTTTTTCGCCCAGATTTCCACGCAATGACCGCCCCACACGGCGACATTCACATAGAGAATGATTCCGGCGCCGGGTCTACCGGTCCGGGTCAGGCCCTGCGTGCGCGCAATCCCATGGACGGCCGCCAGATCACCGATTTGCTCGAGCAGCACCGGCGGCCGCTCTGGGGCATCGCTGTCGCCATCGTTCGCGATCGCGCGCTCGCCGACGATGTGGTTCAGGATGCCGCTGTGATCGCACTCCAGAAAGCCGCCGAGTTTGATCCCGCGACCAACTTTCTCGCCTGGGCGAGCCAGATCGTCCGCTACACCGCGCTCAACCAACGCCGCAAGGTCCAGCGCGACCCGGTCGTGCCCGCCGGCAGTCTCGAGCACAACGACCGACCCGGGGCCTCCCCGCTGTCCGCTCTCGACCGCGCCGAAACCAACGAGCGCCTCGAACGAGCCCTCGATACCCTCGACGAGACCCCCCGCGCTTGTGTCGTGCTCCGCGGCGCGCTGGGCCTGTCATATAAAGAGATCGCCGCCGCCCTCTCGATCCCCGAGGGCACCGCGATGAGTCATTTTTTCCGCGCTTCGCGGGCCCTCCGCGCCGCGCTGTCCGATGAAACTGAACCCCGCCCGTGAGCCCCACGCCGATCCATCCCGACGACCTCATCAGCGCCTACGCCGACGGCGTGCTGAACGACGCCGAGCGCGCCGCCTTCGAGCAGCGTCTCGAATCCGAGCCCGCGCTCCGCGCCGAGCTGGAGCGGCACGAGCGCGCCATGGGCGCCCTGCGCGACCTCTACAACCCCGACGCCCCGCGCGAGCGCACCGGCCCGGCTCAGTCCCCAGTCGCCGAGCCGCCCGCGCCGCTTCAGTTTCCCAAGAAGCCGCGCCGTACTTGGCAGTTCGCCGCCGCCGCCGTGATTCTCCTGGCCCTCATCGTCGGCAACTTCATGATGCGCTCGGGCAACGGCCCCTCCATCACCACGCCCGAGGCCGTCTATCGCGCGCTCCATGCCAACGGCTTCAGACCCGATTTCGTCTGCACCGACAACCCTGGATTCATCCAGGCCGTCCGCGTCCGCATGGGCCAGGGGCTCATGATGACCCCCGCCTCGCTCGCCACCGGCGACATCTCGCTCGTCGGCTGGGCCTACGGCGGTTCCTACAGCCAGATCATCAGCCCAGCCACGCTCGTTCTCATGGCGCACTACAAGGGACAGGAAGTCCTTGTGCTCATCGACCACATCTCCGTCGACCGCGCGCTCGCGAAGCCGGAGTCCGCCGACCTGCACATGTTCAAGTCGGTCGTCGGGAACCTGGTGCTGTACGAGGTGTCGCCTCTGAGCGAGCCCGTGCTCCTGCCGCACCTTGTCGATCCCGATCAAGCGCACTGACCACCGTCGCCGCGATCGCACAACCCACCAACGGCGCGCGCACGAACACGGTCATGCGATCCATCCGTTCATCCGGATCCGCGGCTGGTTGTTTACTTTTTAGTGGACACTCCGGACCGCGTCGGAAGCTCGCTGTACTCGGGCGTGACGACCACCGTCCGGAGCCACTCGAGCTTGCGGGTGAGTCTCACGCGCGAGTCGAACTCGCTCCCCGCCGCCGCCGGGCCGCGGACCGCGCTCACATCGGCCGTCGCGCGCACGACTTCCGCGTCTTTCGCGTGAACGACCACACGGCCGTCGAGCTCCGCGAGGTGCGACTCGCGCCCGTTCCCCAGCCGCTCGATCACCCACCCGCGCGCCGCGGCTTTCTCGCCCCGCTCGAGATCGATCGGCTGGCTGAGCCGCGCCGTGCTCGGGATCGAAATCAGCCAGATCATCGTGCCGTCGGAGTAGGGGTCTTCGAAGACCAGCAGGTCGTGTGTGCTGGAATGGACCCGCGCGTAGGTCGTGCTGCGCGCGATGGTCGCGAACTTCGGTTCCGCGGCGGGGATCCACTGGCCCGTCGCCTCGGTCGCGGCTTCCGGCGCCGGCGCGGTCGTGCTTTCGGTTGACGCGCACCCGCACAGCACCAGCGAAGCGGACAGCGCGGCGGCGAGGAGCGGGGCGATCATCGTCATGGGACGCATTGAAAAAACTCCAGTCGTTCAGAAGAAGGGACTAGAAACCGGCCCATTCCCTGAGGATTTTGTCGAGATTCGGAGGAACCGCCATGACGCTGAGGCGCGATTGGCGGACGAGCGCGAAGTCCTTGAAGCGGGCGTCGGCTTTCACGCGCGACAGCGTGACAGGCTCTTTCGCGGCACGGACCGGCGCGAGGTCCGCGGCGACGAGCTTGCCCGCTTTGTCGGCGGGATCGGCGTATGCCGCGCCCGTGAAGCGTGCGAGACCGACGATCTGCTTCTCGGCGCCTGTGTGGTAGATGAACGCCTCGTCGCCCTTCTTGACGGAACGGAGCGCGGCCTGCGCCGCGGGATTTTTCACGCCGGTCCACGAGGTCTTCTTGTCGCGCACGAGGTCCGCGAAGGAGTAGTCGCCCGGCTCGGTCTTGAGAAGAAACGTCGCCACGCGATGAGTTTACCGGCCCGATGGCCGCCCGCTTCGCCGCGAGAGTGATGCGATCGCGTCGCGGCTCTGTAATTCCCCTGCTCAGTCCCGAAGGCCCTGTCACGAAGAAACTTGGCGCGCAAGTCCGTGTTCGTGCGGCAAAAAGATGGACTTGCGCCGGGAAGCTCTGGACGTCGCGAAGCCGCGCTCGTAAGAACGAGGGGGGAGGCGCGATGAGCAGGCGTGTTGCGATGAGTCGAGCGGCGCGAACGGCGATGGTTTCGCTGATGGGCACGGCGGCGGGGTGCTCGTGGGAATCGAACGGGGTGCGGCACCACCTGGTGATCGGCGTGGGGATGGTCGATGTGGCGGCGAACACGGCTTTCGATCAGGGCAACGAAAGCCGCGGCACGGAGAGCAGCGCCGCGCGAGAACGCGGCGGGCGCGACCGCGCGGTTCGCGGCGTTCACGTTGATCGCATGTCGGCGTCGGGGCTGATCGCCGGCGCGTGGACGGGCGGGCCGGTGCTGGTGGTTGGGGCGGCGGAGTGGTTGATGTCGCGCGTGGATGTTGGCGGGGAGGCGCTGCTTGAGGTTGTTTCACGCCGCGATGGAAGCGTCGAGGCGAGGGTCACGCCGATCGTGCGATCGGCGGGCATGGTGATCGAGTGCGATGAGTAACCAGTCAGGGGAGGGAACTCGTGAAAACGTTCGCGAAGCGAGGGATCGTTGGTGGAATAGTCGGCGCGGCGGCGGCGGTGATCACGCTGACGGTGGGGAGCGTGGGCGGGTGCGCCGAGCGCGTGCTGCGTGAGAATGTGCTGGCGAGCACGCAATCGACGGTGGGGCTGTCGCTCGCGCAGAACCCCGCCTCACAGCTGTATGAGCTGAAGGCGGGGTACGCGCGGAGCGAGTTCTTTCTCGTGCCCACGGGGAAACTCGTGGGGTACGACGCGGAGGGCGCGGAGAAGGACATCGCCGGGGCGTGCCACGACCCGACGCCGACGCCCGACGTGATCGCCGAGATCCAGGTCGGCGGGCGCGGGAAACAGACGCTCGCGACGGGCGAGCAGGGCGCTGAGATCCAGATGTACCAGCGGCTCGCGGTGGGGACGAACGCCGTACGCGCGCCCGCGGCGGTGGCACTCATGGCGAATCATCCCGATTCGATCCGCGCGCTGTCGTCGCTCGCGCCGACGGCGGGGTCGAACACGGAGTTGGTGGCGCTGCGCACGGAGATCGGGGCGATGGTGACCAGTGACGCGGCGAAGAAGCAGAAGGCGCTCGAGTGGCTCGCGGCAAATCAGGCGGGTCATCCGGCGCGCGGGGATATCGAGCGATTCGTGAACGAGCCGCCTGGGGCGAGCGATGAGGAGAAGGTGAACGTGTTGAAGCGGCTGCGCGATGCGATCAATGTGAAATGAGTTGAGGTGGAGAGTGATGTCAGTTGATCGCGGATGCAGAGGGGGCTTGCCGCCCCTCTGCAACTCCCCGGCAGAAATAAAGGCATCGATGCGAAGACGGTGTAGAAGACAGAAGCCCTCACCCCGACCCGCTCCGAGAGGGAGTGGGGGCGGAAAGGAGAGTCGCGATGGGCACTTCCATTGAGTACCGGGTCGTGCGGTTACGGGGGCCGGAGTCGGAACTTTCGGCGCAGCTCTCGGCGGAAGGGGCGTTCGGGTGGTCGCTGGTGCAGATGACGTTTGAGCCGCGCGAAGCGGGCGGCACCGGGGCGTGGTTGTGCGTGTTTCGGCGGGAGAAAGAAGCGGCCGCGGACTGAGTGCGCGGTACGGTCGAGGAAGAACGCTCGCTCAAACTCGTGGCTCGTGAAGACCAAGCCCGTCGGCTGGCGCCGACGCCTCCATCAGTGCGGGTGATGGGGCACTTTCAATCGAGCTTTTCGCTCTCGATGCTGGCTCTTTCGCCTTTGAGTTTCTTGTCCACGTAGCGCTTGAGCCAGCTCTCGAAGGTCTTGCCGTGGGCGGTGTCCTTGCCGGTGAACTCGAGGCGCTCGATGTCGGCGTAGACGACCTTGACCTTGTCGTCAGAGGTCGCGGTCATCAGGCGGAGGTACGAGTCGCGGAGCGTCTGGCCGGTGCGGCGGTCGAAGATGTAGCCGGAGATGGTCTTGGCGCCGCCCCCCCCGGCGAGTGTGATGGTGACGTCGCCGCGGTAGTCGAAGGCTTGCTCGAGGGCGTCGAGGAGGGCGCGTTCGTCGTCGCGCGTGGCGCAGAGGCCTTGGAGAGACGGGCGCTCGGTCGATTGATGCGGGTCGTTGGATTTGACTTCTTGGGGCATGGGGCGGTTTGCGTCTTGCGGTTTGCGGGGGCGACACTCGGATCAAAGGGTTCCGACGGCCTGCGGGACGCAGGCCGCTCCATCGGAGCGAGACTTTACCCGACGCCGAAGATGCGGCCGGAGGCGGGGTCCATGAGTTTCCAGTTGAGGCGGCGGCAGAGTCGGATGATGACGGGCCAGGCGATGTCCTCTTCGTCGAGCATCGCCATCACTTGTTGGACGGGCTGGTTGTCGCCGGTCATGGGGAGTTGGATCGTCAGGCCGGGGCCGAAGAGGATGCCGATGGTGAGCGGGTCGCCGTCGGGGGCGATGTTGAAGGGGGCGAGGGCATCGGTGATCTGCTTCGCGCTGCCCAAGGGGACGGCGGAAAGCATCGAGGGCGGCGGATCGTCGTCTCCCCCTCCCCCACCGGTGGAATTGTCGAGGACTTTGACCAGGAGAATGGAGCGGGTGCGTGACAAGGGGGGACCATGTTACGCGCGGCGATGAAACGCGTGAAGGGCGGGTTTTTGGGGTGAAACAAGGCCGCGGACGCAGAGGGGGCGTGCCGCCCCTCTGCAACTCCCTGGCTCAGAAACCCCCTCCGTCATGCTGCGCATGACAGCTCCCCCCATCGGAATGGAGGGAGGAACGACCCCATGCCTTCATCAGTCAGTGGCGAAGCTTGCCGTGCTGGCGGATTTCCTCGGCGTCGCGGGCGGAGCGGTCGGTGATGCGGTCGAGTTCGTCGGCGGTCATCCACGGGAGTTCGAGGAGTTTCTGGCGGAGGCGCGGGGGGAAGGGCTTGCCGTCGCGCTCGTGGGGCGGGCGGGTTTTCCAGTAGCGGTGCATCCACAGGTACTGATCGGGGGCGCGGCGGACCATCGTCTCGATCGCGCGGCGGTAACGCGCGGTGATGTAATAGATGGGGTCGGGAGGTGGAGAGGAACTGACGAGAGGGACGCCGTGGGCGTCGGTGCGGGCGGGGCCGCCGCCCTGCCAGTCTTCGGGGCGGATGACGTCGATGATGTCGATGTGATAGGAGAAGGCGCTGGAGCCGTCGTGTCCGTCGCCGTGGCTTGCGGAGAGAGCGCGCTCGGCGGGGGTGAGGCGGCGGGCCATGCCGCAGACGAGACTGGCGTTGAAGCGGATGGCGAGAAGCGCGATGGATTTGTACGTCGAAGCGAGGCGGCCGAAGAAGGGGACGTAGAGACCCCGTTCGCCGGCGTTCTGGTCGGCGATGAAGCCGACGGGTTCGCGGCGGGTGAGGACGTCGGGGAGGACATGCGAGGCGCCGAACTTGTTGACAAGCGTGAGGCCTCGGCGGGAGCGGGAGTCCTGGACCCAGTTATCGAGCGGGCGCATGTCGAGAGGGCGGTAGAGCGCGTGGACCGGGAGGCCTAGAACGGCAAGGGTGGTGCCCAGGAGTTCCCAGTTGCCGCAGTGCCCCGCGATGAGGATGGCGGGGCGATCGGTGAGAAGCTCGCGGAGACCCTCGGCGAGTGTGCCGAGCTCGACGTGGTTGGGGTAGGAGTCGGAGGAAATGAGGCGCGGGGTGTAGGCGATCTCCGCGGCGACGGTGAAGAGGTGGCGGTACGCCTCGATCGCGTGCTCGTGGACTTTTTCGGCGGACCAGTCGGGGAAGCACCACGAGAGGTTGTCGGTGGCGCGGCGGAGGCGTGTGCGGTTGAAGGGGAGGGAGGCGAAGCCGCCGGCCATGCCTCGCATCACGCGCACGGTTTCGTCGAAGGGGAAGAGCTGCGCGGCGGCGGTGGCGGCGCGCACGGCGGCGTAGATGGGCGGGTGGCTCCAGGTGGGGAGCTTGGAGCGGGGGAGTTTCTTGCGAGTGAGAACCATGAAGAGCTGAGGAGGCTATTCGGCGATCAGTTGCTCGATGTGTTTCTCGAAGGCAGCGCGGAGCTTGGTGTATTCGTCGCCGGTGGCGGGGCCTGAGAAGCCGGTGTGGATGGACTTGATCGTGCCGGTGCGGTCCACGAAGAGCGTCGTGGGGTAGGCCTTGATGCGCTCGAGAATCGGCATGGCTGCGGCGGCTTTCGATTTTTCGGAGACGCCGGCGAGGAGCAGGAGATAGGGGACCTTGAAGCGCTCGGCGTAGAGGCGGACCTTGTCGCGGTCGCGGGTTTCGTCGCCGGTGAGCTCGAAGGCGAGGCCGACGATTTTCACACCGCGCGCGGAATATTTTTCGTGGAGTTCTGCGAGGAGTCTGGTTTCGTCGAGGCAGTTGGGGCACCAGGTGCCGAAGAGGGCGAAGAGGGTGCCGCGCTCGCCGCGGACGCGGGGGTCGTCGAGGGTGAGGGAGAGGCCATCGAGGGTGCGGACGGAGACATCCTTGAGGGATTTGTCCTTGCGGATGGTGTCGGTGGACCAGCCTTCGGGGAGGGCGGCGGTGTCGTCGGCTTCGGCGGTCCATGTAGAGTGGGCCCAGTTGCCGCTGTAGAAGTCGCCTTTGAGCTTGCCGGGTTGGTGCTGGACGGCGCCGATGAGGAAGGCGTGCGAGCCGTCGAAGGCGGAGAGCAGCAGCACTCCGGACTGGTAGACGCCGGCGAGGAACCGGTAGTCGCCGGTGGTCGTGAGGATCGTGCCGGTGACGATGCCGTTCTGATCGAAGTCGAAGATCCCGATGGCAGGGTCGGGGTCGTCGGCGAAGTTGATGCGCCAGCGCTTGGCAAGAGGAAGAGAATCATGATGAGCGCCTGGCGGGTTGAAATGCGGGAAGCGTGGCTGCTCGCCGACGGTCGCACCGAAGGGCATGACGCCCCACTTGTCCGAGCCGCGGCGCTTCTTCCACTGGCCGACCATGGTCTTGCCGTCCTCGCTGACGGCGGCTTCGATGGTGGAGTCGTAATAATCGATGCTGATCGTGAGCTGGCCTTCGGCCCACGTGGTGCGGGGGACCTCGATGCGCTCGCCGGCGTTGACGAGCCACGCTTTGACGCCGCCCTCCCATCGGGCGAGCTCGAGCTCGAAGGGGACACGGTGCTGGGCGGCTTCGAAGGGAAACGACTCGGCGCTGGGATCAGGGTTCGGCGTGATCTCGACCCACGCGCGCCACTTGCCGGTTTCGAGACGGTGGATGGTGGGGGCGGCGTGGGCGGGAGTGAGCATGAGGAGCACGGCGCTCAGAGCGAGGAGTTGGCGGAGCATGAGGGGAGTGTAGAACACCCGCCCCCTCCATCATGCGGCGCGCCCCCTCGGCACCTCCCCCGATCGGAGTCGGGGGAGGGAGTGGATGTCGCTCGAGTGCGTGCTACGGCTGGCACTGCGCGCCGCCCCAGCCGGCGATGACTCGGGCGATGTCACCAAGACTGACGACGCCGTCGAGGTTGGCGTCGCCGCTCTCGGTATCGCCGGGGAACACCGAGCGACCCCAGTTGAGAACCATGATGGCGATATCGCCGAGTCCGATGACGCCGTTCTGGTCGGCGTCGGCGTCGCACGGAGTCGATGAACCGGCGGAGCCGGCGACGATGGCGGAGCGGCCGTTGGCAAGCGCGGCGTTCGCTCTGACACGGCGGCCTTTGGTGCCTTCGGGCTGGAAGCGAAAACCCGCAACCGTCGAGCCCGCGAGCGGCTGGCCGATCGAGAGACCGACGTCGATATGGCCGGTCGTATCGATGCTGAGGAGCTCTTCACTCGCGTCGTCGCAGTCGTCGGAGGGCTTGTTGCCCTGGAAGAGAATGGCGAAGTTGGTGCGTTCGGCGTCGGACTCGCCGCGGATGAGGTGGGTGCAGGAGCAAGTGATATGGTGGTCGCGGCCGCCGCCGGCGCGAGGGATGCGCGCCATGACGGTGCAGCCGCCGGCGGACCGTAGGATGGCGTAGTCGTCGTCGCCGACGATCATGCCGGTGTCGAAGTCGGCGATGGTGTCTTCGATTTCGGGGATGGGGTCGCCGGTGGATGCGATGACCTGAACTTCAGGGTCGGAAGCGCCGCGGAAGTGCCTCGTCTTTCCGCATAGCGTGCCGCCCCCGGTCCCATCGAGACATGCGTCCTGACATTTCCAGTCGGTCCGGCCGTCGCTGAGCCGGACATGCGCGATTTCGGAGACGGTGCACTCAGGGTTGCGCGGGCTGGGGTCGCCGGTCTGCATAAGGACCTCAACAGCAGGGCCCGCGGCGTCGCCGAGACCATGCATGAAGAGGCAGACTTTCTTCGGCACGCCGGCTTGGAAGCCGTCGACGATGCATGCGAGCTCATCGGTGTCGCCATCGAGATCGGCCTCGAGAATGCCGGCGAGCGAGAAGCCCTGGAGACCGGGGATGGGCGTGCGGTTGTCGAGGAGGCGTGTCACGCTCGGCGGCGAGACGGAGGGGTCGATGACGTACAGGCCGACGATCCCCTCGGCCATGCGCCGGCAGGAAGCGATGCGACGGCCTTCGGTGCCGAAGAAGCAGATGCCGTCGAAAACGCAGCCACCGCCTTGCGCGCCGGGGAGGTGGATCGTGCCGCCGTCGATGACGGAGAAGGAGTAGCCGCCGCCTGCGGAGAGCGTGCCGGCCTTGATGACGAGGCTCCGGCCTGAGGAATCGCGGGCGGTGAAGAGGATGCCACCCTGCTGGCCGCCGGCGATGGCGGGCATTCCGAGTTCGGTGATGACGATGCCGGGCTGGTCGGGGACAGGGTCTTCCGTTTGCATGACGACGGAAAGTCCGGCGAGGGCCGAAGCAGTGCTGATGAAAGCGAGCGAGGCGGCCGCGGCGGCGCGGATGGCATGTGACGTCATGTTGAGGACACTCCGGGGCGGCCGTGCGGGGCGGCCCTTCACATCATGAATCAAGAATCGGCGAGGAGTGGCGGTGTGCCGAGGAGATGGCGGCAAAACGCGGGAATTATGGGGTACAGCGGCGCAGATTCTGAGACGGAGAATGTCATCGGACTCGATGAATCGTCGCGGCTGATCGGCTTGTGTTCAGGATAAGCTTCGGCCCACCCGATTCAGGAATGCGGACCACGAATGGCGACGAGTTACCCGCTGAACAAGATCAAGGTCGTGCTGCTCGAGGGGATCCATCCGCGCGCGGTGGAGCTGCTGCGCGCGGCGGGGTTCACGGTGGAGACGCACGCCAAGGCGCTGTCGGGGAGGGAGCTGATCGAGGCGGCGGGGGATGCGCATCTGGTCGGCATCCGATCGAAGACGAAGCTCACACCCGAGTTCTTTGAGCAGGCGACGCGGCTGTGGGGCGTGGGGTGCTACTGCATCGGGACGAACCAAGTGTCGCTGGACGCGGCGGCGGAGAAGGGTGTCGCGGTCTTCAACGCTCCCTTCAGCAACACCCGGAGCGTCGCGGAGCTCACGCTCGCGGAGATCGTGGCGCTGCAGCGCGGGCTCGTGGTGCGGTCCGCGGAGATGCACGCGGGCGTGTGGAAGAAGACGGCGGTCGGGTTCCACGAGGTGCGCGGCCGGACGCTCGGGATCGTGGGGTACGGACGGATCGGGAGCCAGCTCTCGGTGCTCGCGGAGAACCTCGGGATGTGCGTGGTGTTCTACGACGCCGCGGACCGGATGTCGCTCGGGAATGCCTCGGCGACGAAGTCGCTCGACGAGCTGCTCGAGCGTGCGGACATCGTGTCGCTCCACGTGCCGTTGACGGAATCGACGCGCGGGATGATGGGGGCGGCGCAGTTCGCGAAGATGAAGAAGGGTTCGCTGTTCATCAACAACGCTCGCGGTGAGGTCGTCGATCCGGCGGCGCTGGCTGGCGCGGTGAAGAGCGGGCACATCGCGGGGGCGGCGGTGGACGTGTTCCCGGTTGAGCCGGAGGGGAACGATGAGATGTTCGAGTCGCCGCTGCGGGGGCTTGCGAACGTGATCCTCACGCCGCACGTGGCGGGGAGCACCGAGGAGGCGCAGAAGAACATCGCGGAGGAGACGAGCGGGAAGCTCACGCGGTTCATGAACAACGGCACAACGAGCGGGTCGGTGAACTTCCCGGAGGTCGAACTGCCGCTCCTGCACGACGGGAAGCATCGTGTGCTGCACTACCACCACAACGTGCCGGGGGTGCTGAGCAAGCTGCACGGGATGATCGCGGAGCTCGGCGTGAACATTTTCGCGGAGTACCTGCAGAGCAACCCGCGGTACAGCTACGTGATCCTCGACATCAGCCCCGAGCACGGCGAGGCGGTGCGCGAGGGGCTGAAGAAGATCCCGGAGACGATCCGGGTTCGGGCGCTCTGGTGAAAGGAAGTTTCACCGCGGAGACGCGGAGAGCGCGGAGAAGACGGACAATCATTCACCGCAGAGGCGAAGAGTCCGCAGAGGAAGAAGAGAGAAAGGGAATCCTGATTTTGATTTTCAGCGGCGCTGGCGGACGACTTCGAGCAGCCAGGCGTAGAGCTTGACGAGCGCGATCAGGGCGAGGGCGATGATGCCCCCGATCGCTGCTCTCCGGTAACGGATCGATTGGGTGTGCGGCACCACGATGCTCCAAATGGCCCAAGCCAGGAGCGCACCGACGGCGAGCACCAGCAGCAGAATGCCGAGGTGGGCGAGCGTTGTGCGCCACAGTGGGGTTTGCGGGGCGCAGAGGGAGCGGCTGATGGGCCCGCCGCAGTCGGGGCAGTGGTGGACGCCGATGCGGAGTTGGTCGGTGACGTCGTAGCCGCAGGCTGGGCAGCGATCGTGCGAGCGTTTCGAGCGGGACATCGCGTACGAGTGTAGGTGTAGCGGGGCCGGATCAATACAGCTTCTTCACCAGCACGACCATCAGCGCCAAGTTCGCGACGGAGGCGGCGACGAGAATCCACCAGGTGACCGGGCCGTGGGCGCGGGCGAGGAGACGGCGGGCGTTCTCGGCCCAGGCGATCGTGCTGACGAGACCGACGAGAGCCGCGGCGATCCAGACGAACATCGCGGCGACGTCCAGGCGGCGGACCAGCGCGGGGTGGAGGAGCGCCGTGAGAAATACAGCCGGCGCGATGAACCAGAGGACG
>DASZQL010000022.1:0-2692 GCA_035549675.1 Phycisphaerales bacterium | reverse complement strand
GGCCCGGCACTCCGTGCCGGGTCTTCCGCACCCTCTCCCTCTGGGAGAGGGCAGGGTGAGGGCTTCGGCTCTTCTACATCCTCTTCTCCCGAGTCTCTGTCTTCTGCTTCCGCCTCACGTCATCAACTCTCCCCCGCCATCCCCAACTTCGCCGACAACCTCCCCTTCCTGAGTGAACCCTTCCGCGAATTCTCCGACCGCGCGACGCGCGAAACCTTCGCCGCCGCCGTCGCGAAAGCCAGCGTCCCCCGCATCGCGAACGACAAGACTCCCGCCGACGCCGCCCGCGCCGTCGAGCGCGCCCACGCGTTCTTCCCCGCGTGGCGCGACACCGAGCCGCGCGACCGTGCCGCGATGCTTATCCGCGCCGCCGAGATCATGCGCCAGCGCCGCGACGAGCTCTCCGCCGTGATGATCAAGGAGTCGGGCAAGACATGGCGCGAGGCCGACGCCGACACGTGCGAGGCGATCGACTTCTGCGAGTACTACGCGCGCGAGGCGATCCCACTCTTCGAGCCCAAGCGCCTCGGCCGCTTCACCGGCGAGCTCAACGAGCAGTGGCACCAGCCGCGGGGCGTGGCGGTCGTCATCTCGCCGTGGAACTTCCCGTTGGCCATCTGCTGCGGCATGACCGCCGCGGCGCTGGTCACGGGCAACACGGTGGTGGTCAAGCCGGCGGAGCAGACTCCCGGCATCGCGGCGATCCTTGCTGAGATTCTGTGGCAGGCGGGCATTCCGAAGGACGCGCTCCACTTTATGCCGGCGCCCGGCGAAACCACCGGCGCGGCCCTTGTTCGCGATCCACGCGTCGCCCTGATCGCCTTCACCGGCTCGCGAGACGTCGGACTCGACATCCTCAACGCCGCCGCCCCGCCCTCGCCCTTCGCGTCTCATTCCGCACCCTCTCCCTCTGGGAGAGGGCAGGGTGAGGGCTTCGGTTCTTCTCCGTCGTCTCTCTCCTCTTCCTCTTCCTCTTCCTCTTCCTCTTCCTTTTCTGGTCCCCGGTCCCCGGTCCCCGGTCCCTCTCTCTCCCGCATCAAGCACGTCGTCTGCGAGATGGGCGGCAAGAACGCCATCATCATCGACGAATCCGCCGACCTCGACGAGGCCGTCCTCGCCGTCCGCAAGAGCGCCTTCGGCTTCCAGGGCCAGAAGTGTTCCGCTTGCTCGCGAGTGATCGTCCTCGACGCCGTGCACGACCATTTCGTCGAGCGCCTCGTCGAATCCACCAAGGCCCTCGTCATCGGCGACCCCACCAAGCCCGGCACCGACGTCGGCCCCGTCATCGACGCCGAGGCCGCGCAGAAAATCAACTCCTACATCGCCCGCGGCAAGGCCCAATCCACCCTCGCTCTCGCCATGGACCCGCCGCCAACAATCACCGGCGCATCCTCCGCGTCCGCTTCCCAACCCTCTCCCTCTGGGAGAGGGCAGGGTGAGGGCTCCGGTTCTTCTACGCCTTCATCTCCTCCTTCTTCCGCTTCTTTCGTCCCCCCTCACATCTTCACCAACGTCCACCCCGACCACGACATCGCCCGCGACGAGATCTTCGGCCCCGTCCTCGCCGTCATCCGCGTCAAGGACTTCGACGAAGCCCTCCGCGTCGCCAACGATTCCCCCTACAAACTCACCGGCGGCGTCTTCTCCCGCAAACCCTCGAACCTCACCCGCGCCAAGCGCGAGTTCCGCGTCGGCAACCTCTACCTCAACCGCGGCATCACCGGTGCCTTGGTCGGCCGCCAACCCTTCGGCGGCTTCGGCATGTCAGGCCTCGGCTCCAAAGCCGGCGGCGACGAGTACCTCCAACACTTCGTCGAGCCCAGGATCTTCACGGAAAACACCATGCGCCGCGGCTTCGCGCCGGAGATGTAGAGAGAGTCGCTGAGTTGCGACGGGTAGCACCGATCGTGCCACCGATTACGGCTCTGAGTAATCGGTGCTCTGGTCTCCCGGTTGATCAGGACACCGATCACGAAGAACCGCGGCTGGTCTTCGCTGCGGTTCGACGTGATGTTTCTCCTCCTCTTCCTCCGCGTCCTCTGCGGTGAATCCTGTTCCTCCCGCCTTCTCCGCGTCCCGCCGCGACTCCCCTATTTTCGGGTAGCATTTCAATCCCGCCCGGCGCGGCCAACTCCTGGGAGAAAGCACCTGTGAGCACGTTCAACTACACCGTCGAGACCATGCACAAGGGCTACATCGTTCACCTCACCGGCAAGGCCGGCGGCCCCGAGAGCGAGCAACTCGAAACCGAGCTCAACCGCCTCGCCAACCTCAAGCCCGCCGTCATGGTCCTCGACATGGGCGGCCTCGAGTACCTCTCCTCGATGGGCATCTCCGCGATCGTTCGCCTGCACAAGCTCCTCAAAGAGACCGGCGGCGTGGTCCGCCTCGCCGCGGTCCCGCCGGCGATCTCCTCGATCCTCTCCGCCGCGCACATCGACCGGCTGGTGCCGCTGTTCGCGGATGTGAAGTCCGCGTCGGCGTGACGCCCGCCTCTCCTCTCTTGATCTGTGTCCTCCGCGCCCCTGCGATGAACTTTTTTCAGCGCACCGGCTACCCCTGTGCGCAATCTTCCGGACTTGCGCCCGATTCCATTTGCCCAAGCCTCGCCGCGCCCGAATCGTGTGCCCATGTTCACCACCGATTCGCCCGCGACCTCCGGTCTCATTCGCACTCGCACCGCTGACTTTCT
>DASZQL010000021.1:0-11964 GCA_035549675.1 Phycisphaerales bacterium | reverse complement strand
CACCGATGTCCAGGCCTGGCTCGACGCCACGGCGCCCAACTACGGCTGGCTTCTCAAGACCAACGAAGCCGCCGGCATGACCACCAAGCGCTTCGATACCCACGAAGTCGCTGATCCCAACCTCAAACCCCGACTCACCGTGACCTTCCAGCCCCCGGTGTGCCCCGGCGATGCCGATGGCAACCATTCCGTCGGCGTGTCGGACATCGCTGTTGTGATCCAGAACTGGTTCGTCACGGGCTCGCCCGGCACCCTCGGCGACCTCGACGGCAACGGCGCCCGGGGCGTCTCCGACATCGCCGTCATCATCCAGAACTGGGGCCAGGACTGCTGAGCCGCCGGCCTCCCCCTCCCACTCCCCGTGCTCACTTCGCCGCCGAGGCGTTGCTCCGAAGGTGCGACTCGTTGATCGTTCCGACGATCACACTGGACACGCCGGAGTTCGCCAGCGCGAATCGGATCGCGGCGCTGGGGTCCGGCGCATGGCCGCTGGCGAGCGATTTCTTGACCAGCACGCCGACGCCACGGCGGTGCGCCTCGGCGATGGCGCGTTCATCGCCCCGTTCCGTTTCGCTGTACGCAACCATGACTACATCGCACCGCTCAATCGCCAGCATCGCGCCCTCCCGTGTCTTGCTCGAGATTCCGATCGCGCGGACCTTGCCTGCCGCCTTGAGCGCAGCCAGCGCGTCGAGCGCCCCGCTGCGCTCGATGATCTCGGTATCGCGGCCGTCGGAGTGCAGGAGGACGATATCGAGGCGATCGGTGCCCAGGCGCTTCAGGCTCCCCTCAATGCTCGCGGTAACAGCCGCGGCGGAGAAATCGAAACGGGATTCGTCCGTGGCTTCGCTGAACTCCTCGCCGGCCTTGGTGCCGAGGACCCATCGGTCGCGCTGCCCGGCAAGAAGCTTTCCGAGCCGTTCCTCCGCGATGCCGTAGGCGGGGGCGGTGTCGAGAAGGTTGATCCCGAGGCCGTGTGCCGTGTCCAGAAGCCGGGCGGCGGTGGCGTCGTCGGGGATCTCGAAGGCGTGCGGGTACTTCACACCGGCGCGGCGGCCGAGCTTGACCGTGCCGAGGCCCAGCGCGCTGACCGTGATCCCTGTCCTGCCTAGTGGTCGTCTCGGTACCATGCGGTCTCGCCGCGTCTTTGCTCTCGCGGCATACGCACTCTACACGCCCAAGTTCTTCCGCGCGAACCGATGACTTCGACTGACTTGACCACCGGCATCCTCATCCTCGGCGGCGGCGTCGCCGGCCTTTGGATCCTCGACTCCCTCCGCCGCGCCGGCCACGACGCCTGCCTCGTCGAAACCACCGCCCTCGGCGCCGGCCAGACCGGCGCCTCCCAGGGCATCATCCACGGCGGCCTGAAGTACACCCTCTCAGGCTTCCTCAGCCCCTCCGCCAAAGCCATCCGCGACATGCCCGACCTCTGGCGCGAATGCCTCGCAGGCCGCTCCACGGAGGGCCCCGATCTGTCCCGTGTCGCGCTCCGTTCTCCACATTGCTACCTCTGGCGGACCGATTCCCTCCGCTCCCGCGCCGGCATGATCGGCGCCCAACTGGGCCTTCGCGCCGCAGCACTTTCCCTAGAACTTCACGAGCGCCCGGAAATCCTCCGCGACGTCCCAGGCACCGTCGCCCGCGTCGACGAGCCCGTCATCGACGTTTTTTCCCTCATCTCCGAACTCGCCCGGCCGCACGCCGACCGCCTGCTCCCGGCTGATCGCGTCGAACCCGCGCGCGACGGAGAAACGATCCGCGTCTCCCTCACACACAATCAATCACCGCTCACGATCCGCGCGAGCCGCGTCATCCTCGCCGCCGGCGCCGGCAACGGCCCCCTCCGCGCCCAGCTCGGCCTCGCCGAGGGAGCCATGCAACTCCGCCCCCTCCACATGGTCCTCCTCCGCGGCCCGCTCCCCCCTCTCCACGGCCACTGTGTCGACGGCGCGCGCACCCGCGTCACCATCACCTCCATCGACCTCCCCGATTCCCGCCGCGTGTGGCAGGTCGGCGGCCAGATCGCGGAAGACGGCGTGAACCTTTCGCCCGCCGAGCTCATTCAGCGTGCCCGCGCCGAACTGCTCGCGGTGGTGCCGGGCCTTGATCTCGGCGCGTGCGAGTGGTCCACGTATCACGCCGACCGCGCGGAAGGCCGCACACGCTCCGGCGCTCGGCCCGAGGACATCACTGTTCTCGAGGACGGGCCTGTCATCACGGCGTGGCCGACGAAGCTGGCGCTCGCCCCGGTGCTGGCGGAGCGGGTTGTTTCGCTCGCCGGCGCCGCGGGAACGGGCCGTTCGGGATCGTTCACGTCCATTGCCGGATGGCCGCGCCCACCTCTCGCGACGCCGGTGTGGGAGACGGTCAACTGGCTCGCGGGTGACAGTGTCCCCTGAGCAGGATCCGAGGCGAATGGTCACGCGTCGCAAACCGGCGGGCGAACACCGCCGGCGCCCTTCCATGCGACAATCATCGAACGGTGTTTATGATCGCACCGCTCCCGCTCGGAACCCCAGGAGAAGATCGTGCCCCAACCCAGCCGAGTCGTGTTCCTGTTCGACGTGGACAACACCCTCCTCGACAACGACAGCGTGGTGCGCGACCTTGCGGCACACCTGGAGCAACGATTCGGAGCCGAGCGGCGGGATCATTATTTCACGATCTTCGAGGAGTTGCGCCGCCAGATCGGCTACGCGGACTACCTCGGCGCGCTGCAGAAGTACCGCGCGATGTTTCCCGACGATCAGCGGATCCTCGGCATCTCATCGTTTCTGATTGACTATCCCTTTGCGGACCGGCTATTCCGCCGCGCCCTCGACGTCGTCGCGCACTGCGGCCGACTCGGGCCGACCGTGGTGCTCTCCGACGGCGACGTCGTCTTCCAGCCGCGGAAGGTGGAACGGTCCGGGATCTGGGGTGCGGTCGAGGGACGCGTGCTCATCTATCTCCACAAGGAGACGATGCTCGCCGATGTGGAGGCACGCTACCCGGCGGCACACTACGTGCTTATCGACGACAAGGTGCGGATCCTGGCGGCGGTCAAGGCACAGTGGGGCGCACGCGTCACCACCGTCTTCCCGCGGCAGGGACACTACGCCGCCGACACCGCGGCGGTGCGCTCGTTTCCATCGCCGGACGTCACCATCGAGCGAATCGATGAGCTCATTGACCACCCGTTTCTGAAGGCATTGCAAGCTATCTGACGCATACCTCGCGACGCGTGCCGGATTTCATCGGCGATGTGCTACGGCCTCCCCGCCCCTTCCGTCTCCTCGCTCGGCTTCGGCGGGATCCTCAGCTTCATCCCCGGCTTGATCGACGTCGGATCATCACCCAACTGCGTCCGGTTCGCCTCGAGAATCATCGTCCACAGCTTCGACTGCCCGTACTCCTGCTCCGCGATCTTCGAGAGCGAATCCCCTGCCTCAACCGTGTACTCCTTCACCTGCACAAGCGCTTCGAGCTCGCCCGGCGCTTTCACACCCTGCACGTTGTCCGGGTCCACCGGCACGCGGATCTCCTGGCCTTTCTTGAGGTGCATGAAGTCCACGAACGGATTCGCCTGCGCGATGCTCTTCCAATGATCGCGCGTGCCGTAGAGCTTCTTCGAGATCGACTCCGCCGTGTCCCCGCCCTGCACGACATACGGCCGGAACGTCGGCGGGATCACGCCCACCATCCGCTCGGGCTCCACAGCGCCCTCGATCCGTTGCACGGGAAGCGGCGGCTTGCTCGCGTCCGAGGCCGGCGGCTTCGCGACCGGCTCGTTCTTCCGCAACTCCGCTTCATCCACCCGCGCGCCCGGCCCCACCACCTCCGGATCGAACGTCACCGCCGTGTACCCGGTCTGCGGCACGGGTGTCCACCAATACACAATCACCCACAGCACCATCAGTGCCAGGACCGCCACACTCGCTCGGCCTTGGTTCGAGGCCATCACGGAGCGCTCCGTTCGCGACCACGCCCGTCGCAGGTCTACGGGCCGTGAGCGCCAGAATTATCGGCCGATGCGGGCACCGAAACAACTTCAGTGCGCAAACGCCCGAGATTTTCCCCACAGCCGCATCTGGCGATTAGTCGCCCAACCGGCCCGCCGCCCTTACGCCCCGGCCAGCGCCGTGTCCGATTCGAGCTCCGCATCCGGCGTGATCCGCTTGGGCGTCGAGGCCGCAGGCGGGTGGCGCATCCACACGAACGGCGCCGCGATCGCGATCGACGAGTACGTCCCGACGATGATGCCGATCAGCAGCGTGTACGAGAAGCTCGCCACGCTGTCGCCGCCGTACAGCAGGATCACGACCAGCGAGAAGATGATCGTGCCCGACGTGATGAACGTCCGGCTCATCGTCTGGTTGATCGCGTCATTGATCACGCTCGCGCTCGCGTACGCCAGCTTGCCCCGGTTCTCACGGATGCGGTCGAGCACCACGATCGTGTCGCTCAGCGAGTACCCGATGATCGTCAGCACCGCGGCGACCATGCCCATGTCGATCCGGTAAGGCCGGATGCCGATCGCCGACACCGACGGGAACGCGTCGTACAGCACGCTCGATAAACCCACGAAGCCCAGCGCCACGATCACGTCGTGCACGAGCGGGATCAGCGCCGCCGCCGCGTACCGCACCGAGCCGAACCGCACCCACACATAGATCGAAATGCCGAGGAGGCTCAGCAGCGACGCGATGATCGCCTGCGTCCGGAAACTCTGCGCGACCTGCGGGCTGAAGGATTGCACGCCCGCGAGGGTCGAGGACTTGGTCAATCCCTCCTGCACGAGCTTCCATTCCACATCGGCGAGCTGGGTCCGCCACGCCGCCTGGTCGTACGCGCTGACGCGAGGGTCGACGACGACGACCGCCGCGCTCTTCACGGCGTTGTTCGTGCCGTCGATGACAATCAACTGGCTGTCGCGCCGTTGCGCGGTCGGGAACGCGCCCTGGTCGCGCACGTGGTCGAGGCGGCGCTTGAGTTCGTCCCGCGTCGGGGGCGGGGTGTTCTTGTCCAAACCATCGAGGACGATCACCACGCCGCCGATGAACTTCTCGACGGGGTTCTGCACGTTGTCGCGGTTGATGTTCGCGCCGAGCTTCCCCTCGAAGACCGGGTACACCGGAGCATCCGCCGACGACGCCGTGTTCCACTTCTCGAACACGAGGGCGGGCGTCGTCTCGATGTTGTCCCGGAACTCGCGCACGATCGCGTGGCCGATCAGCTCGCTGTCCGCGATCGTTGTCCGGATCGTGAACTTGTCGCTCGTCACCCCGTCCGCGTCCGCGTTCAGCGGCACGATGTCAGCGTTCACCAGTTCCTTGAACGCCGCGTCCGTTCCCTCGATCTTCGCGATCCGCTCCTCCACCTGGTGCCGCGTCATCTTGATCGGCGCGCGGGCCGAGCCATCCGCCTTCGCCGGCTCCACCAGGCTGATCGTGATCGACGTCCCGCCGCGGAACTCCGAATCAAGCAGCTCCGGGCCTTCCTTCACGATGAGGATGATGCTCGCCACGCACGCCGCGGCGGAGAATCCCCAGAACACCCACCGGAGGCTCAGCCACTTCACGTGCGGGTGCATGGCACGCTGCAGCGCCGGGATCACCAGCGGCAGCGAGTACTTCATCGCCTGGATGTGGAGCTTGTCGATCAGCAGCACCATGATCACCCGCGTGATCACGAGCGACATGAACATCGTCGCGATGACGCCGATGCCCAGCGTGATCGCGAAGCCCTTGATCTCGGGCGTGCCCGTGTAGCCGAGGATCACCGTCGTGATGAGGTGCGTGACGTTTGAGTCGATGATCGCCGCGCCCGCGCGCTGGTACGCGAGCCGCAGGGCCGTGCGGATGTCCTTCCCCGCCGCGACTTCTTCGCGGAGCCGCTCGTAGATCAGCACGTTGGAGTCCACAGCCACGCCGAAGGTCAGCGCGATACCCGCGATGCCGGGCAGCGTGAACGCCGCCTGCTGGAGCGACATCGCGCCGAGCACCATGATCGCCGTTGCGAACATGCCCACCACGGCCACGAGGCCCGGCCCGAAGTAGTACACGACCATGAACGCGCCAACGATGATGAACGACACCACGCACGCCTTCAGACCCCGATCGAGATTGTCCTTGCCCAGCTCCGGGCCCTGCGTCGAGACCGAAATCGGCTTGGGACTCAGCTTCGCCTGCAGCGAGCCGGCCGCCATCGTCTTGATGACGTAGTCGATTTCTTCATTCGTGAACGTCCCCTCGATGATGCCCGATCCCGCGATGCGCGAGTTCAGATTCGGCGCCGTATACACCCGGTCGTCCAGCAGCACCGCCATGGGCTTGCCGACGTTCTTCTCGGTGAGGTCGCCCATGAGACGCCCGCCCTGCGCATCGAGGTCGAACCGGATCGCCGGACGGCCGAGCTGGTCGGTCGTCCGACCCGAGTTGGTCAGGGCCCAGTCGCCCTCCGCCTTGGTCAGCCGCAACCCCGGCTGGTCGAAGAGCAGGAAATAGATCTGCCCGTCGCGCGCCTCGGCCACCAGCCGGTAGTTCGCGGCGAAGTACGCCGCAGGGTCCGCCGTCATCGCTTCGTACGACGCCGTGTCCTTGAACCAGCCGTCTTCCTTGTGCATCGGGTACCAGCGCGCCTTGTCCGATTGCACGTAGTCCGCGCCGCGCGTCTTCAGCTCATTGCGCAGCCGCGCCACCTCCTCCGGCAGCTCGCTCGGCGTGACCGCGATGCGGAACGTCAACACGCCGGCGCCCTGCAACAGCCGCTGCAGGTCCGCCGGATCGTCGAGGCCCCGCCGCTTCTTCGAGTACGTGTCGTGCGCCGCGGCGATCCGATTCAAAAGCTCCTCGCCACCCGTCACGCCGCTCAGCCGCTCCTTGAACCCCGCGAGCGCCTTCTCTCGCCGGCTCGGCATCAGCGTCACCGTCATGGCCTTGGTGTCACGGATCCGCACCGGGTCCGAAGGCAGCTCCATGATGTCCCTGAGCTCATCGACCGAGACCAGCCCGTGCAGCACGCGCTGCCGCGCCGTGTCCAGCGCGACCTCCGCCGCGCCCGCCGCCTCCAGCAGCTTGTTCAGCTCCTCCGGCGTCGCCGTCGACTTCGCCGCCGCGTACGCCTTCCGCGTGCTGTCCACCTCGTGCAGCGCGTCGTACACCGGCTGCAGGAGCGACTTCCGCGCCGGCGTGTCCATCATCGCCTGCAGCGCGCTCTCGCGCTCGGCGCCCGTCTTCCGCATCGCGACCTCGAAGGCATCGACGTCCAGCTCGTAGTCGTGCAGCTTCGCCAGCTCCGCCTCGTACGCGCGCTTGAGATCCTTCACCTCTTCGGTCGGAAGGGGCATCGTGATCTCGATCTGGTCCGTGCCCTGCTTGCGGAAGTCGATCTCGAACAGGCCGCTGGGGTTCACGCGGTCCTTGAGCACCGCGATCGTGCGGTCGATCACCGTCGCCGATTCCGCCTGCTCGACGTCGACGTTGTAGACCAGGCTCACGCCGCCGGCGAGGTCCTTGCCCAGCCGCAGCTTCTCCTTGGGCGGGTAGAGGCTCCACCCGCAGACGAAGAGGACCACAATCACCAGAATCGCGTTGCGGATCAGATGTCGCATACGTGGCTTTCGCTTGATTCCTGTTGGAGGGAGAACAACCGTGGCCGGCGGTTCACGCCGCGGCGCCCGACGATTCCTCGCCCTTCGACTCACTCTTGCTCTTCTTCACGACCCCCTGCACCGAGCTCTTCGCGAATGTGATCCGCGTCCCGGTGGACTCGTCCACCTTCAGCACCACCTCGTCGTCGCGGACATCCACCACCGTTCCGATGACGCCCCCGATCGTCTGCACCCGGTCGTGCCGCGCGATCGAACTGATCATCTCCGCCCGCTTCTTCTTGTCCTTCCGGCCCGCCATCAGGCTGAACAGGATGAACACCGCCAGCAGCGGCAGCATCATGAAGATGAAGTTGCTCGAGGGCGGCGCCGGTTGCTGCTGAGATCCCCCCGGCGCGCCCGTCACTGGTATCGGCGTCGCCGCCTCGCCACCCGCCGATCCCCCGCCCACGCCATGCACCGGCGGCGCCGCGCCGACCAGAACCATCTGCACTGTCGATCCCTGATCACTCGTCATTCGCCGCTCCTGGCGTCGCCCGATCTTGGCGCTACGTTCACAAACTCAACCGACAACCCAACCCGACCCCGCCGCCAAGGCAGGCGGGGAACACAACGGTCCCGCATCAGCCGGACCTTTCGGCCCTAACCCTCCGCCATCTCAGGCGATGCGGGCAAGGCCTCCCGCGCCACGGGCCATTGTCTCCCGAGCGCAGACCAGCCATTCTCTCGAATTGCCGCCCGGATGTCCACCATCAGCCCCTGGAAGTGCCGAACATTGTGCAAACTCACCAGGATCGGCCCCAGCATCTCTCCCGCCATAAAGAGGTGCCGCAGATAGGCCCGGCTGAAATGACCAACACGATCCCCTCTTCTCTCACCGGTGCCACGACTATCCGGTTCTGCGGATAGTCGTGCGTCCCCCGTGCCACCGACCGGCTGCTTTGAGCCGGTCGGTGCATTGACGTCACCCATCGCCCCCGGAAACACCCACCCATGTTTCCCCGGCGCACACGCAAAGCAATCACACCCCTCCTCGATCGGCCCCGCGTCATCCGTGTACCGCGCGTTCCGTAACCGCACCACCCCTGTCCTCGTGAACGCGAACGCGTTCCTCCCATTCCTCGTCGGCAGCACGCAATCGAACATGTCCACCCCAGCGCGCACCGCCGCGACGATGTCCCGCTCGTACCCCACGCCCATCAAGTACCGCGGCTTCTCTTCCGGCAACAACTTCGCCGTGTGCTCCACCACGCGCACGATCTCTTCAAACCCCTCCCCCACCGCCACGCCCCCGATCGCGTACCCCGGCAGTTCCACCCCGCTTACGCGCTCCGCCGACCACGTACGCCGCTCGAGATCCGTCCCCCCCTGCACAATTCCAAAGAGCGACTGCGCCTCCGCGCGCGCATGCGCCCGCTTGCACCGCTCGAGCCACCGGATCGTCCGCTCGTTCGCTTCGTCCAGCCGCTTCGCATGGTCGTACCCGCGCCGCCGCACACTCTGCTGCGCCTTGAGCCGCAGCCGCGTCTGATTCAGCGTCGCCGGATCCACACTGGGCGGGCAGTCATCCAGCGCCATGATGATGTCCGCCCCGAGCTTGTTCTGCACCGCGATCGCGCGCTCCGGCGTGAGTTCCACCATCGATCCGTCCACCACCGATCGAAACGTCACCGAATCATCCGTGAGCTTCGTGAGGTCGCTCATCGAGTACGCCTGGTACCCGCCCGAGTCCGTCAGGATCGGCCCCGGCCACCCCATGAACGAATGCAACCCTCCCAGCCGCGCCACCAACTCTTCACCGGGCCTCAGCATCAGGTGGTACGTATTCCCCAGAATGATCCGGCTCCCCGTCCCCGCCACCATCTGCGGCAGCAACCCCTTCACCGTCCCCTGAGTCCCCACCGGCATGAACGCGGGCGTCTCGAACGCCCCATGCACCGTCGTCACGCGCCCCACCCGCGCCCGACTCACCGAACACCGCGCCGAAATCTCGAACCGAAGCGCACTCATCGCCGCCGATCGTAGCGGGCGCGTGCGGGACATGTCGAGGGTCGCCGGACTCGCGCCGCATGGCGGCCTATTTGGCGAAGTCCTTGCACCGTTTCATCTCTTCGTCCCAGTGCAGCCATTCTCGATCCATATGCAGGAGCGACGGCGCATGAACGTGCCGCAGCGCCCGCATCGCGAGCACCCGCATCGGCGAGTGCCGCACCGAAGGCGGTGCCTCATCGACGTAATGGCGGAGTGTCCCGGCACATCGGAGCAGTTCTTGGTGCTGATCTGCGGTCGGCTTCCCTGCCTTGGAGGCGATCTCCCCGATTGAACGCGCCGTCGCCGCGGCGCGGAGCATGCGCACCGTTTCGATCGTCCAGTCTTCCGGCGACGCCGTCCGGAGCCAACCGGTCAGATTATGATCGAGTATGGCCGCGAGTTCGGCATGGTCGTATTTCTTGGCGTCCTCAAGGAGCCAGAACGCCAGCGACGTCTCCCACATGAGCGGCTCGACATCGTTGTCGCGCCCCTCTTGTCGAGCGCGTTCCAGCCGGGCGCGGATGATCTGCTCCCGGTGGTCGAAAAGATATTCCTTAAACTTCGCGTCGCCCATCACCGAGGTTCCGCCGATCCACTCCAGGATCCAGATTACGTATAAGCCCTTGGATTCCCACTGCGGGTTGGAGATCTTCTCGCCCAGGATTTCCATGTTGCGCTGAGACTCGTCGTAGAGGCGTTCGCGGCCGTCCACATATTCGAGCCCCGCGATCGCGAAGCCGCTCAGACAAAGCGCCGTCAGCAGTCCGATCGTCGCGGCCGCTGCCAGCGGGCTCCGCTTCATCCACATCAGCCCGCGCCGGAGGGGCGAAGGATTTCGCCAGACGATCGGCTTGCACTCCAGCCACCGCTCCAGGTCGTTGGCCAACTCCGATGCCGAAGCGTGCCGGGCGCCGGGCTCGCGCGCGAGCGCGCGCCGGCAGATCGCCTCGAGATCCGCATCCGCGCCGCACGGCGCATCGAGCAGCGTCCCGGCAATGATTTCGCCCGGCGAGGCTAAACGGTCGGCGATAGCCTTCGCCGTTTCGCCGCAGGCAAGACGCCCGCGGATGAGGAAATACAAAATTCCCCCCAACGAAAAAACGTCGGCCGGCACCGAGTCGGCGCCCGGCTCGCCGTTGAACTGTTCGGGAGACGTGAAGGCGAGCGTGCCCCTCCAGAGGTGCACGTCCGGCGCCGAGAGCAGGTCGTCCCGACGAACGGCGATCCCAAAGTCGGTGATTTTCGGCGTTTCCACATCGGCGAGCAGGATGTTGGAGGGCTTCAGATCGCAGTGAATGAGACCGGCCGAGTGCGCGGCGTGCACGCCGCGGGCCACGCGGCACATCAACGCCACGGCCCGGCGCGTCCGGTCACGCCCGAGCGGCATGGCATCGATGCTCTCGATCGATCCGCCGGGGACGTGCTCGTAGACGATGTAATCGTCGCCCGATTCGCTCTCGCCGCGGTCGATTACGCGGACTACGTTCGGATGGTCGATGCGCCGCGCTTTCGCAGCCTCGTCGATCAGCCTCATCCGATCGGTGAGCATGCGCTCTGATTGATTGATGATCTTGATCGCCACCAGCGCCGCGTGCCCCTCGTCCGAAAGGGTGCGGTCGACGGCGAGGTACACCGATCCCTGGCTTCCGGTCCCGAGATGCTCGCGGAGCTCGTACCGCCGGCGTCCGGCGTCGATCGGCGGACCGAACTCGGTGGGAAGCATCAACTCCTGCCGGCCGGCGGAATGGGCGGCACCGGTCGCGAAGACGCCCGACAGCATGGCGGCTTCGCGGATCGGCCCTTCCAGATCCGGATGCCGTTTGATGAGCGAGATCATGGCCTCCGCCGTGGGCGTGCCGGAGCCCGACATCGACCGGAGCACCACGTCGAGCGCCGCGTCCAGCGGCACCGGGCGCTGCGGCAACGACGGGATCAGCGCGAGGTACCGGTCGAGCGAGACCGGCGTGCCCTCGTCCAGACGGGCCACGCCTTCAGTACGGATGTGATCCGCCAGCACGTCGTCGTCAACGAGATCCAGCGGCGGAGACGGCACATGGGGCTTGTGGCGCCGACGTCCCCCGTCACGTCCGTAAGTTGATTCGTCGTTCAACATCATGCGCCGAGCGCCCCTTTCAATGTGTCCCGGATCCGACTCCAGCGCCAGTTGACCGTCTTGCGTGGCATCCCCAGGCACTCGCCGATACGCGCCGGCGTCATGTCGTTGAGCCACAAGGTCAGAATCTGCTTGTCTGTCACATCGTCGATGGCGTTGAAGATGTTGGAGATCTCGAGATAGGCGTCGCTGATCGCCATCTCGTCCTGCAGCCGCCCCAACAGGCGGT
>DASZQL010000020.1:0-5934 GCA_035549675.1 Phycisphaerales bacterium | reverse complement strand
CCGGCGGGAGCGAGGGGGCTGTGTCCCCCTTGTGCCTCGGCGCGTTCATGACGATGAAAGCGCTCTCCACGCGAAACGACGAGCCGACCAGAGCGTCGCGCCCGTTCGACAAGGACCGCGACGGGTTCGTGCTCGCGGAAGGGGCGGGTGTCTTCATCCTCGAATCGCTCGACCACGCGAAACAGCGCGGGGCGACGATTCTGGCGGAAGTCCTGGGCTACGGCTGCTCGAGTGACGCGGCGCACATCACTGCGCCGGACCCCAACGGGCGCGGCGCGGCGCGGTCGATGACACTCGCGCTGAAGGACGCCGGCCTGAACCCCACCGACATCGACTACATCAACGCCCACGGCACCTCGACCCCGCTCGGCGACGCCGCCGAGGTCGCGGCGGTGAAGGGTGTCTTCGGCGACCACGCCATCAAGTCCCGCGGCGGGAAGATGCTCATGTCGTCCACGAAGAGCATGACGGGGCATTGTCTTGGCGCTTCGGGCGCGATCGAATCGATCGCCTGCGTCGGCGCGCTCCGGAACGGTGTGGTGCCGCCCACGATCAACCTTGACCATCCCGACGAGGCGTTCGACATGGACTTCGTGGCCCACCAGGCCCGCGACGCCCGGGTCCGGCGCGTCATGAACAACACCTTCGGCTTCGGCGGGCACAATGTCACGCTGATCCTCGGGGTATTCACGGGCTGATCCAGCGACCTATTCAGGGCCGAGTCCGAAATCACGGCCGGGGGTGGGTCCGGCCGATATTCGTCGCATGGCAGCTAACGGCGTGGGCCGCATCCTGAGGCTTGATGTCCCGATCATCGTCCTGATGGGCGAGAAGCGGATGCCGCTCAAGGATGTGCTGGCGATGGTGCCGGGGGTGATCGTCGAGCTCCCCAAGTCGTCCGACGAGCCGCTCCACCTCTGCGTGAACAACCACGTGCTGGGCAGTGGCGTCGCGGTGAAGGTCGGAGAGAACTTCGGGATCCAGATCAACGCGATCGGTGACCTGTCGGAGCGGGTCGCGGCGATGGGCGGCGGGAGCTCGGGTGGCGCGGGAGGCGAAGCGCCCGACCCCGCGGCGGCCGAAGGCTCGCCGAGCGATGACGAACTCGCCTCGCTCGCCGAGCAGATGCTCGATTCCAAGAACTGACCGGCAGTCTCCGCTTCCAATACCCTTGTTGAGGACCCTCGACGAAGAGGGTCGGTCGTCGATTGAAGGGAGAGCAGGATGATGATGCGAGCGCGCGTGGTGATCGGCTTCGGTGTACCGGTGCTCGTGGCGGGCGCCTTGCTGCTGGCTCGTGAGTCCGGCGCTGACAAGCCGGAAGCGCCGGGCTTCAAGATGGCCGACCTCGCGTGGATCGCGGGATCATGGGGCGGCGAGCACGACGGCGGCTGGATCGAAGAGCATTGGATGGCGCCGAACGGCGGCTCGATGAGCGGCATGTCGCGGCTCGTCATCGGCGACCGCACCGCGTTCCACGAGTACCTCCGCATCGCGCAGAACAAGGACGGCACGATCGACTACCTCGCCCAGCCCAAGGGCAAGCACCCGCCCACGCTCTTCCGGCTCACGACGCTCACCGCAACAAAGGCGGTCTTCGAGAACCCGGAGCACGACGATCCCAAGGTCATCCGCTACGAGTTGAAGGACGGCGCGCTGGTCGCGACGACCGAGGGCGACTCCAACGGCAAGCACAACGTGCACGAGTTCGCGATGAAGCCGTCGTCGCTGAAGAAGTAATGGACTGACGTGTTTCGTCCGGCGGCGGTGAGTCGGCCGGCGGGGGCGCCGGCCGCTACATGGTCGGCGCCGGGGTCACGCGCTGGGGTGTTCCCGCGCGTAGATCTCGAGCACCTTCGCGACGGTTTTCTCCATCGCCTCGGCGGTCGCCATCTCCTCGACGACGACTCCTGTCGCGCCCAGGGTCGCGGCGGTGATGCCCTTGCTCATGTAACTCGTCCGCGCGACGATCTGGATGTCCGGGTTCATCCCCTTCGCGACCCGGCAGGCGCCGAGCACGGTTTCCTCGTCGGGGATCGTCAGGATCAGCGCGTTCGCATCGGTAACTCCCGCCGATTCCAGAACATCAGGATTCGCGATGTCGCCGAAGATGATGGAGCGCCCGAGGCGCGTCTGCTTCTCGATCGTGCCGGGGTTCATCTCGACGATGGTGACCTCGACGCCCATCGACTTGAGCTTGTCGGCAACGACGCGCCCGACCAGCCCGAAGCCCGCGATGATGGCGTGACCCTTGAGCTCGACATGGGCGGGACCATGGCCGCGATGCGGAACGGGCGCGCTGGCCCAGGGGACGAGCGGTTTGGACGGGAACTTCTTCGCGAACGAGCCGGCAAGATGGATGAGGCCGGGCGTCGCCATGAGGCTCACAATGATCGCGGCGAGCAGCAGCGCGACCACGCGCTCGTCGAGCAAACCCATGGCCTGCGTGCTCGCCGCGGCGACGATCACGACGCTGAACTCGCCGGCCTGCGCGAGTGCCACGCCCACGCGCATGGACACTCGGGGTGTCGATCCCCCCAGCCAGCAGCAAATACCGATCACGAGCGTCTTGATCACCAGGATCACCAGCGTGACCCCGATGACCATCGGAAGGTTCTTGAAAAACGCCACCGGCGAGAGACTCATCCCCATCGCGGTGAAGAAGACCGCGGCGAAGACATCGCGGAACGCGCTGACCTGGCCCCCCAGATGGTGACGGAAGGGTGTCGCGGCAAGAAGGAATCCCGCGAGAAATGCGCCGAGCGCGGGATTCAGGCCCACGAACTGCGTGAGCACGGCGGCGCCGAGCGCGGTCGCCGCGGAGACGACCGTGATCACCTCCAATGACTTGAGCTTGGCCGCCTCGTTCAAGATTCGCGGCACGACGAAACGTCCCAGCAGAAACAGAAGCGCGACGCCCGCCAGCGCGATGCCGCCCTGGAGCAACAGGTCCTGAAGGATGGTCAGATCGCTCTGCGGTGGCGCGGAAACCGCGGGCGCCGCCGAGGTCGCCCCCCCGGTTGCGGCCTTGGCGCCGGTGGAAGTTGCCCCGCTCTCCCAACGGGCGATCGGGGACAGGATCATCATGACCACGATCGCGAGCAGATCCTGGACGATGAGAATTGCCACGCTCAGCCGCCCGTCGGGGTGGCCCAGTTCGTGGCGTTGCTGGAGCACCCGGAGCACGACGGCGGTCGAGGACATCGACACCGCCATCGCCGCGGTCAGAGCCGCGGGAGCCGAGATCCCGAGCAGCATCCCGAGCGGCCAGAGAAGCAGCACACAGATCGCGAACGCACCCGCCGCGACCGCGAGTGTCTTCCGCACGCCCAGCGAGAGCGCGTGCAGGTCGAGGTGCAGACCGACGCCGAAGAGCAGCAGGATGAGCGCGACGTCAGCGACCTGGCGGACGCGCTCAGGGTCGCGCACGAGGCCGATCGCGCCGGGACCGATGATCGTGCCGCAGATGAGATAAGCGGGGATGGTGGCGAACTTGAGCCGCTGCAGGAGGATTGCGACCACGCTCGCCGCAAGCAGAATGATCACCAGCTCCGCGAAGATCGGCGGGGCGGCGTGGTTGGAGACCGCGAGCGGCAGCGGGAAGGACATTGGGGCGGATGGTAGCCGCTTCAACTCCGCCGCGACGGCCAGCGCGACTCGCGGTAGCATGAATCCCATGAGCATGAGCGGCACATTTCCGACCGTCGCGGTGACCGGCTCGACCGGTTTCGTGGGCAGGCACGTCGTCCGTGAGCTCGTCGCGCGGGGGCACCCCGTGCGGGCGCTGGCGCGCGGGCGGGATCGCGTCGCCGAGGCGTTCGGCCTGCTCGACGGCGGGAAGGTTGAGTATGTCTTTGGCGATGTCTTCGACGCCGCGGCGATGCGAGACCTGATGCACGGCGCATCGGCGGTCGTGCACGCCATCGGCATCCGGCGCGAGTTCCCGCCCGAGGTGACCTTCGAGCGGATGCACCCTCGCGCGACCGAAGCGGCCGTGCGGGCGGCGGAGCACGCGCGGGCGCGCCGGTTTATTCATATATCGGCCATGGGGACCCGCCCCGGCGCGCCGAGCGCGTACCACAGGAGCAAGCACGAGTCCGAAGCGATCGTCCGCGAAAGCGGCCTGGAGTGGACCATCCTCCGCCCCTCGATCATCCACGGCCCCGACGGCGAGTTCATGAAGATGGCGAAGAGCTGGGCGATGGGCCGCTCGGCCCCGTTCTTCTTCATGCCGTACTTCACGCGGATGGAGAAACCCCAGGGCTTCGGGCCGCCGAAGTTCGTGTCCGCCAAGGTGCAGCCGGTCTCGGTCGGCGATGTGGCCTTCGCCGCGGTCGAAGCAATCCATCGCGAAGAGGCAGTGGGGGAGATTTACCCGCTCGGTGGACCAGACGTGATCGATTGGCCCACGATGCTCGCGACGGTGCGCGACGCGATCCCGCTCGCCGATCATCACAAGAAAATCCGCGGAATTCCCGGCGATGCGGCCCGCGTCAAGGCTGTTATCGCATCGAAAATCGGGCTGGCCGCCGCCTTGCCCTTCGGGCCTAGCGAGCCGGTCATGGCCATGGAAGACAATGTGTGCTCGAACGAGAAGGCCCGCGCGGACCTCGGGTTCGAGCCGTCGGACTTTGTCACGAGCGTGAAGAGCTATGGCGAGCGGATCTGACCGCGATTCGTCGTATGAATGATTTCCACGCGTCTCTCGCTCCGCGATACTCTGCGCGATTCAGCGGCCTCCGCGTTCATTCAGATGGAGTTCACCATGTCCCTTCTCGCAGGCAAAGTCGGCCTCATCTTCGGCGTCGCCAACGACCGTTCCTACGCCACCTTCATCGCGCAGTCCATCATCAAGCACGGCGGCCAATGCGCCTTCACGCACATCCCCGGGGAAAAGAATGAGCGCCGCACGCGCAAGGCCGTCGAGGGGCTGGGTGTGACCAACCCATGGCTCTTCCCGTGCGACGCGGGTAAAGATGAAGAGCTCGACGCCGCCTTCGACGCCTACGCCAAGGCCTTCGGCGGGAAGATGCACTTCCTGATCCATTCGATCGCCTTCGCCGACCGCGAATGGCTCGCGCCGGGGAAGTTCACCGAAACGCCCCGGGCGTCCTACCTCTCTGCGATCGACATCTCGGCGTACACGCTCGCCGCGATGGCCCGCCGCGCCCGCCCGATGATGCGCGAGTCCGGCGGCGGCTCGATCCTCGCGATGAGCTACTACGGTTCTGAAAAAGTCGTGCCCGGCTACAACGTGATGGGCGTCGCCAAAGCGGCACTGGAGTGCACGTCGCGGTACCTCGCGGCGGAGCTCGGCCGCGAGAAGATCCGCGTGAACACGATCTCGGGCGGGCCGCTCCGCACGCTGGCGAGCTCGGCCGTGGGGGGGATCGACACGATGCTCGAGCACACACCCGCTCGCGCGCCGCTTGGGCGGAACATTGAGGGCAATGAAGTGGGGGATACGGCCGCGTGGCTCGTCAGCGACATGTCGTCGGGCGTGACGGGCGAGAACATTTACGTCGACGCGGGTGTGAACACGATCGGCGTGTGACCGCTATTTCGCGACCTGCGGCAGCGTCTTTTCCAGCACCTCGATCGCCGCGTGCAGGTAAGGCCGGCGGCCCTCGTGGTGCATGAAGGCCGGCGACGTTGCGGCCATGAGGACGCGTCGTACATTCGCGAGTGTCGCGTAATCGTCGTTGGCGTCCAGCCCGATCGCGCGCCGTGCCTTCGCGATCAACTGCACCGGCTTCACACCGTTCAACGCCTGCGGTCGGCCCCAATAAATCCGTTCGAGGTACACCGCATCCTCGACCCAGTGGCCGGGGTGAGTCTCGGCGAAGTCGAGCAGGACGTTCCCCTCTGGTCCCCACGCCGAGGCGCCGTCGCGGCGCATGAGATTGCCGGGGTGCAGGTCGCCGTGGCACCAGG
>DASZQL010000019.1:0-4657 GCA_035549675.1 Phycisphaerales bacterium | reverse complement strand
TATCGCGGTCGTACACGCGATAGCACGTGATCTCCTCGCGCGCCGCCCACTTGCGCAGATGCTTCAGCCGCGTCGCCAGCCGGTTCGAAAACAACTCCGCCTGCCGCAGCGTTCGCTCCGCCAACTCCACCCGCGGCGACTGCGGCCTCGCCGCAGCGGGCGCTTCGACCTTTCCCGCCCGCCCGCTGAACGTCGCCGCCGCCGGTTCGTCCGGAATCGACGACGACGCCCCATCGAACATGTACAGCGTGCACTCGATCGTCCCGTTGTGCAGCTTCCTCCTCCGCTCCGCGATCCGGCCCACCACCTCCTCGAAGTCCGTCCGCGGCGTGAGCACCGACACCGACCATCCCGGCAGCCGGTTGAAGACTTCCGCCATCGATTCGTAGGTCCGCGCGATCGCGACGCGGTCGGTCAGCCGCTCGCCCCAGGGCGGGTTCGTCACGATGGTTCCACCCGAGCGCGACGAGCTCAACTGCTCGAACGGACGGCGCTGGAAGTGCACATCCGCCGCGACTCCCGCGCGCTCGGCGTGCTGCCGCGCGAGCGTGAGCACGTCATCGTCGATGTCATAGCCCGCGATCGAGAGCCCGCCCCCCGAGAGCACGGCTTCGCGTGCCTCCCCGCGCGCCGCGACCCAGGTTGATTTCTCGATCGCCGTCCAGTTCTCCGCATCGAATCGGCGCGCCATCCCGGGGGCGATGTTCCGCGCGAGCATGGCGGCTTCGATCGGGATCGTTCCGGAGCCGCAGAATGGGTCGATGAAGGGACGCTCGGGCGACCACTCCGAGAGCATCACCATCGCCGCCGCGAGGTTTTCCTTGAGCGGCGCTTCCCCCACCAGGTTCCGATATCCCCGTTTGTGCAAGCTCGGCCCCGTCGTGTCGAGCGTGATCGTCGCCGCGTCGCCGAGCATCTCGATCTCGACGACCATGACCGGCTCGCTCTCTTCAACCGTCTGCGTGTCCCACTGCGCCTTCAACTTCTCGATGAGCGCCTTCTTGACGGTCTTCTGGCACGCCGGCGCGCTCGACAACTGGCTCTTGAGCGACCGCCCTCTCACATGAATCGACGCCCCCCGCGGCACCCACCGCGCCCAATCCACCCCCTCCGCCAGGTCAAACAACGCATCAAAGTCCCGGCACCCCTCCAGCCGCGCCAGCCGAACCAGCACCCGGTCCGCCGTGCGGAGCCAGAGGTTCGTTCGCGCGATCGCGCGAAGATCACCCCGGAACAGCACCCGCCCCGGCTGCGCGCCCCGTCCCTCATACCCGAGCCGCGAGAGCTCCCGCTTCACCAGCGACTCGAGCCCGGACCGCGCCGCGACCAGCAGATCGAGATCGCCCGTCATCCCCGCGCCGCGCGCAGCCTCATCGCCCGCCGCCTCGCCCGCCGGAGTCATTGCGCCGTCGTTCACGCGCCCATCGTAGTTCACGCCTGCTCGCAGATCCCGCTGCACAGGATCGTCGCCACCAGCGCCGTCCACCCCGTCTGGTGGCTCGCGCCGAGTCCCTTGCCGCTCTCGGCGTGGAAATACTCATGGAACAGCAGCAGCGGCTTGTAGTTCGGGTCGTTCGCGTACCGCGCATCGCGCCCGTGGCAGGGGCGCACGCCGTTCCGCCCCGCGATGAACAGATTGACGAGGCGTTGCCCGATCTCCGATGCCACCTCGCGGAGCGTCACCATCTTCCCCGACCCGACGGGGCACTCGACCTTGAGCGAATCGCCGTAGAAGTGGTGATACCGCTCCAGCGCCTCGATGATGAGACAGTTCAGCGGGAACCACACCGGCCCGCGCCAGTTGGAGTTCCCGCCGAAAATGCTCACGTTCGACTCCCCCGGCGTGTACTCCGCCCGGAACTCCTCGCCCCCCGTGCGGAACACATAGGGGTTCCGCTCATGCACCCTCGACATCGACCGCAGGCCGTAAGGCGACAGGAACTCCTTCTCGTTGAGCATGTACCCCAGGAGCCTCACGAGCCGTTCGCGCGAGGGGATCGCCAGCAACCGGTGGCCGTGCACCGCCGCCCCGCCCTCTTCCATGTACGTGATGTGCCGCGCCAGGTCCCTGCGGTGCTCCAGGAACCATTCCATCCGCTTGCGGAATCCACCCAGCCGTTCGATCGTGTCCTCTTCCAGCACCTCGACCGCGAGCATCGGCACGAGCCCCACCATCGTGCGGAGCCGGAGCGGGATCGCGCCCTTCTCCATCCGGATCTGGTCGTAATAAAACCCGTCCGCTTCGTCCCACAGCCCCGTCCCGCCCAGCGTGTTCATCGCGTCCGTGATCGCGACGAAGTGCTCGAAGAACTTCGAGGCCAGGTCCTCGTACTCCGGCGAATCCTTCGCCAGCTCGATCGCCATCGAGAGCATCGTCCCGCAATAGAACGCCATCCACGCCGTGCCGTCCGCCTGCTCGAGGTGCCCGCCCGTCGGCAGCGGCCGCGACCGATCGAACACCCCGATGTTGTCGAGCCCCAGGAACCCGCCCGCGAAAATGTTCCGCCCCGTCGGGTCCTTGCGGTTCACCCACCACGTGAAGTTCAGCAGCAGCTTCTGGAAGCACCGCGCGAGGAACAGTCGGTCGCGCTGACCCTTCGGCGCCGTCATCTTGTACACCCGCCACACCGCCCATGCGTGCACCGGCGGGTTCACATCCCCCAGCGCCCACTCGTACGCCGGGATCTGCCCGCTCGGGTGCATGTACCACTCCCGCAGGAACAGGACGAGTTGCTCCTTCGCGAACTGCGGGTCGATCCGCGCGAACGGGATCGTATGGAACGCCAGGTCCCACGCCGCGTACCACGGGTACTCCCACTTGTCCGGCATCGAGATCACGTCGCGGTTGAACAGGTGCCGCCAATCACCGTTCCGGATCTCGCCGCGCCCAGCCGGCGGCGGCGGCATGGCCGGGTCCCCGTCCAGCCAGCTCTCCACCACGTAGTGATAGAACTGCTTGCTCCACAGCAGCCCCGCGAACGCTTGCCGCGCGATCTTTTTCTGCTCCGCGCTCAGCGTCGGGGGGATGCGTGACTCGTAAAACTCATCCGCCTCCCGTTTACGCCGGTCGAACACTTCGTCGAACTCGCGCCCGAACGGTATCGCCGATGCTTCACCCCGCGGCGTGAGCCGCGCCCGGAGCACCACCGTCTCGCCCGCGCCGACATGCAGCCTGTGCACGAACGCCGCCTTGCTCCCGCGCTCGGCATTCACCGCGGCCTTCTCGCCCCGAACCACGTACTCGTGGAACCCGTCCTTCACAAAGGGCGACGAGTTCGGCTCGCCATACAGCCTCTGGTTGTTCGTCTCGTTCTCGGTGAAGACCAACTCCGGCGCCTTCCCGTCGGGTCCCGCATCGCACCGGTACGTGAACGCCCCCAGCGTGACATGCTCCGCCAGAACTTCGCCGCCGCTGGCGCCGCCGTCCGCGCTCCCGCCTCCCGCCTTGCCCCGCTCGATCCAGGGCTTCATCTCGCACCCCTCGTGCGTGCACCCCCAGACCCACGAGTTCCGTGCCCAGAGCGTCGGGAGCACCGTGATCGGCGCCGCCGCGGGCCCTCGGTTCGCGATCGAGATCCGAATCAGGATGTCCTCGGGCGACGCCTTGGCGTACTCGACCAGCACATCGAAGTACCGCCCGCCATCGAAGACGCCCGTGTCCTGCAGCTCGCACTCCGTTTGCTCGCGCGTGCGCTTGGCGTTCTCCGAAACCAGCAGCGCGTACGGGTACTCCGCCTGCGGGTACTTATACAGCCCGCGCATGTACGAGTGCGTGGGCGTCGAGTCGAGGTAGTAATACTCCTCCTTGACGTCCTCGCCGTGGTTCCCCTCAGGCCCCGAAAGCCCAAAGAGCCGTTCCTTGAGAATCGGGTCTTTGTGATTCCAGAGCGCGACCGCGAAGCACAGCCGGCACTCCCGGTCGCAGATCCCCAACAATCCATCTTCGCCCCACCGGTAGGCGCGGCTCCGCGCCATGTCGTGCGTGAACGACCCCCACGCATCCCCGTTCGCGGAGTAATCCTCCCGCACCGTGCCCCATTGCCGCTCCGCAAGGTACGGTCCCCAGCGCTTCCAGTTCGCCACCCGGCGCGCATCCTCCTCCAGCCGCCGCTCCTCGGCGGTCGTCGATCGCGTCCCCGGCATCAGCGTCTCATGTAGCGGCATGGTCGCGGCTCAGCGGTGCAAGCAAGACCCGCTCCCATTATCGGCGAAATCCAGGAACCGGAAGAAAAGCCTTCACCGCGGAGACGCGGAGTCCGCCAAGGAAAGAGCACAACGAGAAGCGACCATCAAGGAGCATGTTCCTCCGCCCCCTCTCCCTCTGGGAGAGGGTCGGGGTGAGGGCTACTTGTTCTTCTTCACGTCCTTCTACTTTGTCCTTTTCCCCTCCTCTCCTTCCCTACCCCTCTCTCTTCCTCTTCCTTCCTCCTCTTCCTCTCTCTTCTCCTCTCCTTTGCCTTCCACTTCCACTCCCACTCCTGCTCCCACTCTTGGTCCCATTCCCACTCTCATTCCTGCTCCCCCACCTGCTCCTGCTCTTGCTCTTCTTTTTCTTCCTCTTCTTCCTCTTCCTCGTCCTCTTCCTCTTCCTCTTCCTCTTCCTTCTCCTTTTCTTCCCTCTCTTCTTCTTCTTCTTCTTCTTCTTCTTCCTCCTCCT
>DASZQL010000018.1:0-6775 GCA_035549675.1 Phycisphaerales bacterium | reverse complement strand
CGATGCCGACTAGACAGTCGCCGTTGGCATCGCCGGGTAGCGATGAAGGATTCGTCCACACGAGCGTTCCGCCTCTAGGCACCGTCGCCGTCAAGGTGCTCGTCGTCGGCGCTTGGAACTTCAGATCGATCAAGAGCGTGAACGCGCCGTCGCCCGGGATCGCATTCGTCACCTGGTAATACAAAAGCCCGGCAAACTCGTCCGGCTCGGTTGCGGTCTGGTAGCCGGTATTTGTTGAAAACGCCAGACCACCCAGATTGCCGCTGGCCACAACGCGCCATGTGGCCGTGCCACCAGGCGGAAAATCCACGCTGAACTGGTACCGGAACGCCAGAACCGTGCCGGCAGCAATGGGCCCATGGACCAAGCCCGTCCCACGGAAGTCCGGGCCGCAGCATCCCCAGTCGCCATTCGTAAGCGGGCCCGCGGACCCCCAGTAGCTGGCAGTGGTCCCGTCGGTCGAAGCCTCACCCTGATAGGTGCAGGTGGCCCCCGATGAGCATCGGCCGCCGCCGCCCCAGGAAATCTGCCCGGTCGAAACCGTGACCGTTGCGCCCTGTGCGAACGTGGAAAGAACGGCAACCGCAACCATGACAGCCAGTCCACCCCCGGCCCGAACAGCGCCGGCGAGCGGACGAAAACATCGACACGTGGAAGTGACCAAGCTGATCCGTCCCCTTTCTCAGCCCAAGTTCAACTCGCGGGTGTGATGCCCGACAACAACGGCCAAATGGCCGCTTTCCAAGCCGATTCATGCACGATCACACGCCGCAGCACACGCAACTCAGACAACATAATCCCATAACCGTCGAACTCAACCAGATTAAATCGGCATGAAGAGGCTTCGCGCATTTTCCCCTGAATAAGCGGTGTTTTTGCTCTGCATAGGTGGATAACTCGCCGAATAACTACACACCAAATCGTTCAATTCCTGACCTCATCGGTCAATCATCGATTCTGTGGCGCGATAGCCAAAATTTCCCTAACATTTTCAGTTCTGACTGAAACTAACACCAGCACAGCCAGCGTCCCGATGATTGGCCAGTCGGAGCAGCGCCTCGATCGAAAAAGACCGCTTCCCCATCGTCCCCCAACGTCCGCATTCATCACAACTCGGGTTGCAATTCCCAGCCTACTTTCAGGAATGGGCGTTTAACACTCGATTCTTCTGTCGCTTACTACTTGGACCGATTAGCATGCAGACGCCCAACGAGGGCGGTCTCTGGTTGACGAAGCGCGGCAATAAAAAAACTTTCCGAGCCTCCGCCATACCGAGCGGCCAGGCCTTCTGCACCCCGTCGAGCCTCGACGATCTCCCCAGTTCAGATGAAGCGCGACACCCCGAATACCGCGGGCCAAAGCCCGGTCAGCATCGCCGGACCAGGAGTTCATCTCCCCGTGCTCGATGGGCTGCGCGGCCTCGCCATTCTGCTCGTCATGCTCTTTCATCAAACCGTGATGAGCCATGTCAACGCCGTTGACAATGCCCTCTTCAACATCATGGGCGTCGGCTGGTGCGGCGTGGACCTCTTCTTTGTCCTCTCAGGCTTCCTCATCACCGGCATCCTGCTCGATACCCGCGACGGGCCCGGTTACTTCAGAACGTTTTACGCCCGGCGCACGCTCCGCATCTTCCCGCTGTATTACGCCGTCGTCATCGCCGTCTTCGTCGTGGTGCCTGTCGCCGCCAAACTCACCGATAGCTCCTTCCTCAACGAGCGCATCCAACAGTTCCAGGCGAGCGGCGGATCGCCGATCTGGTACTGGCTGTACCTCCAGAACTATTCGATGGCGTGGACGCACAGCTTCCAGCACCGCATGATCGGCGTGGTGTGGTCGCTCGCCATCGAAGAACAGTTCTATCTTGTCTGGCCCGCCGTGATCTACTTCTGCCGGCGTGTATCGCTCAAATGGGTCTGTTTCGGACTGATCGCCGCCGCGATCGCGCTGCGCATCTGGATCGTCGCACGGGGTTCGCACCCGATTGTCGCGTACATCCTCACCCCCACACGGATGGACAGCCTCGCCATCGGCGCGCTCGTCGCGATCCAGGCACGCGAGCGCGCCGGGCTGACGGCGTGGACCCGTGCTGCGCCCGCCGCCTCCGTTGGCGGTCTCGCCGGCGCGGTCGCGCTCGTCGTCATCGACGGCGTCATGGGCTGGAGCACCGCGTTCGACACGGCGCCGACATCCGCAGAGATCCGGAGCATGAACGGCCCCCTCGTCCAGATGTTCGGCTTCACTCTCTTCGCGATCGGCTTCGCGGGGCTTCTGGTGATGTGCCTCACATCCGAACGCGGGAGCCTTCTGCACCGCACGTTCGGCTCCTCCACGATGCGCATGCTGGGCAAGTACAGCTACGCGCTCTATCTCTTCCACGCGCCCATTCGCGGCGCCATCCGAGACAAAGTCTTCGGTCCCGTCGTCGAAGGCAAGCCCCCGCCGCACATCCCTTTCCCGAAAATCCTCGGCTCCGAAACGCCCGCACAGGTTCTGTTCTACGTCGTGGCCACCCTCGCGACACTCGCCCTCGCCTGGCTGAGCTGGCAGCTCTTCGAGAAGCACTTCCTCAAGCTCAAAAAGTACTTCGAGTACCGCGAGCCCAAGGGCGATGCCAGCAGCGATCCGCCCGGCCGAATGCCGGTCGTCGTGCCAATTCCCGCCGCCGCGGGCGCGCCTCAACTCATGCGCTGACCCACCGGTTCAGCAAGCGCCAACACGCGCCCATCGTTCTCAGCCCCGAGCCGGCGTGAGCAGCTCCTCTGGCCGCTGAATCAGTTCGATGATGTACGCCAGGCACCGCGCCGCGTCGGCGCCGTCCACGCACCGGTGGTCGCATGTCAGGCTCAGGGGTAGCAGCTTCGCCACGTGGATCCCACCGTTGCGGGCCACAATTCCCTCGCGCACCCGCCCCGCCGCGAGGATCCCGACCTCGGGGTAGTTGATCACCGGCGTCGCGTACTTCCCGGCGTACGAGCCCACGTTGCTGATCGTGAAGGTCGAGCCCATGAGCCGCTCGCGCGGGATCGTCCGGTCGCGGGTCATCCGCGCCAGTTCCGCGACGTGGCGTCCGATCTCGAGCACGCCCATCGCGTCGGCGTTCGGGATCACGGGCACGCTCAGCCCCTGCTCGCTGTCGGTCGCCATGCCCATGTGCACGAGATGGTGCCGCAGGATCGCCGGCTCCTCGACGCCCTCGCCCTCCTCGATCGTCGCGTTCAGGGCCGGGAACTTCTTGAGAGCCCGGCAGACCGCCGAGATCACAAAGGGCAGATAGCTGACCTTCTCGCCGCTCGCCGCCGCGAGGCGCGTGCGGACCGAATCGAGTTCCGTCACATCCGCATCGTCGAAGACGGAGAAGTGCACCGCGCGGTCCATCGACTGCCGGAGCCGGTTGGCGATGGTGCGCCGCACGCCGCGTATGGGAATGCGGGTCGTGTCGCCCGTCGGGACCAGCACGGTCGAATGCCGCGGCTCGATCACCTGCTGGGGCACCGTCGTCGCGAGCGGCTGGACCTGCCGCGCGGGCTGTGGTGCGGGGCGCGATGGCGGCTCGGGCGCAGCGCGTCGCTGGGCCGGTGCGGGGCCGCTGGAGGCCGCCCCACGAACATCCTTCTCTGTGACCCGTCCGGCGATGCCGGAGCCGGCGACCGAATCAATGTCCACGCCGAGGTCACGCGCCAGCCGTCGAACCGCCGGGGTCGCGAGCGCCTTGCCCCCCTCGCGCGAGACCGCGCCGAGCGACCCGCTCATCGTGCCGACCACCGTCCCCGCATCCTCACGCTCTTCCGAAGGCGGCGGGACATCCGCGTGCGCGCCATCAGGACCCGAATCGAACGGCACATCCGCCGCGGGATTCACGCGCGGTTGGTGATTCGCGCTGCCGCGGCTCGCACCGCCGGCGGCGGGCTTGCCCCCCCCGCTCGTCCCCGCGCCGCTCGCGGCGCCTTCGTACGTCCACGCGACCTGGCCGACCTTGAGGATCTCGCCCGGCTTACCGAAGAGCTCCTTGATCACGCCCGCACGCGGCGACGGGACTTCCACCAGCGCCTTGTCCGTGTTCATCTCGGCCACGGTCTGATGCTCGTCAACCTTCTCGCCGGGCTTGACCTTCCACGAGATCAGTTCCGCCTCGTGCACGCCCTCGCCGAGGTCGGGCAGGATGAAGATGTTGGGATCGGACGACTTGTGATGGGCCATGATGACTCCGCGCGCGAACCGGACAAAGGCACGACACCCCACGCCCCCCACCACTCACGGGCCGAGGGGTCAGTATACGGAAGCCATCACGAGATTCGAGACACCGGGTCCGAGGCTCAGTTGCCCAGTTTTTCGCGAAGCGCCGCGACCGCCGAATGGTGCCGCGACTTCACGGTTCCGACGGGAATTTCCAGCGCCGCAGCGATCTCCCCGAGCGACATCCCCGAGACGTACCGCATGAGCAGCACCTCGCGCTCGTGCTCCGGCAGCGAGTCCACCACGCGAATCAGCGACTCGTTTCCACCCAGCGGAGGCGGCGGGGAGGCGGCGGCTTGCTGACCGGTTCCAATCCGCATCCGCTTCGACGCCCGGACGGCATCGATCGAGAGATGCTTGACGGCGGGGTACAGGAACGTCGTCAGTCGTCCGCTGAGCTTGAGCGTCGGCGCCCGGCGCAGGAGGTACATAAACGTCTCTTGCGTCACATCCATCGCCGTGTGCGAGTCGGGACAGAGGCGGCACGCGAGCGACCAGACCCATTCGCGGTAGCGCCGGTACAGCGTCTCGAACGCCGCGGCATTCACGGCCGCCGCAGATTGTGGCACGCGGCGTAGGCGGCGGCGAGGTCGACTTCGATGTTCACGGTCTGGCCCGCGATGGTGGTGACTTTCGGCACGCCGGAGTTGGTCAGGTCGTCGCCGCGGCGCACGGCGTCGATGAGGGCAATTTGGGCGGCGGTCGCCGTAAAACTTGCTGGCGCAACGTAGTATTCCCCGGGCGGGATGGTGAGACTAAACGGCTGCTGAAGATACTCGCGCGGCTGTTCTCCGGGCACGATTTTTGCGGAGGCCGTGTATACCTGACCATTGGTGCCCACAAATGTAATCCCCGGAGCTTGCAACAACGAAGTACGCCGGAAAAAATCAGCGCTACCGATAAAGGCGCAAGAAAGGTCTCCAGCTTCCGACGACGGTGTATAGGCAACTAAACCCAAATCCAAATCAGATTCCAACTGGGTACCCAGGATCGGCACAGGAATGATCCGTCGCTGGGCGGAAATAAACACGATGGTGTCTCGCGACCGCTCGACACGAGTTCTGAACCAACCTGGCTGCTGGTGTTGAATTTCAATCGAAACTACTCCGCTCGTTGCAACCGTGCCGCTCACAAGTGCCTCCTCTGTCCCCGTCCGCCCGCTGACCGCGACGCACGGATTCGCTGTGATGGACAGCGTGTAGCCCGCCTGGGCCGGATCGCGTGATAAGGTCCAATCCTGTCGAATGCATTTCTCCCGAAACAGGGAGCGCATTCGCTGTAACAAGGCCGCACGTTGTTCTTGCGGAAACTCGTCATCGCCTCCGCCGCTCACTCGCACGCAGACTACGCGATCGCCCGAAGGGATCGACCCGGCAAGTACCGCCCTTCCCTGCGCATTTGTTACGGCACCCGCCACATCGCCAGCGGACGAAACCAAAACAAGCGGAATCCCCTCGAGAGGATCGCCGGACTCGTTTCGCACATCGGCGTTGATGGTAATCGGGTCCAGCGGATCGGCGTTCACGCGGGATCCAATCCCACTAGCCAGCAAAGCCAACAGCGCAACGACAAGCATTCTAGTCATGACGATTACCGTCCTCATGGCCCAAGCCTCCAGGCGGGATTGAAGTTGATGGCGTCCGGCAAGGGGATCGAGAGCACCCACGATACCTGGTCCCTGATCTCCGCCGAGGTCGTCGGCCCCTGCATGACCACAACCCCATTCGGCGCCCGCAACTGTGAATGAGAGTACCCCGTGAAATGCGATCCAATCCCCAGCGGATCCGTCGGTGATGATTCCAGCAGATTTTTCTGCGATTTTACTGTCACCACCCAATCGCTATTCAGCTCATCTAGTGGGAGCAGGAAAAGATAGCCCGCCTCGGTCGCCCAGTTGCCCAGCGCGTCGAAGGCGCCCGGCGGCGGATTGGGACCGACGCAGGTGCTGATCGGGTGCCACGCGACCCGCTTCGCTCCCGTCGGGAAGCGACTCTGTATGGACATGGCTCCGACGGCCGCGCTGTAGGTTGCGAGATCGGAAATGCACGTCGATTCATTGCCGAAGAATGCGGACTCGAACATCTCGGCGCGCTGATCACTTACGATTGAAGCGCCGGTGAACAGAATGTCCTGCCCGGTCTCTCTCGGCCAGGTCGCGTCCCCCGGCCGCAGCAGAAGGTCGCTGTTGTCCGCAATCGGCGATCCCTTGAAGGGTGAGTTCAGCGAGACGAACCGGCGGATGCTCCCCGCGCCGAAGTTGTCGTCCCGCAGGTAGGGCCATTTTCCGTTGGCAAAAGAGCGTGAACGCATGTTGTCGATATCAAGCCCCGAAGGCCATCCGAGTCGATCAATTGTCGCTCCATCTGCGCTTGTATCGCATACGTACCACCGGATCAGTTGCCCGCCCTGGCTGTGCCCCACCGCGTCCGCCCGCGTCGCCGCGTACTTCAGTGTGCCGTAGTTGGCGTACCACGGCGGCGCGCCCTCCGGTGCCGGCGCCGCCGCGGCCGCCGTGCCGGTGCGGTACTCGTTCAGCGCC
>DASZQL010000017.1:0-21806 GCA_035549675.1 Phycisphaerales bacterium | reverse complement strand
GCTGAAGAAGATCGCCGACCGCACGGCGGTGGTGGGCGTGGTCGGGCTCGGGTACGTGGGTCTGCCGCTGGCGGGCGTGTTCCGGCGCGCGGGATTCCCGGTCATCGGGTTCGATATTGACGAAGAAAAAGTAGTCATGCTGCGTGCCGGGAAGTCGTACATCCGGCACCTCGGCGATGACTTCATCGCCGGGCTGAACAGCGGCGCGGGCGGCGGCAAGGCGGGCGCGGGCTTCGAGCCAACGGCGGACTTCTCGCGTCTCAATGAGGCGGACGCGGTGCTGATCTGCGTGCCTACGCCGCTGGACGAAAAACTTGAACCCGACCTCTCGTATGTGAACAAGACCGCGGAGGACATTGGCCAGTCGCTCCGCGCGGGGCAGCTCGTGGTGCTCGAATCGACGACCTATCCCGGCACGACGCGCGAGGATGTCCTGCCTCGGTTGCTCGCGAAGTCGAAGAATCCCGATCTGCGCTGCGGCACGGATTTTTTCCTGGCCTTCTCGCCCGAGCGAGAGGACCCCGGCCGCAAGGATACGACCACGCGTCAGATTCCCAAGGTCGTCGGCGGCATCGACGAGCCGAGCTCGCGGGCCGCGGCGGCGCTGTACGGCGCGGCGTTCGAAAAGATCGTCCCCGTCAGTACCGCCGAGGTCGCGGAGGCCGCGAAGCTGCTCGAGAACATCTACCGCGCGGTGAACATCGCGCTCGTCAACGAGATGAAGGTCGTCCTGACGGCGATGGGCATCGACGTGTGGGAGGTCATCAACGCTGCGGCGACGAAGCCCTTCGGGTTCCAGCGATTCGACCCCGGCCCCGGCCTCGGTGGGCACTGCATCCCCATCGATCCCTTCTACCTCTCGTGGAAGGCGGAGCAGATCGGCCAGCGGGCGAGGTTCATTGAGCTCGCGGGCGAGGTCAACCACGCGATGCCGAAGTACGTCGTCGATCGCACGGTGCGCGCACTCGCGGAGCGCGGCGTGAAGGTCAGCGGCTCACGGATTCTCGTCCTGGGGCTCGCGTACAAGGCGGACATCGACGACGTGCGCGAGAGCCCGAGCTTCGAGCTGATCGAGCAGTTCATCGAGCTCGGGGCGCATGTGGAGTACAACGACCCGCACACACCCAAAACGCACCGCATGCGGCGGCATGACTTGGGTATGACGAGCGTGCCGCTCACGCCGCAGTCCCTGGCGGGGTACGACGCGGTGGTGATTTCGACCGCGCACTCGGCGTATGACTGGGGGATGATCGTCGGGCACTCCCGGCTGATCGTGGACACGCGGAACGCGACGCGGGGAGTCCCGGCCGAAGGCGACAAGGTGGTCCGGTCGTAGAGATTGACTATCCTGTCCTTCTCAGGAGTACGCATGGCCTGGATCACCAAGAACTCGGCGGGCGCGAAGGTCGAACAGCGATCGGAGCCGTACCTCACCCAGGCGATGAAGGACACGCTGACGCGTGTCTATCTGCCGCGGTATGAGAAGAAGCAGGGCGCGCTGATGCCAGCGCTGCATCTGGTGCAGGCGGAGCACGGCTGGCTCCCGGCGCAGGCGATGATCGAGATCGCGGACTTCCTGGGGCTCAAGCCGGCGGACGTGATCGACACGGCGAGCTTTTACGAAGAATACGAGCTGGCGCCGAAGGGTGAGCACGTGATCTGGGTATGCCGGTCGATTGCATGCGAGGTGTGCGATCACAAGAAGATCGTCGATACCTGCCGCGCGAAGCTGCGGATCGAGGTCGGCGAAACCACTGATGACGGCAAGTTCACGCTCCGCGAGGTGGAATGCCTGGGTTCCTGTGGGACGGCGCCGGTGGCGCTGATCGGTCACGAGCTTCATGAAAACCTGACTCCGGAGCGCATGGAACGCGCGATCGATGAGGCGTCGCGGGGCGGTCATCACCATTAACGCCTAGTCGATCCCATCCAGAGCCCCCACAAATACGGTGAACGGGGCAAAATGGGAAAGAATCCGCTTGCAATCGGCGGCGGTAATGGCAATCTACCCGTAGCCGCTGGCCGGCGGCTATCGCAACACATTTTCAGGGAAGCTCAGGCAGCCGTGACGCGCTGCCGGTGGTTGTGTTGCGAACCTGGTTGGCCGCCGCGGAACGATCGCGTGTGGATCGTTGCGCGGCTCAGCACGAGTCTCTTCCATATCGCGAAGCCGGTGAAGTGAGAAACCGGCGGAGTGTGAAAGGGGTAGATCGGAATGAATCGTTCCAGTGTGGTTGCGCGCCTCCTGCTCGTCACCGGCTTGTGTGCTTCGGCGAACGTTGACGCCGAAGGCGCCAGCCTCCAGCTCCTCGGTGACCTGCCCGGTGGCATCTTTTACAGCACGGCGAATGCGATTTCCGCGGATGGAACCACGGTGGTCGGCTCGGCGACGAGCGCGGACGGGACCGAAGCGTTCCGCTGGCGCGCCGGGACGGGCATGGTCAGCCTTGGTGATCTGCCCGACGGGCCTGTGGCGAGCTACGGGTGCGGAGTCTCGGCGGATGGCTCGGTCGTCGTCGGGTCCGGCACCACATTCCTGCTCGGCATCGAGGTCCCCAAGCTCATGGCGTACCGCTGGACCGAAGCGACGGGCATGGTGATGCTCAACGATCGCGCGGGCGGCGCGCAGCGCTGCTGGGCGACGGGCGTTTCGGCCGACGGCACGATGGTCATCGGCGTTGGCTCCGCGTCGCTCGGCGCCGAAGCGGTGCGATGGACATGGCCCAGCCTGACCCCCGCCGGCCTCGGCGACATGACCGGCGGTGTCTTCGGGAGCGCGGCCAAGGCCATCACGCCCTCGGGCAGCATCATCGTCGGCTCGGCGACCGATGCCTTCGGCACGCAGGGCGCGAGTTGGACCGCTCCGAACCAGATCTCCGGTCTCGGCGTGCTGCTCGGCGGAACCTATTGGAGCGAAGCCACGGCTGTGAACACGGACGGCACTGTCGCCGCGGGATATTCGATCGTTGACGCGGGCCTCGCGTATGAGGCATTCGTCTGGAACAGCAGCGATGGCCTCGTCGGATTGGGCGACCTGCCCGGCGGCGTGCGCGTGAGCAAGTCGCTCGCGATTTCCGCCGACGGCTCGCGCATCGTCGGGTTCGGTTCGACCGATGCGGGCGAAGAAGCCTTCATCTGGACACAAGCGACCGGCATGGTGCGCCTCGCGGATCTGCTCACGGGCTACGGCATCCCCGTCGGCAACGTGCGCCTCGAGGCGGGGCTCGGCATCTCAGCCGATGGCCGCACCATCGTGGGCCGCGCTCATAATGAGGACGGCAACACCGAGGCGTATGTCGCGCGAATGCCGGTGTACCTGTGCCCCGGCGACGTGACCGGCGACGGCGTAGCCGACCTCGCCGACATCGGCGCGATGATCACGTCATGGGACACCGACGTTACGCCCGATGAGGCGCGCGACCTCGATGGCAACGGCCACATCGGGCTGGGCGACCTCAGCGTCGTGATCACCAACTGGGGCCAGTCCTGCGGCTCGCACTGAGCCGCGGGGAACGGCTCCGGGACATCCAGAGCGAGGGGCACGGGCGACGGGTGGGTGCTACGATTCGAGGATCGGATCGGAGCATCCCCGTGTCATCACCGTCCCATAAATCGATCGCGAGGTGCCTGGGCGAGTTTGTGGGGCACATCCTGCAAGGGGCGCGCACGAAGGTGGACAACCCACCGTCCGGCGCGCCCCATCGCGTCGAAGTAGAGGAGCGACGGGTTCACTCCGCCGATGGTGACGTCGTGCTCCGTCGCACGATCATCGAGGAAGTGACCCTGACCCCTAGGGAAGGCCGCGGATGAACATGCCCTGTCGTGGACAGCAGATCGGAACGAAACGACTCGCGTCCGGCGTGCTGCTTGTCGCCGCCGCGAGCGGGCTGGCGGGGTGCGGCTTCGTGCCGACGGCCGACTTCCTGGGCACCCCCTTCCTTCCCTATGCCGCCCCGGCGGCACCCGCGGTGGGCGTGGCGGCGTTCATGCAGAAGCACGGCCCCTCGGTCCGGTTCGAAAATCAGTCTTCGGTCGCGCTGGGCGTGCGGTACTGGGTCGGGCGGATGGACATCAGCGTACCCGGCGGCATTGCCGACTTGCGCACACGCGACGACCTCGTCATGGCGATCCCGGCGAAGGACACGACGACCACGCAATGCGGCCGCACGGCCTGGGTGACCGCGAACAGCGACGCGGTTGTGCGCGTGTGCATCTGGGAGATCCCCGCCGAGACGTGCGGCGCGGAACCCGCGCCGGTCAGCATGCCCCCAGCCGGCGCTCGGATCTGGTGGTACGAGCTCGAGCGCCCCCTGCCCTTCACGATCGTGGCGAAGGACGACGAGAATGGCGAGCGTGTGATCGAGAGCGGGAGCGCGTGCACTCTGCGGCCGATGCAGCCTGATGAATGGATCGACGGCATCAACGGCGAACTGCCCGTCATGACGGCGGGGCGATAGATCGCCGAACTCAATAACTTGGAGCGGCCGGCCCCCGTCGGCCGGGTATGGAAGACGGCCTGCGAGGACGCAGGCCGCTACATTTGTGCCGGTATCAATCGACGATGGTCGCCACTGGAGTGTGCTTCTCCGACAGCGCGAGCATCGTGTTGAGCGAGGCCAGCGCCGGTTCGCGTGCCTGATCGTGCACACGGATACGGTTGACCACCTTGCCCTCGGCCAGATTGTCGAGCACCCACAGCAGGTGCGGCTCGTCGATGCGGTACATCGTGGTGCACAGGCACTGGCAGTCGCTGAGGATGCGCACGTGCACGCGCCGATCGGTCGCTTCTCGCGCGAGCCGGTTCACCAGGTGCACCTCCGTGCCGACGGCCCACCGCGAGCCCGGCGGGGCCTCGCGGATCGTCTTGATGATGAACTCCGTCGAGCCCGCGAGGTCGGCCAGGTCGACCACCTCCTTGCAGCACTCGGGGTGCACGAGGATTTTCATGGTCGGGTCGGCCGCGCGAACTTGCTCGCAATGCTCGGGGCGGAAGAGCTTGTGCACCGAGCAGTGACCGGCCCATAGGATGACCTTTGAGCGGAGCAACTGATCGGGCGTCGCGCCGCCGAGCGCCTCGCCCTTCGCGGCCCGGCGCGGGTCGTAGACGCACGATTCGGTCTTGACGTTCACGCCCATGCTCGCCGCGGTGTTGCGGCCGAGGTGTTGGTCCGGGAGGAAGAGAACCTTGATGTCTTCCTTCTTGCGACCCCGCGATGCGGCCTTGGACGATTGGCTCGTGCGCACGGGCGAGCCGGAGTCGCCGCCGGCCATCGCCCACTCGAAGACCCGTCGCGCGTTGCTCGACGTGCAGCACGAACCGCCGTGCGAGCCGACGAACGCCTTCACCGCCGCGGAGGAGTTCACGTAGGTGATCGGGATCACGCGCCCTGACCATCCCTGCTCTCGGAGCGATTCGTGGATGGAGTCCCACGCCTCAACCGCGTCCTCGTATGCGGCCATGTCCGCCATCGAGCAACCCGCCGAGAGGTCTGGCAGGATCACCTGCGTTCCTTCCGGCGCGAGCAGGTCGGCGGACTCCGCCATGAAATGCACGCCGCAGAAGACGATGTACCTCGCCCCTCGCTCGCGGACTCGTTCCGCGGCGAGCTGTGACAGCTTGAGCGAATCACCAGTGAAATCCGCATGGCGGATCACCTCGTCGGTCTGGTAGTGATGGCCCAGGATGATGAGCTTGTCGCCCAACTCGTGCCGGCGCGCGTCGATGGCCGGGCCGAGTTGGTCGGCCGGCATGGTGAGGTAGCGCTCGGGAAGTGACGGCTGCCAGAGCATGATGAAATAGTAGTGGCGATGAACGCTCGGGAACGGATCAGTTGGCTGATTCGCCGGGTTTGATGCCGACCTTTTCGCGAAGGAACGCCGCGAGGTGTGACGCCATCCGCTGGCACCCGGCGACGGTGAAGTGGTCCGTTTCGTCGATCTCATCCACGTGATCGAGGAACAGCGATGAGGCATCGTCGCAGGGGATATCCCGCGCCGCGAGATACTTCGCGATATCGGCGTATTCGTCCGCGAGCTCGTAGGCGCCGTTCCGGTACGCGCCGCCCGCCGGCAGGAGTACGACGGAAAACGTGGCACCGTTCGTCTTGGCGACGGACTGGAGCTCGTCGAAGTACGGCATGTTCACCGAACGGGTACCCTCGTAGATCCAGCGGTACCAGGCGGTCGATGGGCGGACGTTATCGTTGGTGCCGAGATTGCCGCGGTGCCAGCGGTAGATGAGCTTGCGCACGAACCACGGCGTTTTCAGCGTCGGCATGCGGTACATGCGGTAGAGACCGTTGTCGCCGCCTTCATAGACCGAGTCGAGCAGCGTGAAATCGTTGGCGTTGAAGAGATAAACAACGTGCTTCGGGCGGTACAACGGCACGTAACTCTTCAGGTGCGGCGGCATCTGGCGCAGCTCGTACCCCGACACGCCCAGGTTGATGACCCGGAGCTTTTCGCGCGTGGGGTCGAGCGCGCGTTGCACGAGCGCCGGGACCGACTGCTCCTGCGAGACGTTGTAACCGAACGTCATCGAGTCGCCGATCATCACGATCGCGCTGCACCCCTCCGGCGGGAGCTCGTCGCTGTCGTCGCGCGCGCCGTACTTGTTGAAATGGAGCTTGCGGCCATCGACCTCGACGTCGTAGTTCCGCTTGTGCTGGTAGCCGAGCGCGATATCCGGCGAAGCCTCGACGAAGTGTCGCGGTTCGGATTTGAGCTGCTCCCATGCGCGGGTGACACGCATCGCGTACGCCTGGCACGCGAGCTCCACCCCCACCGCGAGAATCAACAGCGAGACGATCAGCCCGAAGAGGATCTTTTTGCCGCGGGATGTGGAAGGTCGTGCGTCGCTCATGCGATCGGCCCCGTGATGAGTCGCGGAGCCTCGATGCACAACCACGGCGCGCGATTCAGAACAGAGTGTAGATGAAGGGTGCCGCGGCGGTCCCGCCCAGCACCACCAGCACGCCGACGAGCACCAGCACCAGGATCATGGGGATCAGCCACCACTTCTTGTTGTTCTTGAGAAAGTCCCACAGCTCGGCGAAAAGGCTCGCGCGCTTCTGGGCCGCCTGCTGCGCGAACGAATCGGACTTCAATGGCTGGCTCGTCGTCATGGGCGTCATCGAACAAGGCGAGCGGTTCAGAACTGCTTGAAGTATCGGCTGGAATCCGGCGGCGGTCCACGCTTGATCCAGTACGTCGTCGCGGCAGGGTCGAATCGCCGGTTCATCGGGTCGTTGCCGAGCAGACGCAGGACCAGCCCGATCGGCGTGAGCACCAGATAGTACGCCGCGCCGAGGACGAGATGGGAGACCGTCCACCCGATCGGCAGGGCTGCGAACATCCAACCGCTATAGAGGCGGCGGGCCAGATCATCGGAGATGAACGTGACCATGCAACCGACGACGCCGAGTACCCAGACGACGATCGCGACGGTCCATTGATCCGCGCTGAGGTACCGCTCCGCGCCGCCGATCGCGAGGAGTCCGGTCGGAATGAGAAGCCCCATCAACTGCTTGCGGATCGGAAAATCACGGTTGAACGCGATGCTGATCACGAAGCACGTGCCGGTGAAGACCCCCGCGCCGAACAGAGCCGAAGGCTTTCCGAGCGCGAGCACGCCGAGCACGGCGAAGAACGCGAGCCACATCAACGCAAAGATGCGCAGGTCACGGGTCGAGGGGTTGGATTTGATGTCGATGAGAGGCATGGTGCGCGGTGCGGCTTGCGGTGTGGGGGGGGGTCAGAAACAACTCAGTCCAACTCGAACTCCTTGAAGTAACTCTCGTCGGTCCACTCCTTGGCGTTGGGCTGTTCCTCTTTGAGCAGCACGAAGTTCTCCAGCACGAGCGCGTCCATGTTCGTGGACATGAAGCACCGGTACGCGTGTTCGGGCGTGCACACGATGGGCTCCGAACGCACGTTGAAGCTCGTGTTGATGATCACCGGGCACCCGGTCCGCGCCTCGAAGGCTTTGATCAACTTGTAGTACCGCGGGTGGCGGCTCGGGTCCACAGTCTGCACCCGCGTGGAGTCGTCGACGTGCGTCACCGCCGGGATCACCGAGCGGATCTCCTTGAGCTTGTCGATGCCCACGAGCGCCGAAGCGTCGCCGTTCGCGGCGCTGGCTCTCGTTCGCTTCGATTCGCGCACCGGCGCGACCAGCAGCATGTAGGGGCTGTCTTCGCCGGGGCGCATCTCGAAGAACTCGTCCACGCGCTCGCGGAGCACGCTCGGCGCGAACGGGCGGAAACTCTCGCGGAACTTGATCTTGAGATTCATGAGCGACTGCATCTTCGTCGAGCGCGCATCGCCCAGGATGCTCCGCCCGCCCAGCGCCCGCGGCCCGAACTCCATCCGCCCCTGGTGCCATCCCACTACTTTCTCGTCCGCCAGAATTGCTGCGGCACGGTCGCACAGCGCCGTCTCGTCGTCGATCCGCTGATACTTCGCCCCCTTCGAGGCGAGGAACTTCTCGATCTCGTCGTTGGTGAAGCTCGGCCCGAGGAGCGAACCGCGCTGTGCATCCACCGGGTGCGGCGTGCGCGGGTTGCCCAGAAGCTGGTGCCAGATGAACATCGCGACACCGAGCGCGCCCCCGGCGTCCCCCGCCGCGGGCTGGATCCAGATGTTTTCGAAGGGCCCCTCGCGAAGAATCCGTCCGTTGCCCACGCAGTTCAGGGCGACACCGCCCGCGAGGCAAAGATTCTTAGACGCTGTTTGAGCATGCGCGAACCGCGCCGAGCGCAGCATGACCTCCTCCGTCACCTTCTGGATCGACGCCGCGATATCCATCTCGCGCTGGGTCAGCTTTGACTCGGGCGAGCGAGCCGGCCCGCCGAAGAGCCGTGCGAAGCGCGCGTTCGTCATCGTCAGGCCCTGCGCGTAGTTGAAATAGTCGAGGTCCATCCGGAACGAGCCATCGTCCTTGAGGTCGATCAGCTTCTCGATGATGAGCGACTCGTATTTCGGCTCGCCGTACGGCGCGAGGCCCATGAGCTTGTACTCGCCCGAGTTCACCTTGAAGCCAGCGAAATACGTGAACGCCGAGTACAGCAACCCGAGCGAATGCGGGAAGTGCTGCTCGTGGGTGAGCTCGATGCGGTTCCCTCGTCCGATGCCCAGCGAAGCCGTCGCCCACTCCCCCACTCCGTCGAGCGTCAGGATCGCCGCCTCCTCAAACGGCGAGGGGAAAAACGCGCTCGCCGCGTGCGACTCGTGGTGCTCGGTGAAGATGTACCGCTTGGCGTACTCCCCGCCGAGGCCCTTGCTCATCTCCCGCGGCAGGTGGAGCTTCTGCTTGAGCCACAGGGGCATCGCCGACACGAAGCTCCGGAACCCGGCCGGCGCGAAGGCCCTGTACGTTTCCAGCAGACGCTCGAACTTCAGCAGCGGTTTGTCATAGAAACCCACGTAATCGAGTCGCTCGGGCGCCAATCCCGCTTCGCGCAGGCAATACTCGATCGCCTTCACCGGGAACTCGTGGTCGTGCTTCTTGCGGGTGAACCGCTCTTCCTGGGCAGCGGCCACGATGCGTCCGTCCACCACCAACGCGGCGGCGGAATCGTGATAGAAGGCCGAAATGCCGAGGATCGCCGTCATGAAACGGCCAAGCATAACTGCCGCCTGAGCCGGGCCTTTGCAAGACCACGATCGCGCGCTCAACACGCCCACTTGATGTGAATCCCATGACAGAGCCATGAAGAGCGGCTCATCACGCGCACACGGCCATCGTTTCACCAAAAACTTTCACTTCTCTCCTATCGCCTTTTTTCACGCCTTCCCACGTGCTCACCGCGCCGAACTTGATCCACACCGTCCCGCTTTCATCGCGCGCTCATTCGGTGAGGCTCTTATGGACTCGCGGCCGCAACGACTGCGGGCGCCAGCACACGGGACGTCGGTCACATACGAAGGAGCAGTCATGAGATACTTCGCGTCAGCGGCGCACCTGCGCCGCTCCATCGCCGCCCTGGCGGTTGCCGCTACCGCGGCGTCATCGGTCCAGGCCCAGTTCGTCACGCACAACCTCGTCGGCAGCACGGACGGGGTCGGCGACTTCACGGACGGCAACTTGCTGAATCCCTGGGGTCTCGCGTTCAACCCCGAGGGCTATGCCTGGGTTGCGAATCAAGGCACTTCCACCTCGACGCTGTACGACGGCTTCGGCGCCGGTCAGATGCTCATCGTTGATATCGCCGGCGTCCCCGGCCGCAAGCTCCCAGGCACGCCGACCGGCGTCGTCTTCAATAACTCCGACCAGTTCCTCGTCTCCGACGGCGGCGAATCCATCGGTCCAGGTCGATTCCTCTTCGCCACCGAGCAGGGCACCATCGCCGCCTGGAATCCCACCGTCCCGACGCCAGAACCTTCCACGCAATCCTTCACCACGTTTGACGATTCCGCGGCCGGCTCCCGCTTCACGGGCATGGCCATCGACAACACCACCAAAGGCGGCCGCCTCTTCCTCGCCAACCAGGGCCTCGGCCGGGTGGATGTCCTCGACGGCGGCTTTGACCATGTCACCACCCCCGGCACATTCTCCGACGCCATGGTCCGCGGCGACTTCGCGCCCTTCAACGTCCACACCATCGACACAGACGTCTTCGTGACCTGGGCCGCCCCGATCACGTCCAACACCGCCCGCGGCGGCGAGTCCGGCGATGGGTTCGTCAGCGTCTTCGACACCGACGGCAATCTCAAACTCCGTCTCTTCGGCGAGGGCCACTTCAACGCCCCGTGGGGCATCGCAAAGGCGCCCGACAGCTTCGGCGTCTTCGCCGGTGACATCCTTGTCGGCAACTACGGCGATGGGAAGATCAACGCCTTCGATCCGACGACCGGCGATTGGGTCGGCACGCTGACCGATGCGGACGGCGATGACGTCGTGATTCCGGGTCTCCGCGCGCTCTCCTTCGGCAATGGCATGTTCGGCCAGCGCGAGGATTCTCTGTTCTTCACCGCCGGGCCGGATGACGGCGCCGGCGGCGTCTACGGTGAACTCCGACTCGTCCCCTCGCCCGGGAGCATCGCGCTCGCCGGCCTGAGCGGCCTGGTTGCGATCCGCCGCCGCCGATAGTTCGTTCCACGATCTCAAGCAGTAACCGGATGAAATCCCTCAGCCGGGCGCCCACATCTCTACCGTGGGCGCCCGGTTTTTCGTTGGTGGTCCAGTGATTGCTACTCTCGTCTCCGATGCAACCGGAAGGAATCATCGACGCCGCGGCTGCGGGCCGCCTCGCGACCGAGCGGATCCTCGGCGTGCCGCTCGTCGGGTGGGCGGCCCATCGCTTGTATCAGTTTGTTCCGATTGAACGGATTACCGTCATGGGCGGCGATCAGGCCGTCGCGTCGTGGGCCGCGCGGCACGGACTGCGTCACGTCCAGCCTCCGTCCGGCGACACTGCCGATCCTTCCGCCATTCGCGCCGATCCGCGCCGGCCCTTTCTCATCCATGCCGGTCGCGAGATCAACGCCACGCCGATCCAGCGCCTCTTCATCGAGGACGATTCCACGCTCGAACTCGCCCGCGCGGTCGCCATCGGTCTCCCGCCGGATCACCCCTGCATTAGGGGCATCCGCCGCTGGCGCTTGCCGATCAACAAGACCGTTCGTGCGATCGTGACCGATGTGGACGGCGTACTCACCGACGGCGGCATCCACTTCACCGGCTGGATCCGCGGCGGGCGCGTCTTCAACACCAAGGACGGACTAGGCCATCACCTGCTCGCGGCGAAGGGAATCAAAGTCGGATGGCTGAGCGCGACGAGCGAGGCCGAATCGATCTCAGGCCGTGCCCAGATGCTGGGCGTCGAGTTCGTCGACGCCGCGAAGGGCGACAAAGGCCCTCGCTTCGACGCCCTCTGCCAGCGCATGGGAGTCTTGCCGGCTGAGGTTGTTTATCTCGGCGACGATGTGAACGATCTCCCCGCGATCGAACGGGCAGGTCTTTCCGCCTGTCCCGCCGACGCCCATCCCGCTCTTCGTGCCCGCGTGGACCTCGTCCTTGAAACGCCCGGCGGCCACGGTTGCCTGAGGGAACTGGCGGCCACCCTGCTCGATGCAGCGGCCTGCGCCCCCGCAGGCCGACACTGACGCGGCCCGCCTCGAGTCATTTTTGATTCGGGTTCTGTTTCCTCCATTCCCCCCTTCCAATGACCGATAAAGAACGGGTATGGACCACCCGGAATCACTGCGCGCCAAGATCCTGACCCGCGATGAGCTCCTGAAGCGCCGCGCCGAGGCGCGCGCCCAAGGCCGAACCGTCGTGCAATGCCACGGCTGCTTCGACATCGTACATCCCGGTCACGTCCGCCACCTTCAGTTCGCGGCGAGCCAGGGCGATGTGCTCCTCGTCACGATCACCGCTGATTCGGTGATGAAAAAGGGCACGGGCCGGCCGCTCATCCCGCAGGAGCTCCGCGCGGAAAACCTCGCCGCACTCGACAGCGTGGATTGGGTGTACGTGAACCCGCACGAGACGGCTGAGGAACTCCTCGAAGAGGTCCGCCCCGACTCCTATATCAAGGGCAAGGAATACGAGAACAACCGCGATATGCGCTTCGCCGCGGAGCGTGCCGCGGTCGAACGTCATGGCGGGCGCGTCGTCTTCTCATCGGGCGACGTCGTTTTCAGCTCCACCGCGCTGGTCGCGGCCCTTGAGCACTCGGCCGACCCTTTCCACGCGCGCCTCCGTACGCTCGTCGAGTCCCACGGCTTCACGCCCGACCGCGCCGACGCGCTCGTCGAATCCTTCCGCGGCACGCGCGTCTGCGTCATCGGCGAAGCCATCACCGACACGTATGTCCTCTGTGACCGCCCGGTCGTCGCAGGTGAGAGTCCCGTCATGAGCCTCCGCCCGCTCGAGCAGCGCAGCTACGACGGCGGGGCGGCAATCGTCGCGCGCCACCTTGCCGCGATGGGCGCGAAGCCGATCCTTGTGACCGCCCTGCCGCGTTCGACCGCCGCTGAATCGCTCCGCCAGCGTCTGACCGCCGAGGGGGTCGACGTCCGGTTCGTCGATACCGAGACGCCGATGCTCGAAAAGCAGCGCTTCCTCGTCGGCGCACAGAAGGTGATGAAACTCGATCTCGTGCGCCCCATCACGCTCGACGCCGGCGCCCGTCAGCGCCTCGTCTCCCTCGCCACCGAAAGCGCGACCGGCTGCGACGCCGCGATCATCTGCGACTTCGGCAACGGTCTGCTCTCGGGCGACGTGATCGGCCGGCTCTGCCAAGATCTCCGTCAGCGCGTCTCTTTCCTCGCCGGCGACGTCAGCGGCCGCCGCGCGGGCCTTCTCCAGATGTGGAAGATGGACCTTCTCTGCCCGACCGAGGTCGAGCTCCGCGAAGCGACGCACGACTACGACGACAGTCTCAACGCCGTCGTCTGGAAGCTCATCGAGTTCACCCAAACGAAGCACGCCTTCGTCACCCTCGGCGCCGATGGCCTTATCGCCTTCGACCGGATCCCCGGCACCGACAACATGGAAGGCTGGGCCAGCCGCCTTCGCGGCGAGCACGTTCCCGCCGTCACCCCTTTCGCGATCGACCCCCTGGGCTGCGGCGATGCGCTCCTCGCGACTTCCGTCCTCGCCCTCGTCCGGGGCGCCGACATCACCACCGCCGGCCTGCTGGGAAGTGTCGCGGCCGGCGTACAAGCCCAGCGCCTCGGCAATGAAGTCATCTCCGCCGCGGATCTTCGCGCGGGTGTTCGCAGACTTTCGCACGCCAAGCTCGCGGTGGGGACGCCCGGCACCGCTCGAATCGCCGTCTAGCCGGCGCCCGGATCACTCCGACCGATGATCTCGTTCATTCTGCCAACCCGCGACCGACCCGAGCACCTGACGCTCACGCTCAGCGCGCTGGCGATGCTTGACGCGGGGGCTCTCGCCCGCGTCGGCGGTGCGGAGCTCATCGTCGTCGATAACGCATCGAAGCACCCCCCGGTTCTGCCGGACAAGCTGGCGAACGGGATCGCGGCGCGCGTCATCTTCCGTCCAACAAATGAAGGCGCCGCCGCCCGCAACCACGCCGCGAAGACCGCCAACGGCGACTGGCTCATCATGCTCGACGACGATTCGGCTCCGATCGACGCGGGCTTCGTTGACGCGCTTCTCGCCGCCGACGACTCCATCGCCGCGATCGGCGCGGAGATCCTGCTCCGCGACGGCGCGCACGAAGCCGGCGGCCTCCCCGAAGTCATCATCGGTTGCGGCGCCGCGATCCGGCGCGGGCCGTACCTCGTCGCCGGAGGCTACGACCCCGCCTTCGGCTACTACGCCGAGGAATACGACCTCTGCGCCCGGCTCCTGCTCGCCGGTCTGCGCGTCGTGCACGACCGCCGCTTCCGCGTCGTGCACCGCAAGACCGCCGACGGGCGGGACATGAACCTCATCCTGCGCCGTCTCGTCCGCAACAACGGGTGGGTCGAGCAGCGCTACGCCCCCGAGCGCATCCGCGAGGACATTCTTGCTCGCACCGTCGGGCGCTACCGTCTCATCGCCGAGCGCGAGCAGGCGACCGCCGGATTCGAAGAGGGCCTGCGCGAGCTCCGCCAGACGCTCCACGACCAACCCCGCCGGGAAATGTCCGACGACGTGTACGACCGCTTCATCGGCTTCACCGCGGCGCGGGACCGACTCGAAACCGAACTGAAACGGACCCACGCCACACGCGCGATCACCATCGACGACGGCAAGAACGCCTGGGTCGTCAAGCGCGCCATCGAAGAGTGCGGTGTCCAACTCGGCCGCCATCTCCGCGATCTCGGCACCAGCGGCGCGCTCGTCGTCGGAACGCTCTCGCCCGGCCCGCTCACCGACGCAGCTCTGCGCCGCGCGGGCGTCGCGGGCCCGCCGGTCATCTCGCCCTGGTGGTGGCACGCCGAGGCCGCGGCGCAGCCCGCCTCCGTGGATGCAGCCGTGCGCGCCGCCGCTTAACTCCCACGCCATCATGAGACGGCGCATGCGAAGTCGACCAGCGATTTCGATGTCCCCTCACTGTTCACCCACTCACCGTCTCACCGTCTCAAGCCTCTATCATTTCCCCCGTGAAGCCCGCCTCCGCCCATCGCGCCAAGGTCCGACGCCTCGCGCCGGCGAAGATCAACCTCGCCCTCGCCGTCGGCCCGCCGCGCACGGGCGATGGGCTGCACCCCGTCTGCTCGTGGATGCACCCTATCGGCCTCGCGGATGAGCTCTTCGTCACGCGGCTCGAAGACGACCGCCTGAGCCGTTACGCAATCCTCTGGCACGACGACGCACCGAAAAAATCGCCCATCGACTGGTCCATCACCAAGGACCTCGCCGTCCGCGCGCACCTTCTTCTCGAAGAAACCGTCGGCCGCTCGCTCCCCGTGCAACTCAAGCTCGACAAGCGCATCCCCGTGGGCGGCGGGCTCGGGGGCGGCTCCTCCGACGCCGCCGCGATGCTCCTCGCCATCCGCGATCTCTTCGAGCTCGATCTCCCGCACGAGCGGCTGGTCGAACTCGCACTCAAGCTCGGGAGCGATGTCGCCTTTTTCCTGGGGGAAGGGCCCGGCATTGTCGAAGGCGTCGGCGAGCGCGTTGAGCGCACCCCGCCCATCTCCGGCCATGCCGTGCTGATCATTCCAGGCTTCGGCTGCCCGACCGGCCCCGTCTACCGAGCCTTCGACGAACTCACCGCTTCAAGAAGCCACGCCATGCGCGAGCGAGACGTGCGCGCGCTCGCGATGCAGGGCCACATCGCCGCCGGCGGCGCCGATCTCTTCAATGATCTTGCCCCCGCCGCGGAGCGCATCGCGCCGCCGCTCGCCGAGCTTCGCGCACGCCTCCGCGAAGCGCTCAACGGCACGCCGGTTCACGTCACCGGCAGCGGCAGCACGCTCTTCCTGCTCTTCGATCACACCGACCGCCTCACGCCGTTCCTGAGCGTGATCGACCGGACCATCGGCGAGGACGCCGTCGCCGTCGTCACCCACCTCGGCGCGCCATCGCTGTCCTGACGCCGGCGCCACCGCTATTCCGTCTTGGGAATAGCCGCATTTTCCTTCATTCCCTTCTGAATCAACTCCGCGATGTGCGCCGCCTGGTCCGGGTCGTCCCCCGCCGCGTACGCGTATGCCGGCTGCTTGCCGCGCTTTACAAGCTCGGGATCCGTTGCGTAGCTCGTCAGCCGCGCCGACGCCACGCTCACCCGCTTATGCGGCCTCTCGACGTGATCCACCTCAACCTCGACCTCCGCCTTGATCGACCCCTCGTACTCGCGAAGATCAACGTCCCCAACTTCAGCGCCCTCCGCCTGCGGCTCGACCGGTGAAAACTGAACCTTCGCGACGCGCCGTTCGTTCTGCACGAATCCTTCGAGCGTTGACTTTCCAGTCTGTCCGAACGGGATCCAAGGCGTCATGAACCCCGCCCAGCCGCGGGGTCTTGTTGTGATCACTCCGTTCGCCGCGTCCACGCGTTCCAGCTCGAACTCCTGCTCGCGGAGCGTCTCTCGTGCCGCGGCGAACACCCGCGCGTACTCCGCCGATTCGAACGTGAACCCCGTCACCGGAGCCGGTGCCGGTTTCGAAGCGCACGCGCCGATCAGCATCAGCGGCGGCAAAATCAGGCTCGCGATCCATCGCATCGTCGCAGTTTACGACGATCTCGCGCCGCCGCTCGGGTCGGTCGTGCCGATCCTCGGCCCTCCACGAGTTACCATCATCACGCTGCCGCCCTCGTCGCGACGGCCCGGAGACTGACCATGCCCCCCCCCGCCAACGCCATCGTCGCCCAGTCCGGCGGCCCGACCGCCGTCATCAACCAGTCCCTCGTCGGTGTCGTCGATGGCCTCCGCAGCAATCCGAAAATCGGCAAAATCCTCGGCGGCCGTCACGGCGTGCGGGGCATCACCGCCGAGCAGTTCGTTGACCTTTCGTCGATCCCCCCCGAAACGCTCAATACCGTCGCCAACACGCCTTCCGCGGCTTTGGGCTCCTCGCGCGACAAGCCCGACCGTCCCTATTGCGAGCGCGTCCTCGCTGCCCTCAAGAAGAATGATGTCCGTTACTTCTTCTACATCGGGGGCAACGACTCCTCCGACACCTGCCGCATCGTCAGCGAGATGGCCCGCGAGTCCGGCTACGGGCTCCACGCCTACCACTGCCCCAAGACCGTCGATAACGACCTCATGATGAACGACCACACGCCCGGCTACGCCTCCGCGGCGCGGTACGTCGCCAAGGCGTTCCTCGGCGACAGCCTCGACAACCGCTCGCTTCCCGGTATCAAGATCAACGTCATCATGGGCCGCCACGCCGGGTTTCTCACCGCCGCCGCGGCCCTCGCGCGCCACCGCGACGACGATGGCCCGCAGCTCATCTACCTCCCCGAAGTCGTCTTCGACATCGAGCGCTTCGTCGCCGACGTCGACCGCGTCTACTCCAAGCTCGGCCGCTGCCAGATCGCGCTCAGCGAGGGCGTCCAGAACGACAAGGGCGAAGCGATCGCCGCCACGCTCATCGCCGGCGAAAAAGACGCCCACGGCAACGTGCAGCTCTCCGGCTCCGGCGCGCTGGGCGACATGCTCGCCGAGTTCATCAAGAAGAAGCTCACCCCCGCCGGCGGCAAGGCCCCGCGCGTCCGTGCCGACACCCTCGGCTACCCGCAGCGCTGCTACCCCGACGCGAGCCCCATCGATCAGAAGGAGGCCCGCGAGTCGGCCCGCACCGCCGCGGAAGCGGCGCTCAAGGGCGATCACCTTGACGGCTCGATCGCCATCCAGCGAGCGAGTTCATCCCCCTACCAGGCGAAGTACGTTCGCGTCGAACTCAAAGACGTCGCGGCGAAGACCCGCCACATGCCGCCCGAGTTCATCAAGGGCACGAGCGACGTGACCCCCGCCTTCACCGACTGGCTCCGCCCCCTCGTGGGCGAGATGCCCAAGATCGCGTGGCTGTGACGGCGCCGCGACATTCCGCTCCCTCTCCCTCGGGGAGAGGGCCGGGGTGAGGGCTCCTGCCTTCTACTCGTCCTCTGCTTTTCTCTGATTTTCGGTTCAGCAAGGGAGTTGTGGAGGGAGGATACGTCCAGCTGCGCGTGCGATTCAATGCGACGTGACTTCCCCTGCGCATCAAGTACCCCGGTAATTTCGCCGAAAAACCACCGTGCTACACTCCCCCTCCATGTCGTCCAAATCGACGCCCAGCACGGATGCCGGCGCCGCGCGTTCCACCGCGTCCGCTCACCCCGCGCCCGTCTACCGCGGCGTCCTCGAGATGATCGGCAACACGCCCATGCTCGAGCTCCGCAGGCTCGACACCGGCAAGTGCCGCCTCTTCGTCAAGCTCGAGCTCATGAACCCCGCCGGCTCCATCAAGGACCGCATCGGCCTCTCGATGATCGAGGGCGCCGAGCGCGAGGGCAAGCTCGACCCCAAGGGCAACCCGCCCCCCACCATCATCGAGGCCACCGCCGGCAACACCGGCTTGGGCCTTGCGCTTGTCGCGGGCCAGAAGGGCTACAAGCTCCGGGTCGTCGTCCCCGACAAGATGAGCCAGGAGAAGATCCAGCACCTCAAGGCGATGGGCGCCGAGGTGATTCTCACCCGCTCTGACGTGATGAAGGGGCACCCCGAGTACTACCAGGACGTCGCCGCACGCCTCGCGCGCGAAACGCCCAACTCGCTCTACGCCAACCAGTTCGGCAACCCCAACAACTTCGCCGCCCACTTCAACACCACCGGGCCCGAGATCTGGAACCAGATGCAGCCCGAGGGCGGCGTCGATGCGGTCGTCCTGGGCGTCGGCTCCGGCGGCACGCTCACCGGCGTCGGCCGCTTCCTCCGCACCAAGAATCCCGACGTCAAAGTCATCCTCTCCGACCCCATGAACTCGATGCTCCACCCGCTCGTCAACGAGGGCAAGACCGTCGAAGCCGGCTCATGGCTCGTCGAGGGCATGGGCGAGGACTTCGTCCCCGACATCTGTGACATCAAGCTCGTCAACGAGGCCATCGGCGTCACCGATGAGGACGCATTCCTCGCCTCGCGCGAGCTGCTCGCCAAAGAGGGCATCCTCGCCGGCTCGAGCACCGGGTGCCTGATCCACGCCGCGCTGCAGTGGTGCCGCAAGCAGACGAAGCCCATGAACGTCGTCACGCTCGTGTGCGACACCGGCGGCAAGTACCTCTCGAAGTTCTACAACGACTTCTGGATGATCGACAACGGCTTCATCCACCGCACCCGCACCGACGACCTCCGCGACATGATCGCCCGCCGCCACGGCCAGGGCGAGGACTACACCCTCGCCGAGACCGACCCCATCAAGCAGGCCATCAAGCGCATGCAGATGTACGGCGTCTCGCAGATGGTCGTCATGGACGCCCGCGACCGCGTCGCCGGCATCATCGATGAGGGGGACATCCTCCTCGCCGTCGCCCACGACGCCAGCGCCTTCGACAAGCCAGTCTCCGACTACATGACCCGCCGCATCGAGACCATCGAGCCCGAAGCGAGCGTCAACGACCTGCTCCCCATCTTCCGCGCCGACCGTGTCGCCATCGTCGTCGACGACAAGGGCGTCTTCCACGGCCTGATCACCAAGATCGACATGATCCATTACCTCCGCTCGCGCGTGGATACCACCATGCGATTCGCGCAGGAGGGGATGATCCCCGCGGGGAAGAAGTAGGCCGTTCATTCAACTTGAGTTGGTGCCACGACTACTCGGCTCTGCGAATAGTCGTGTTTCATCCAACCACAGACACGACTATCCGCCAAAGCTCGGATAGTCGTGGCACCTGTTCCATCCGAATGGCTACGATGATCCTTCCCCGGAACCAAACTCATGCACGACACCCCCAACCTCCGCCTCGCCACCAAAGTCATCCACGCCGGCCAGCATCCCGAGCCCGTCACCGGCGCGGTCATGCCGCCCATCTTCACCGCATCGACCTACGCGCAGGAGTCACCGGGCAAGCACAAGGGCTTCGAGTACTCGCGCTCGCACAACCCCACGCGCTATGCCCTTGAGCGCATGGTCGCCAAGCTCGAAGGTTCCACGATCGACGAATCCGCCGATCCCTCCTGCGGCGGGTTCGCCTTCGCCTCGGGCCTCGCTTCCATGACCACCTGCCTTGAACTCATCGACGCCGGCGCGCACGTCATCTCCATGGACGACGTCTACGGCGGCTCGAACCGCCTCCTCTCGCGTGTTCGCGAGCGCTCGCAAGGCCTCAAGGTCAGCTACGTCGACCTTTCCGATCCCGCCAAGTTCGCCGCGGCGGCGCACGACAAGGTCAGCATGGTCTGGGTTGAGACGCCCACGAACCCGACGCTCAAGCTCGTCGACCTCGCCGCGATCGCCAAGATCGCCCGCGAGAAATGCCCCGAAGCCATCCTCATCTGCGACAACACCTTCGCGAGCCCCATCAACCAGCGCCCCCTCGAGCACGGCTTCGACATCGTCATGCACTCGGCGACCAAGTACCTCAACGGGCACTCCGACATCGTCGCGGGCCTGCTCGTCACCAGCGATCTCGAGCTCTGCCAGCGCCTCCGCTTCCACCAGAACGCCGTCGGCGCGGTGCTCGGCCCCTTCGACTCCTATCTCTGCCTCCGCGGCATCAAGACCCTCGCCCTCCGCATGGACCGCCACAACGCCAGCGGCCTGCGCATCGCGCAGTGGCTCGAAAAGCACCCCGCCGTCGAGCGCGTCGTCTACCCCGCCCTCCCGAGCCACCCGCACCATTCCGTCTACAAGCGCCAGATGACCGGCGCGACGGGCATGATCACCTTCTTCATCAAGGGCGGCCTCGACGAAGCCCGCCGCTTCCTCGAAACCGTCCGCATCTTCGCACTCGCCGAGTCCCTGGGAGGCGTCGAGTCCCTCGTCGACCACCCCGCCATCATGACCCATGCCAGCGTCCCGCCCGCCATGCGCGCCAAGCTCGGCATCACCGACAACCTCATCCGCCTCTCGGTGGGCATCGAAGATTGCGACGATCTCCTCGACGATTTGGAAACCGCCCTCCGTGCGGCGTCGCCGGCCGGGATCCGAAAATAGGATTCACCGCGGAGACGCGGAGATCGCGGAGCGGTTCAACGCAACGGCTGCAACTTCGCCAAGTGCAGAATATTCCAATCGGTCCTAACAGGATTCAAAATCCTGTCTGGTACCCTTTCAATCTTGATGATCTGGTTTTCTCGCTCAATCATTTGCCCCTTGTTTTCTCCGCGCTCTCCGCGTCTCCGCGGTGAATGAATCCCATGAACCACGCCGCGAGAATCATCGACGCCAACGCCAACCGCGCCCGCGAAGCGCTCCGCGTGATGGAGGACGCCGCTCGGTTCCTCATGGGCAGCCGTGCGCTGAGCGAGACCCTCAAGCACATCCGACACGAGTTCTCCGCCGCCATGTCCCTCATGCCCGGCGGCGAGGGCGTGGGCATCGCGCACCGCGACACGCCCCACGACGTGGGCACCACGATCTCCACCGAGCGCGAGTACCAGCGCGCGGGCGCCCGCGAGGTCGTCATCGCCGCCGCGAAGCGCCTGACCGAGGCCCTCCGCTCCATCGAGGAATACGCCAAGGCTCTTCCGGAACTGAAGGATCCGCCCGGCCGCGCCGCCGAGCTCGCCGCGAAGATCGAGCAGCTCCGCTACCGCGCCTACGCCGTCGAGCGCCGACTGCTCCTCGCCCTCGGCGCCGAGGGCCGCGCCCAGTGGAAGCTCTGCATCCTCATCACCGAAAAACTCTGTGCCCGTTCTTGGTTCGATGTCGCCATCGAGTCCGTCCACGGCGGGGCCGACTGCATCCAGCTCCGCGAG
>DASZQL010000016.1:0-5154 GCA_035549675.1 Phycisphaerales bacterium | reverse complement strand
CGGCGGCGATCAGCGTCACCATCGGGACGCTCTACGGCACGCTCGCGGGGTACCTCGGCGGGCGGTGGGACGCGCTGATGATGCGGGTTGTGGATGTGCTGTACGGCCTGCCGTATGTGCTGCTCGTGGTGCTGCTGGCGGTGGCGGGCGATACGGTGCTGGACAGATTGGGGCCGATGCACGAGGGGACGCGGACGGCGCTGGAGGTCGGGATTCTGCTGCTGGCGATTGGGAGCGTGAGCTGGCTGACGGTGGCGCGCGTGGTGCGGGGGCAGGTGCTGAGCTTGAAGCAGCGGCCGTTCATGGAAGCGGCGCGGGCGATGGGTGTGCCGTTCCGGCGGCAGTTGTTCGTGCACCTGTTGCCGAACCTTGTGGGCGTGATCGTGGTGTACGCGACGCTGACGGTGCCGCAGGCGATTCTGCAGGAGTCGTTTCTGAGTTTCCTGGGGATCGGGGTGAGGCCGCCCCTGCCGAGTTGGGGGAACCTTGCGGCGGAAGGGCTTGGGGAGCTCAACCCGGTGCGGGTGCGATGGTGGCTTTTGGTGTTTCCGTGCGTGCTCTTGGCGGGAACGCTGCTGTCGTTGAACTTCGTGGGGGAGGGGTTGCGGGAGGCGGTTGAGCCGAAGAGAAGGCGTTAACCACAGAGGCACAGAGGCACAGAGAGAGAAAGGATTAAGAAGGAAGAGAGTGTGTGCTTATGGCTGAAGAGAACGGGGTGAGCGAAAATGCCGGGGGAAATCGGGCTGTGAGCTGGTGATGCTTCGGCGGTGCGGGTGGACAATTGGGCCGGGGAAATACCCCTCTCCGTCACGATTCGCGTGACACCTCCCCCGATGGGAATCGGGGGAGGGAATGCGATCGCGCCCGCCTCGCGTTTCATTGAGGGGTTGCTTCGCGTCTGGTTGGGAGAATGAGTAGCATCGATGAGCATGGGTCAGCGGTTCGGATTCAAGGACCTTGTGCTGCTGCTGGCGGTGCTGCTGGTGTGCGGGCTTGTCGTCTTGAACATGATCCAGCAGGACCGCGCGTGGCGGCGGGTGGAATCCATCGCGGCGACGGTTGGTGAGCAGGAAAAACGGATCGGTGAGCTGGCGAAGCGGCTGGATGGGGTCTTCGAAAGCAATCAGCGGTCGGCGGCGGGGAGCGATCGGCACTCAGCTTTCAGCGGTCAGCCGGAGAGCAACTCGCCGGATGTCGGAAGCTCGTCATCGCGGGATGAGTCGTGGGCGCGGCCGGGGGTCGCGGTGGTGTGGGCGAAGGCGCGCGGGTTCGAGAATGATCCGCGGTTGATGAATGACTATGCGCCGGGCGGGACGCTGGTCGAGGCGATCGAGGGGACGCCGGCGAAGCTGACGCCGTATGTGTACGGCGACACGTTCGGCCGACGCGTAAACGAGCTGGTGACGGAGGGGCTCGCGGACTTTGACGATGCGGGGCGCGAGCTGCGCGGCGTGCTGGCGGAGGCGTGGCAGTACGACCCCAAGGGGATGTGGCTCCGCGCGAAGATCCGCGACAACGCGCGGTTCAGCGACGGCTCGCCGGTGACGGCGGAGGACGTGCGGTTCACGTTTCACGATTACATCTTCAACGCTGAAATTCAGGCGGAGCGGTACCGGGCGAACTACGACCCGATCCGGAAGGTGACGGCGGTTTCGGAGCGGGTGGTGGAGTTCGAGTTCGCGCAGCCGCGGTTCAATAATGATCAGTTAGCGCTGCGGTTTCCGGTGTTGCCCAAGAAGTTTTATGCGGCGATCGCGCCCGCGGCGATCAACACGGCGACGGGACTCCTGGTGGGGTCGGGGCCTTACCGGCTGGACCGGGCGGACTCGGGCGGCGAGCAGTGGAAGCCGGGCGAGGATGTGGTGCTCGTGCGGAACGAGCAGTACTGGGGTGATGAACCCGCGATCCAGGAGATCCGATTGCGGCCGATCACGGACGCGGCGGCACGGATGGCGGCGCTGGAGTCACGCTCGGTTGACCTGATGCGCCCGACGTTCGAGCAGTACGCGAAGCGGAAGGATGATCCGGCGTTCCTCGCGTCGAATGCGATTCATGCGTGGGCGAATATCCGCTCAGGGTACTCGTATATCGCGTGGAACTGCGGCGAGCGAAAGGGGAAGCTCACGCCTTTCCATGATGCGCGGGTGCGCGTGGCGATGACGATGCTGATCAACCGCGAGCGGATCCGGAGCGAGGTGTACGAAGGGTTGGGGTTGACGGCGACGGGGCCGTTCAACCCGCTGGCGGCGCAGGCGGATTCGGCGATCGTGCCGTGGGCGTGCGATCTGGAGCGGGCGAAGGCGCTGCTGACGGAGGCGGGGTGGGTCGATCGGGACAACAACGGCGTGCGCGAGAACGACCAGGGCGAGGAGTTCGCGTTCGAGATCACGGTGGCGACGAGCTCGGACGCTGGGAAGCGGATCGGGGCGCATCTCAAGGATCGGTGCGCGCTCGCGGGCGTGCGGTGCGGGGTGAACCTGATCGATGCGGCGGGGTTCGAGGCGGTGCGAAGGGCGCGGGACTTCGACGCGATCACGATGATCTGGTCGCCCAGCGATCCGGAGATCGATCCGCGGCAGATCTGGCACTCGGACTCGATCCGCGACCAGGGGGACAACTTCGCGCAGTGGTCGAACACGAAGGCGGATGAGTTGATCGATCGGGGCCGGGCCGAGATGGACCCGGCGAAGCGGATGGAACTGTGGCACGAGTTGCACCGGGTGATCCACGAGGAGCAGCCGTACACGTTCGTGTGCAATCTGCCTTGGGTGCGGTTTGTGGGAAAGCGTGTGAGGAATGTGCGGGAATATCCGATGGGGATGGAGTATCGGGAGTGGTACATCCAGTCGAAAGATCAATAAGACATGGATTGAACGCAGAGGAAAACAGAGGTAGACGGAGGGGCGCGAAGATCGCGAAGGGCGCGAAGGAGCGAAGAAGAGTAGGAGAGGGAAGCATGCCGCGAAGACAGAGTGAGCGGAGTTGATGCGGTAGCAGATGTAGCCCTCACCTTGCCCTCTCCCAGAGGGAGAGGGATGAAGACACAGGCGCGATCCCGACTCGCTGGGATGCCACGTGAGCTGGAGTCATGACGAGGTTCCTCATCCGGCGGCTGGTGCTCGCCATCCCGACGCTAGTCGGGATTTCGTTTGTGGTCTTCATGCTGGTGGCGCTGTCGCCGGGGGGTGTATCGGGCGGCGCGGGATTTGATTCGGGTGGCGCGGGCGCGAGCGTGATTGCGCAGCGGCGGGCGTACCTCGATGAGCGGTACGGGCTGTCGGACCCGGTGCTGGTGCAGTACGCGCGGTGGCTGGGGCGGGTGTCGCCGGTGAAGTTTGGGGAGAGGGCGGATGAGGCGGGGGTGACGATCGTGCCGCGGGTAGTGTGGGTGGGTGCGCCGGATTTGGGCGTGGCGTTCAGCAGCGGGCGACGGGTGAGCGAGCTGATCGCAGAGGCGTTGCCGATCACGCTGCTGTTGAATGTGCTGGCGTTTCCGATTGTGTACGCGGTCGCGGTGCCGTGCGGCGTGGTCGCGGCGGTGCGGCGCGGGCGGGTGGTGGATCGCGTGAGCCGCGGGGTGTTTGTGACGCTGTGGTCGGTGCCGACGATCGTTGCGGCGGTGTTGCTGGTGGGGTTTCTCTCGGGGAAATATGGATGGTTCCCGGCGGGCGGGCTGAGCTCGGTCGGCGCGGAGCGGGCGACGTTTCTGCCGGGGACTGGTTCGAACGGCGAGTTTGAGATGGGGTGGCTGCTGGACCGGGCGTGGCACCTGGTGCTGCCGGTGGTGTGTCTCGTCTATGGCGGGTTCGCGGTGCTGTCGCGGCAGACTCGGGCGGCGGTGCTCGAGCAGCTTGGGGCGGACTATGTGCGCACGGCGCGGGCGAAGGGCGTGCCCGAGGGGCGGATCGTGACGCGGCATGTGCTGCGGAACAGCCTGCTGCCCATCATCACGATGTTCGCGGCGCTGTTCCCGGCGACGCTCGCGGGGTCGGTGGTGGTGGAGAAGGTGTTTTCGATCCCGGGGATGGGGACGCTGCTCATCGGCGCGATCGATCTGCGAGACCGGGAGGTCTTGCTGGGGGTAGCGCTGATGATCGGGGTGGTGAATGTGGTCGCGCTGCTCGTGGCGGATGTGTTGTACGCGATGGTGGATCCGCGGATCAGTTATGAGTGAGCCGATCGGAGAGCGCGGCGTCGGAAGTCAGGGAAACGGGGAGAGTGCGCGCGAAGAGGTTGGCGGTGTACGTCAGTCGTGCGAACAAGGGGACGATACGAGCACCCCTTCGGGGTGCGCTCGCACGGGGGGCGATCAACCGGGGGTGGCGCTCGGCCCTTGGGGCCTTGCTTTACCCCCGGCTACTGACGATCAGCCCTTCGGGCTGAAATTACGGGGAAAGAAAACTGGCGGTCGTTCCAGCGCGGGACTGATTCTCGCGATGGCGTGGCTTGCAGTTGTCGGGTTCTTTGCAGCGTTTGCACCGGTGATCGCGAACGGGCATCCGTGGCGGTACCGAGTGATCGGGGAGGGGGCGGCTGGAGCGCGCGGCGAATGGACTTCGCCGATGGTGCGGTTTTTCTCGCCGACGGATTGGGTGCTGTTGGTTGGTGTTCCGGTGGGATTGATGGTCGTGTTGCCGCGGTGGAGGACGTTGCGGTTTTCGCGCGGGTGGCGGAGGGCGGGGGTTGTGGTTGTGGGGCTCGTCGTGTGGGGCGTGATGAGTGCGGGGTGGAAACCGGCATTGGAGACGTGGCCTTATCGCGTGGAGATTGCGGCGGGGCGCGCGGAAGGGTCGTTCGCGCCGGTCCCGTGGTCGCCGATGCAGCGCGTTGAGGGGGCGAAGCTGCTGGCGCCTGGGGCGGTGGCGCCTGGTGTTGGAGAAAGCGGAAAGGCGGACGGGATGTTTGCGCTCGGGACGGACTCGATGGGCGCGGATGTGCTGTCGCAGATGATTCACGCGTGCCGGCTGGCGCTGGGGGTAGGGCTTGTGGGGACGGTCATCGCGTTCGTGATCGGGGTGGTGATGGGCGCGCTGATGGGGTATTTCGGCGGGGTGGTGGACCTGGTGCTGTACCGGGTGACGGAAATCGTGATGGGCGTGCCGGTGGTGGTGCTTTTGATTCTGGCGGCGTCGGTGCTGCCGCGGGATGTGATGG
>DASZQL010000015.1:0-20297 GCA_035549675.1 Phycisphaerales bacterium | reverse complement strand
ATCGCGTGCATGGCGGCGCACCCGGGGCCGGCGCTGGCGCGGTGGCTCGACGATCGCGAGCAGGCGGGGCACCTCGCGCTGCGCGCGGCGGTCAAGGCGCTTCCGATGGATCACCTGGCCCGGGCGGGCGTGGCGATGCTGCGGTTCCAGTGCATCGCGCGGACCGTGACGGACATGCTGGTCCATCCCGGGACGCCGGAACTCCGATCGCGAATTTTGGAATCGTCCGTGCTGATGCGGGTTCACGGCCGTCGCGCGCGAGCACGCGTGACACCGGAGCAGGTCGCGCGGCTGATCGGGCCGGCGGAGAGGTTCGCGTCGTTGCCGGAAGCGGCCCGGCGCGGGGCGATCGGGTGGATTTCTTCGATCGCGTCCACGGGCTCGGGTATGAAGGTGCTGGATCTTCTCACCCCTCGTCTGGCGGATCCCGCGGCTTCGGTGCGGTTCGACGCGGTGGCGGCCATCGAGTCGATGCCGGCGAGCCCGACGGGGGATGCGCTGCTCACCGACTTCGCGTTCGACGCGGACGAGCGGGTCGCGTCGAGGGCGGTTTCCGCGCTGGTTTCGGCGCGCTCGGCCTCTCGGCGGGCGGCGGTGCGGCAGAAGCTCGAGAGCCTCCGCCGGTCCCCTCACCGGCGGGTGCGCTCGCTCGTGCTCGACATGGAATCGCTCATCGATCCGTGGGCCGTCACGAACGGCGAGCCCTGGCGGTGCGCGGCGGCGGCGCGCGAGGAGCTGGTCCGCGACAAGTCCGCGTTCTGCGATGAACTGCGGCGGCGCGTGGGATGCGGCGAGCCGGCGCAGCGCCTCGCGGCGATGCGTCTCGCGGAGCGGTTGAACACGGCGGAGGACATCGAGCACGAACTCGTGGTCGCGTCGCGAGATTCGGATGCGCGTGTCGCGAGTAAAGCGGTGCAACTCCTGGGCCGCGTGCCGACGGAGCCGGCGAGGCGGGCGGTCCGCGAGGCGCTCGCGAATCCCGAGATGCGCGTGCGGGCGAATGCGCTGGAGATTGCACCCCCCGCGCTCCTCGACACCGAGGGAGTCCGCCGGTTCATGGAGGACGAGGCGCCGCGGATCCGGGCCAACGCGGTCCGCCGAGCGCTTTCCGCGCGGCCCGACGATGCCCGCGCTTCGCGCGTCCTTGTCGACATGCTGGGCGATGCAAGGCCCGGCCATCGGGCGTCGGGTCTGTGGGTGACGGAGCGTCTTGCTCGGCGCGGGGTGCCGATCATGGAAGCGCTCTCGGAGCGCGTGGATGCCCTGGCCCGGGCGGAGCGTGAGCCGCTGGTCGCGGCGCGGGCGGCGCGGTGCGCGCGGAGGCTCTTCGCGGAGATGCGGCTCGGCTGGGCGCGGCCGCCGGTGCGTGGCGTCGCGGCCGAGCGAGGCGTTCAATGGGACCGTGTGGAGGAAGGCGCGCCGCCCGCTCGGAGTGCCGCGGCATGAGCGCGCTGATGTGCACGATCGCTGTCGAGCCGATCAAGTTGCTCACGGAGCAAACGGGGGCGACCGGCGCGGGCGATGCGCCGCCGCACTCGTTGCTCTGGTGGTTCGGCGCGTGGGCCTTCACGATGGCGCTGCTGGGCGGCATGGCGCTGCTGGGCTGGGAATGGCGCGCCTGGCACCGGGCACCCCAGGAACTGACGGCGTTCCGGCGGCTCGGCGGGAGATTGGGTTTGCGCGCGCGGGAACGGCAACTGGTGGAACAACTGGCGACGGTGGCGGGGCTTCCGCCGGTGGCGTTGCTTCTGAGCGAACATGCCTTCGAGTCCGCGCTTCAGGCGATGGCCGATCCGGCCGAAGATGGGGGGAGCCGAAGGGGTATCGGTCCGCGCCCGCGGGGCGTGAACCTTTCCGATGTAGCCGCGGTTCGTGCCAAGGTCTTCGGGCCCGTTGCGGAACCGGGACGGTGGAACCACCTGGTGAGACTCGCTCGCTCGCTGACGACGATGAAAGGTCGACTCCATGCCCGACCAACTTGAACGATCGCCGCTTGGGTTCGCGCAGCCGACCGCCATCGACCGCGGCGAACGAAGAATCGCGCGCCGTCTGCCGTTCAACAAGGTCGTCGCGGCGGCGTTCTTTGACCAGCGCGATTCGCTGACGCGACCCGTCCGCCTCATCGCGGAGGACATCTCATCGGCGGGAATCCGTCTCGCCGGGCCGCAGCGGTTCACCAAGGGGTCGTTCGGCGTGGTGCAACTCGATCGCGACGATGGGAGTTTTGGGCTTGTGGGCGTGACGGTTGTCCACACGCAGGCTATCGACGCGATGATCCATGTGGCGGGCGCGCAGTTTGTCAGTCTCCCCGACCGGCTCGCGGCGGAGCGGTTCATCCGCCCCGACGGGCGGCTGCTCGCGCTCGATCGCCTGCCGATGAGCGCTTGATTTCCCTGGGCCATACGGCTCGCGCTGGATAGGCTGGGCCCGTGATCGAATCGCCCGCTTCATTTTCTTTTCCCGTGTCGGCGCGTGGCGCGAAGGTTGTACTGATGGGTCTGCGCGGGGCGGGGAAGACGACCATCGGCAAGCTCATCGCGGGACGGTTCGGGACGACGTTTGTCGATCTGGATGATGTCACGCCCCGGCTGCTCGGGTGCGCGAGCGTGGCGGAGGCGTGGGACAAGCATGGCGAGCCGGATTTCCGGCGCGCGGAGTCGCAGGCGCTCCAGCAGGCGTTGGGAGGGCCGGCGCGGGTGATTTCCCTGGGCGGCGGGACGCCGACGGCGCCGGGGGCCGCGGTCGTGCTTTCCCAATCACAGGATGATGGGAGCGCGCTGGTGGTTTACCTGCGCGCGCAGCCCGCGGCGTTGCGTGGGCGTCTCCGTGATCGGGTCTCGGCGAACCGGCCGAGCCTGACGGGGGCCGACCCGCTCGATGAAATCGATGCGGTCTTCGCCAAGCGTGACCCGGCGTATTGTCATCTCGCGCGGGTGGTGATCGAAACGGACTTGCTGGGCACGGATGCCGCGGTGGACGAAGTGATCCGGGTGCTCGGCGAGCGTGGAGCGGGCGCCCCCTAAACTACAATCATGCCCGACCAACCGGACAACAAGGCGCGCGGAGCGGTGCTGGACGAGGGGATTGCCGAGCGTCGGCGCGTGCTCTGGCTGATGCGCGTCGTGTTCCTCGCGCTGCTCGTCATTTTCCTTTGCATCCTGATCCTCGCGGACTCGGGGCTTCAGGAAGGATGGAGCCTGGTGCGGTGGTGGCCGCTGGCGGCGCTGGGCGCGGCGCTCTTCTTCGCCGGCGTTCTCGCGGTCGACATCCTGACGCCCAAGCGCAAGCTCTCGACCATCTCGGCGGTGTTTGTCGGGCTCATCGCGGGGGTGATCGTCGCGTTCATCCTCGGCCTCGTGATGGACCTTTTCGCGGAGATCTATGGCGGGGGGCATATGCGGCTCGTCGGGCCGGTCAAGATCATGATCGGCCTCGGCGTGTGTTACCTCACGATCACGACGGTGCTGCACACGCAGAACGATTTCCGTCTCGTGATCCCGTATGTGGAGTTCGCGAAGCAGCGGCGGGGCGCCCGGCCGCTGATCCTGGACTCATCGGCGCTCATCGACGCGCGGATCCTCGACCTCGCGGAAGTGGGCATTCTGCAATCGCCCCTGGTGATCCCTCGCTTTGTTGTTGAAGAACTTCAACGGCTCAGCGATTCGTCGGATCGCGCGAAGCGCGCCCGGGGTCGGCGCGGGCTCGACACGGTCACGCGGCTGCAGCGCTCGCCCAAGCTTGATGTAAAGCTCGATGACACCGTCATGCCGGCGGGGCCGGTCGATCAGCTGCTCGTCGAACTGGCGCGCATCATGCCGGGCGTCATTGTGACCACCGATACGGGGCTATCGCGCATCGCGTCGATCCAAGGGGTGCAGGCGATCAACATGCACGACGCGGCGGCGGCGGTGAAGCAGGCGGTGATCCCGGGCGACCGGATCACCGTCCGGCTCATCCGCAAGGGCGAGCAGCGCGGGCAGGCGGTGGGGTATCTCGACGACGGCACGATGGTTGTCGCGGAAGACGGCGAAGCCCACGTGGGAACGGAGGCCACGCTGACCGTGACGGGCTCGGTGCAGACGAACGCGGGGCGACTTGTGTTCGCGCGGGTTCAGCCGATGGACGAAGCCGCGGATTCGAAGGACGAGCGGCCGCGATCGCCGGAAGCTTCTTCGGCCAATCTCGCGCCGCCCGAAACCGGTCTGGCGCCCGAGCCGACGTCCGTTGCTCCGCTGGAGCCCGGCGTCTCGGAGCCGCCGGCCAAGCCCGCGGGTGCACCGATTGCTCGCCGAGCGCTGCGCAATCCCCGGCGGGGTTGACTCGCGTACGCGACGGGCAACAGAACTCGAACCACACCAGGCTGTATCTCCGCGTCGATGTGCGTCTCATCCGCGGCGTCGCCGTCGATCTGCACGGCGATGGGATCGGTTGAGTCGATGCGAACGCGGTGCGCCCGCCGCCGCAGGACACTGGGATCGCGCCGCCAGGATGGGAGTCTGCCGCGGACAACCCAGGAGAGGAGGGCGAGCCGGGACGATGCGGGGATGAAGACGACGTCGAGCAGGCCGTCTTCCATGCATGCATCGTGCGCGGGGTTGAGGTTCATGGCGTATCCGGGGCAGTTGGCAACGACAGCGACGCCGGGCTTCCCTTCCACAACACGCGTCCCGTCGACGGTGATGGTGAGGAGCGGCAGGCGCGGGCTGATCAACTCAGCAAAAATGTGCGGCACGTAGCTCGCGTGGGTGATCGGGCCTTTCCGTGCCGCGGCGAGCCGGTGCACCACCGAAGCGTCGGGGCCGGTGCTCGCCATCAGCGCGAATGGTTTTCCGGCGCAGACACCCACATCGACCATGGCGATCCGCATCGCGCGGTAGGCCCCGATGAACGAGTCGGGGCGGCGGCTCATCCCGAAATGGCGGGCGAAGAGGTTCTCGGTGCCGACGGGAACGTGATAGATGGGAACGCCGGCCCGCATGGCGGGGCCGAGGGCGGAGCGGACGGAGCCGTCGCCCCCGATGACGACGAGCGCTCGGGCGCTTTGGAGCGCCTTCTCCAAGGCGAGCTCCGACCGTTCGATGCGCACGGATTTAGTTTCGATCGCGGCGGTTTTCAGCGCGTGTTCGAACGCCGAGAGCAGGCGGGCCGCCTGGCCGCGGCCGGAATCGGAGTTGTGGAGCAGGGCGACGGTCATCGGGTGGCCCCGCGATGAACCGCCGGGTGCAAGGAGGATATGCTGTCGCGCATGCATGGGTCTCCGAGCTTCAGGGTTAACATTCTTCGGTCGTTTGCCGTGGTTTTCTGCTTGAGTTCGGGCGTGATGGCCCGGCAGACCGATTTCAAGCTGGACGACACCCGGGAATGGAAGCCGGCGAAAGCGGAGGCCCTCACGGGGGACGACGACGTCATCAACCGCGCGCGGGTGGCTCTTGCGGAGGATCGCCCGTCCGATGCCCGGCAGATTCTCGACCCCTGGATCGCGGAGAACGAGCGGTCCGGCAAGCCGCAGCTCGTACAGGCGTACCTGCTCCGGGGCGATGCCCGCACGGCGACGGACGATGAGTTCCTGGCGCTGTACGACTATGAAGTTGTGGTTAACAAGTACCCCGAGAGCGAGGAGTTCCATACCGCTATCGAGCGGGAGGTGGATATTTCGCTCACGTACTTCAACGGCCGGAAGATGAAGCAGTTCGGGCTGCGGATCTGGGACCCGGAGGAAGTGGCGGTCGAGATCATGCTCCGGGCGGCGGAACGGTTGCCCGGCAGCCAACTGGCGGAGCGGGCCACGATCGAGTTGGCGGATTACTACTTCCGTGAGCGCGAGATCGAGCTGGCGCTCGACACCTACGACGCGTACCTCCTCAACTTCCCGCGGGGCCAGAACCGGATGAAGGCGGCGGAGCGGCGGATCTACTGCGACGTGGCGAAGTTCAAGGGGCCGCGCTACAACGCGGCGGGGCTGATCAATGCGCGCCAGCGGATCCATGATTTCTCGCGCCGCTATCCGGCCGAGGCGCAGCGGACAGGGTTGAACGATGCCTTGATGGCGCGACTCGACGAGTCGATGGCGACGCAGATGCTCGACGTCGCGACGTGGTACGAGCGGAAGGGAGACTGGCCTTCGCAACGCCACACGCTCCGGCGTCTGGCGCGGCAGTTCCCGGGCACCGTTGCCGGCTCGCGTGCGATCGACATTCTTACGGAGAAGGGGTGGCTTGAAACGGCTGCGGCGTCGAATCTGGAGGGGACGCCGGCGGAGTCCCACGATGCTGCTCCCGCCGCATCACCCGCGTCGCCTGCGGAATCCAAGCCGTGATCAAGCTGCTTGGGACCATCGCCATAGGCGCCTGTCTCGTGGTCGCGGCGTTCGCGGGGGCCTGCGCGGGCAATCCGAAATCGGGCTACACGGTCGCGTCCGCCTACCGCTCGGACATCCGCACGGTCTCGGTGCCGATATTCGATAACACCACGTACGAGCACAATCTTGAGGCGCAGCTCACCGATGCGATTGTTAAGGAAATCCATCGCACCACGCCTTGGCGTGTTGTTCCGCCGGGCTCGGGGCAGACCACGCTCAGCGGCGTGATCGTCGCGGCGGACCTTCGGAAGCTGACCACGCAGGGCACCAGCGGTCTTGTCGAGACGCTCGCCGTCGATATGTCGGTGAACTTCGATTGGAAAGAAAACAAGACCGGCCAGGTGCTGGTCGCACGGCGTAACTTCCGTTCGTCGCGGGCTTTCGCGCCAGCGCTCGGCGCCAAGGAGAGCCTCGAATCCGGGCAATCGTCGACGATCGACCAGCTTGCGAAGGACATCGTCGCTGAGTTGCGTTCGTCCTGGTAGGGCCGCCGCGCGAAGAGGCGTCGGTCTGGGCAAAAGGTCAGAAGCTGGTAGGCGATTCTGTGCCTTGAGGCCGCTTTGTCCGATGATGGCGTCAACTATCGCGACCCAGCCTAGAATCCGCCGCACAGCATGGGTACTTCCGTACCCGGCTCAATGAGTAACAAGCCCCATGCCCGATAACGGCAAAAACCGCGCTTCGAATCGCCAGTCACCTGGCCCTCGGAATAACCCACAACCTGGCGATCAGGGATCGGGCCAAGACCCGAACGGTCAGGGCGGAGCGGGTGGTCCGAAGCCGCCGCTGGGTCGCGGCTCGATGGGGTGGATCGTCCTCATCGTGATCTCGGTCACGCTGCTGATGCTCTTCCAGTCGATCGGCCCGCACGGCAAGCAGGTGACGTGGCGAGAGTTCGAGTCGTTCTACAAGGAAGGCGCGCTGACGGAAGTCGTCATCGACGAGCGTTCTGTCTTCGCGCGTGGCAAGCCGGGCTCGCTCCTTGAGAACCAGCGCATCGAGTTCGAGATCCCGACCGGAGCGAAGGAACACATCGTCGCCAAGGTCGAAGAACTGACCGCAGGGGATTACCTGGGCAAGAACGGGCCGCCTGTCTGGCAACAGGTTCTGTTCTCTCCGTTGCTCGCGACGATGATCATCCTCATCGTCATCTGGTTCTTCCTGCTCCGCGGTCTGCGGGCGGCCGGCGGCGCCGGGGGCGTGCTCGGCAACTTCGGCAAGAGCCGCCATCGCGTGCAGGCCAAGCAGTCCACCGGCATCACCTTCGCCGACGTCGCCGGCATCGACGAAGCGAAAGACGAAGTCAGCGAGATCGTCGAGTTCCTCAAGCACCCCAAGAAGTTCATGCGCCTTGGCGGGCGCATCCCCCGCGGCGTGCTTCTCGTCGGCGACCCCGGCTGCGGCAAGACGCTCCTGGCCAAGGCGATCGCGGGCGAGGCGGATGTTCCATTCTTTTCGATTTCCGGCTCCGACTTCGTCGAGATGTTCGTCGGCGTCGGCGCCTCGCGCGTCCGTGACCTCTTCAAGCAAGCCAAAGAGTCTTCGCCCTGCATTATTTTCCTCGACGAAATCGACGCCGTCGGCCGTCGCCGCGGCGGCGGGTTCACCACCGGCGGGCACGACGAGCGCGAGCAGACCCTCAACGCCATCCTTGTCGAGATGGACGGCTTCGAATCCTCCGATCAGGTCATCGTCATCGCGGCGACCAACCGCTCCGACGTGCTCGACCCCGCGCTGACGCGCCCGGGTCGCTTCGACCGGCAGGTCATCGTGCCGCTGCCCGACCTCAAGGGCCGCTTGGAGATCCTGCAGGTCCATGCCAAGAAGGTGAAGCTCGGCCCCGACGTGAACCTCGAACGGATCGCCCGGGGCACACCGATGTTCTCCGGCGCTGAGCTTGCCGCGATCATCAACGAGGCCGCCATCGCCGCGACGCTTTCCGACAAGGAATGGGTGGACCAGGACGACCTCGAAGAAGCCCGCGACAAGATCCGCTACGGCCGCTCGCGCAAGAGCCGCGTCATCGAGGAAAAGGAACGCATCGCGACGGCCTATCACGAGGCGGGGCATGCGGTGCTGCAGCTCCTGCTCCCGGAAACCGACCCGCTCCATAAGGTCACGATCATTCCCCGCGGCCAGTCGCTCGGCGCAACCTTCAGCCTCCCCGAAAAGGACCGCTACGGCTTCGGCGCCAAGTGGATCAAGTCCACGATGCGCATGGTCTGCGGCGGGCGGATCGCGGAGCAACGCAAGACGGGCGACATTTCGTCCGGTGCCGCGATGGACATTACCCAACTCACGCGCCTCGCGCGGCACATGGTTCTCGAATGGGGCATGAGCGAGAAGCTCGGCTTCGTCCGCTACAGCGGCGTGGACAACCGCGAGACATTCATCCCGGAGCGCGAATACTCCGAGGACACCGCGCGGATGGTGGACGAGGAGATCCGCCGCTATGCCGACGAGGCGTACCGCGAGGCGGAGCGCCTCATCGTCGAAAACTGGGACAAGGTCGAGGCCGTCGCGAAGGCCCTGCTCGCGCACGAGACGCTCACCGCCGACGAGGTCAAGCAGATCATGGGCGGCCGCCCGCTCCACAAGCCGACGGTGAGCGAACTCCTCGCGGAGGAAGCCCGGAAGCAGCAGCCGCCGCCGGCTGTTGCGCCGCCGATGAAGCGGCCGGAGTCGGATTCGGCGGGGCCGGGGTTGATGCCGCAGCCGGCGTAACGCACCCTCGACTGCTACCCATTCCAATAGGTGCCACGACTATCCGTGCTTTGACGGATAATCGTGTTTGTTTGTCGCCCGAGGTATCGTGAACGTATGAACGCTGCGGAACTCGACGACGACGCCCTGCTCCAAGCCGTCGAGGGCTGCACGCTCCCGCTCGATGCCTGGCACCATCCCGAGCACATCCGGATCGCGTGGTGTCTTCTGCGCCGGCACCCCTTCGCCGAGGCGATGGAACACCTCCGCGCCACGATCAAGCGCTTCAACGCCCACCATCAGATCCCCGAAGCGATCGACCGCGGCTATCACGAAACCCTGACCCGCGCCTACCTCGTCATCATTGATTCAACGATGCGACACTACGGCCCGGAATCCGACTCCCGCGCGTTCATCGCCCGCCACCCTCATCTGCAGCGCACGCTTCTCCGGGTGTTCTATTCGCGCGAGCGGATCATGTCGCTGGAGGCGAAGCAGGGATTTGTTGAACCGGACCTCGCGCCGCTGCCGCGGTGAGTTACGTTGCCCATCGTGTCAATGCGTGGTGCTCTGAAATACCTACGAGTCGAACCGTCTTTTCCGCACTGCCGGCCCCGCTCACCACCTCGACGTCGCGCGCCTTGATTCCCAGTTCGTTCGCGAGGAGTTCGCAGATCGCCCGGTTCGCCTTGCCGCCCTCGGGCGGGGCGCTGACGCGGACTTTCAGCCGGTGACCGAGCCACCCCACCACTTCGTCCCGCTTGGCCCCCGGAACGGCCTTGACCGCGAGGAGCACGCTCTTCGGGCCGGCGCCCGTCTTGTCCGAGGTTCCCGCCACCGATTTCCGCGCAGCCTTTTTCATGGCGGTTTGTTGGGGTTATGCGGGGGAAACGGCCCGTTTATGGGCTCGCTGACACGTTGGAACCGCGAAATCGTGTGGTTCGGACAGATCATAGTGATCCGCGTCCGATACGGACTATTCTTCAGGAGCCGCGGCCCGGCTCACGGCCGCACCGGCGGAGAGAGAACACGATGCTGCGACATCTGACCGCGGTTTTTGCACGCCTCGCGCCGGCCGTGGCCGCCCTGCCAGCGGGCCTGGCGGTGCTGCTCGGCACGGGTGAAACCCACGCCGCGATCCCCGAGAACCGCGTGCTTCTGGTCTACAACTCGCAGAACGCCGAGTCGCTCGCGGTCCGCGATCTGTATGTCGCGGCTCATCCGACGGTTATCCAGTTCGATCTCAACGATGCCGACCTCGCGAGCCGCGCGGCGCCGGGGTATGGCGGTATCACCCGCGCCATCTACGTCAACCAGATCCGCAACCCCATCGTCAACTTCATCAACGGCGTCACGCCGCCGGGGCCGGATCGGTCGCAGACGATCATCGCCATCGCGACCACTCGCGGCCTGCCGGCTCGCATCGACGGCGGGTTCGACGAGTTCAACTTCAACTCCACGTTCTCCAGCGTCGAGTCCGAACTCTCGCTGCTGCAACAGGACATGGAGGCGAACGGGTCCGGCTCGCTCACCCGCCGCTACTACGCGCAGGTCAGGAATCCCTATTACCTGTCGCTCAACCAGGCGATCACGACCTTCTCTCGTGCGAACATCAAGACTCAGCGCACCTTCACCCGTGTCACGTTCACGCCCGAGATCGAAACGTGGACGGTCACGGGCCTGACCGCCGGCGATCTGTACCTTGTGTGCCGGCTCGATGCGGCTCCTTCGCCGGGCCACACGGCGCTGGAGAACATCGATTCGCTCATCACGCGCTCGAGGACGTTGGTTGTCGGGCGGTGCGCCGTGCAGTCGTTCTTCGATCGCTGGTCGTGCGCGGCCCTCGACGATGATGGTCTCGGCGGCACCTATCCCTCTCGACAGGATTACACCAACGCCCGAAACGCGTTGAACACCGCTGGATTCATCGCGGCGCTCGATACGACGTTCGTCTTTTTCAGCGGCGTGAATCTCCCCGATCAGCTCCGACCCGTGCTGGCGCTCGGGAGTTACGGCGAGAACCACTCGCTCAACGGGTGCGGTGACAACCCGGCCGGCAACGGCGATTACATCCAGACGTACAACTTCAACCCCGCCGCCTCGTTCATCGCCTTCGAATCCTGGAGCGGCAACTCGCTCGTCGACGGGACCCAGCGCGGCGGGCAGCAGCAGGCGCTCGATTTCATTTCCCAAGGCGGCTCGTTCACGATCGGGAGCGTCTCGGAGCCCTTTACGATCTTCATCCCGCGCCTCGAGTTCCTCGCGCAGAACCTCTACCTCAACAACCTCTCCTTCGCGGAGGCGGCGTACACGTCGATCCCGGGATTGTCGTGGCAACAGACACCGATCGGCGACCCGCTCGCGCAGATCATCGTTGTAAATCAGGGACTCACCGACCTCAACGCCGACGGGGTGACCGACGTGCGGGACGTGTACCAGCTCAGCGAGACGCCGGGCGATGTGACGTGCGATAGCGCTTTCACCGGCGCGGATACGGAGTTCATGCGGACGCGGGCGCGGGCGAACGAAGCGGCGGATGTCGCCGTCGCAGGGCCGTGAGAAGTAAGTGAGGGTGCCGGTACACGGCGTCTCGCCGTGCCGCGGCGGTGTTGCAGACGGGACATGCTCGAGTCGCGTATCCCGGCACCCAAGTTTCTACGATCCCTTCCCGCACGCCGCCTGGGCCTCATCGAGAATCGCATCCGCGATGTGGCGGGTCGGCGCTTCGGCGATGAAGCGGACGATCGGCTCTGTGTTGCTTGCGCGCACGTGAACCCAGGCGCGGCCTTGACCGCCGGGCTCGTCGAAGTCCGCACGGACCCCGTCCTGTTCGTCGAGCTTCGCGCCACGCGATTGATACAGCGACTTCACCGCCGCGACCGCGCGCTCGGCAACCCCACCACCAGGCCCGAGTTCCACTTTCCGCTTCTCGATCGCGTAGCTCGGCACCATGCGGACCAGCTCGCTCACGGATTTCCCGCTCGACGCCATCAGCGCGAGCGTGAGCGCCATCGCCGAGAGGCTGTCGCGGATGGGGACGATCATCGGCCAGATCACGCCGCCGTTGCCCTCGCCGCCCATGTTTGCGGCGTTCCTGGTCATGCCGTCGACGACGTTCGCCTCCCCCACCGCCGTGCGGACGACCCGCGCGCCGTACTTCGCGGCGGCGTCGTCGATCATGCGGCTGGTGGAAAGGTTGGCCGCGAACACCGCCCGCGCCGCGTCCTCTTTCTTCATGCTCGACAGCAGGCTCAGGACGGCGAGGACGAGCGTGTATTCCTCCCCGATGTAGTGGCCGCATTCGTCGACGATCGCGAGCCGGTCGGCATCGGGGTCCTGCGCGAAGCCGACCCAGCACGTTTCACCGTCGGCGTACGGAGCGTTGGCGGTCCCGGGCGCGGCGCACGATTTCGAAGCGCGGCCGACCTCTTCGCACAGCGTCACGAGATTTTCTAGCGTCGGCTCCGGAGGATGCGGGAAGACACCGCTGTCCGAGTGATTCAAGTGGACCACGCGGCAGCCCAGTTCGTCCAGCAGCTTCCGCCCCCCGATCCGCCCGGACGCGTTCACGGAATCGAGCACCACTCCGAACCGCTTCTCGCGGATCCGGTTCAGCGGCACGACTTGCGCGACCGCGTCGAGCACGCGCCGGACGTGAACATCCGTCGCCTTCTCGTCGCGCTCCACCGTCCCGGCACCCATGGACCCGCCTGGGTCGCCTTTCCTCGTGAAAGCTGAACCCGCACGGAACCCATCGATGATTCGCTTCGCGTCCGCCGGCGAGGGCGCCGCGCCGCGACCGTCGATTACCTTGATCCCGTTCCATTCCGCCGGGTTATGGCTCGCCGTGATGACGATGCCGCCCGTCGCGCGACGCTCTCGCACCATCACACCGCAGGTGGGAGTGGTCGCGACACCGATGTCCACGACATGGCAGCCGAGCCGGATCAGCTCGTTCTCCGCGACGCGGTGAACGCTCTCGCCGCCGACGCGTCCGTCGCGTGCGAGCACGACGATGCGCCGCCCATCGGCCGGCCCCGGCATCCACGCCACCGCCGCGCGCACGAACGCCGCGACCACCTCGGGCGTGAGGCTCTTTCCCACGATCCCGCGGCAGCCGCTCACCGAGACCATCAACGGTGCGTCACTGGTCGTCATAGGCCTGATGATATCGGCGCAGCGGAACACGCTTCCCCGTGCGTTGCGCCGCCGAGCACTCAGCACGTTCTACTTTCAATTCTCAGGCGTTCATGTCATCCCACCGCTTCGCCATCCGGCCGTAGATGTAGAGCGCGAAGGCGCACACCACGCCGACCGCCGCGAAGGGGAGCCAAACCGGGTATGCCGGCTGGTAGGTGTCCCACAGGAGTTGCGTCGCCGTCAGCCCATCAAGCCCGGTCACTTCCTGAAGTTTGGCCATGGCTTCGGTGCGAGGCACCTCCAGCAGGGCGCCAAGCGTCGTGACGTCGCCATCCCAGTTGAATACCTTCTCAGCGCCGAACGGCGTCTTTTCCAACAAGTAGCGCTGCGCGAGAACCGCCTTGTCGCCGTAGTGGCCGTACAAATATGACGCCAGCAGCGCCCCCAACGATGGCCCAATACCCACCGGCATATTCACATAACCGAGGTACAGCCCCTTCTTTCCGGGCGGCGCGATGAGCGCGAGGTACTCGCTCTTCTTCGGACCCGTGGTCATCTCTCCCAGCGAGAAGAACACGATGCCGAGCGCGAGCACCCAGACGCTATTGGTCAGGCCGGCGACAAGGATCCCGACCGTCGCCACCATCATGCCGATCAGCATCGCGCTGAGCGTTCTCATCCGGCGCACCATCCACGAGACCGGGATCACGCACAGGATGATCATGAACCCATTGATGTTCGCGATGATCTGCTGCGGGATCTGCGGCCCTCGGGGCGTGTCCTGCACGATCTTTGAGTGCAGCCAGTCCGGCAGCCAGCCCAGCCTCCGAGCCGCGGGCGATGTGTCTACCCAGTCGGCGATAAAGTTCGGGTGCAGGTCCCACAACTGATACATCATCATCCAGAAGCCGGACATGATGAGGATCCACACCAACAGCCGCGGCTCAAAGATATTGATGAACGTGCGCCAGAGCACTTCCAACGGGCCCGCGGTCTTGTCCGCGCCGCTGGGCACGTCCTTGAACGTGAAAAGCATGATGAAGTTGAGCGAATGGATCGCGGCGCCGGCCAGGAACAAGTTCCGCCACGCCGCCTTGCCGAACTCCACCGCTTCCGCCGGCGGCATATCCTTGGGCGGGTGAGCCAGGAGAAACGTCGCGATGAACGGCCCGATGAAGCCGCCGATATTGACGACCCAGTAGAAGATCCCCCAGCCGAGCGACGAGTTGGACTTGTCCAGGTTCTGCGCGAGCGATCCCTGGATGCTCGGTTTGAAGAACGCGGTCCCCGTCGCCATCACCAGCAGCGCCGCGAAAAACGCCGGGTAATCCTGGAGTTGGTAACCGAAGATCGGCGGCAGATCGCGCATAAAGGCCATCAGCACATAGCCGGTCACCATCAGCGTGAAGCTGATCGTGAGCATGCGCTTATAGCCGTAGCGGTCCGCGAAGCCGCCCGTGAAAATCGGAAGTATGAGCGACTGAAAGATTCCCCACCACAGATATACCTGCCCGCGGTGCGCCTGGGTCATGTGGAGCCCACCGGGATCGTCCGCCTGAGCGATATAGATCGGCGCTACCGGGCGGAACGCGTAGAACGCCAGTCGCTCAAACATCTCAATGACGTTCAGACACCAGAACGAGGACGCGAACCGAGTCTTGCCGCGCGTTCCATCACTCTGAACGCCCGGAGTTCCGATCACTTGGCTCGCCACGCATCGCCTCCTCGCTTCTCACCGATCTCCGGACACGCGAGTCGGACGCCGGCTTGATCGCTGAAACAGGATGTCCGCCGAGTGTACGGAGCGGTTTCCGCCGTGTCCCGGGTTGACTTTCCATCGGATCGCCCCCATATCCTCCGCTCCCACCGGCAGAGGAGCCGCGCATGACACGATGCTTGCCCTACCCTGTTCTGTTGCTCGTCGCGCTCGGGATGGTTGTTTTTCCGGCCTCTTCGACTCTCGCTCGCGGGCTTGACCCCCAGCCCGAGCCCCCCATCTCACTCATCACCCTCGACACCGGCGAGATTCTCCGCGGCGTGATTACCGCCCGCGACGATGACTCCGTGACGCTCGAACACCCCGTCCTCGGGACGCTCCGGATCCCCGCGGACCATATTGTGAGCGTTGCAGAGGGGCCGGAGACCCAGGTCGACCCTGGCACCCTTCCCCCCGAGGCCGCCCCGCAGTTGCAGTCGTCCGCCGAGCAACCCGCGCGCGAGAAACCGCTCGAACCCAATCCTGCCCCCCCTCCCCCCTCTCCCCCGCTCGTCGGCCCGCCCGCGCCACCCCCCGGCCCGCAAAGCGGGGCTGATCGTTCCTTCCTGGAACTCTGGACCTTTACCGCCGAGGTCGGCCTCTCGGGCTCCGAGGGCAACACCGACACCTTCAACATCCGCACCGCGCTCGGCGGCAAGCGCGACACCCGCGAGATGATCACGCTTCTCAACCTCTACTACCAGTACGCCACCGACCGGGGCATCAAGACCAAGTCGCGCGGCGAGGCCGCGGCGCGTAACGACTGGAATGTCGATGACACGCCGTGGATCTTCTTCGCCCAGGGCAAGGGCGAGTTCGACGAGTTCCAGGACTGGGATTGGCGATTGTCATCCTTCGGCGGCGTGGGCTACCGTTTCCTCGCGCCCTCCGGCGTGCCCGGCGGCGGGACTTCCGTCGCGACCACGCTCATCGGCCGACTCGGCGCCGGTTTCTCGAAGGAGTTCGGCGGGCGCAACGACGATGCGGTCCCCGAAGGTCTTCTCGGCATCGACTTCGAGCACAAGTTCGCCGAGCGGCACCGGATCTTCAGCACGTTCGAGTACTACCCGTCTCTCGACCACGTCGCCGAGTACCGCTTCCTGCTCCGCGGCGGGTACGAGATCCTCATCGACCCCGCGACCAAGATGTTCCTGCGCCTGGGCGTCGAGGACCGCTACGACAGCACGCCCGAGGGCCGCCGGCGGAACGACCTTGATTACTTCGCGACACTCGGGTGGTCGTTCTGAGTCTCAGTAACCCCGCCACGCCAGACGCTTGGACAGGACGCCCTTCCGGGCGACGTGCCGCGTCACCAGCGCATCGACTCCGATCGCGCAGGCCAACGCGATCAACGCGAACGGCAACGCGCTGAGCCCGTCTCGCACGACAATCATGATCATCACGAACGCAAAGAAGATGAATCCGAGCATGACCATCACACCGAGGGCGATATGGCCGAGGTACAGGTGACCCAGTCCCGGCAGGAGCATCGAAAAAAGCATCGGCGTGGACGGGCGCACGAACTCATCCAGGCATTCGGGGCAAGAGGGCGACTTGGGCGGCAGCGGCGCCGCGCAACCAGGACATAATGGGTCACGATCCGTGTGGCACGGGAAGACATCGCCGTCCGTTCGCGCCTGTTCGAGCTTGGCCGCCATGAACTCCTTCAAGCGCTTGCGGTCCCCCCTGGGCACTTTTACGAACTTGTGCGTGCCCCCTGACGATAGCTTGAACCCGAGCGAGCCGAAGTTGACGGCCGCGTTGTACTTTTTCAGACGGCCGTAGGGGATCTGCCACATCATCGCCCTGGCTTTTTTCTTGCCGTCCCAGTTGACGAGCACCACCCGATAGTTGGTGAACAGGAAGATGGTCTGGTTGATGACGAAGGCCCAGATTCCCATGAAGTACTGCTCGACGAAGCTATTCAGCACACCGTTCGTCACGAACTCGATGCGCTCGTCGGGGAACATGAGCTGTTCGAGCCGAGGCTCGACCGCGCGCAGCAGCTTCACGTGGCGTTTGACCTCGCCCGGCGCTCCCCAGCCGCTCACGCGCGGGAAGAGCGAAATCCAGTCGTACGGGCCGTCGGCGCGAAGAGAGGCCACCTTTTCCCGGAGCGCCGGCTTCTCAATTGAGTTCAGGAGGTCGCCGCGAGGATTGACGCTCATCTCGGGTGTTTGGTGCTCAACCTGTTCAGGCTCGATGGCCATGGCGGCCTCCGGTGTTACCCGTCGCGGATCGGCGACAACACCAGTCCATGGTATCAACGGGCTGCGGGGGATCAATGCCCGGTCACTTCGAAGCGCAAGCCGCGGCTGCAACGGCGGGAGCGCCTGTTACCCCGCCCGGCGGCGCGCCTGGGGCGCGGCTCTCGGCGCCTCGATGGCGCGCATCACGTGCAGCTCCCACGGCTTGTAATCGGCCAGGTCGATGACCTGTTCCCCCGCTGACACATTCATGTCCCGCCCGAGCTTTTGCACGATCGGCCGGTCGATCTGCTCGGGATTGGCGCCGACCACCACCGCCGGTTCACCCGTCGAAAGCTTCACGAAACTCCCGATGGGGAACAAGCCCACTACCTCGACCAGTGCCCGCACGACACGTCGGTCGTACATCCGCTGGGCGCCGACGGTGATGAGTTCCTCGATCGCGTTGTACGGGAGCTTGGGCGGCTTGTAGGACCGGGGCTCCGTCGCCGCCGCGAAGGCGTCCGCGACCGCGACGATCCGCGCGTGGTCCGTGATCCGCGGCGACTTCAACCCGTCGGGGTAACCAGCGCCGTTCTCACGCTCGTGATGCTGGTACGCGGCAAGGCGCACCGCCTCGGGGAGCCCGTCGAACGAATCCAGGAGTACCACCGAGTACGCGGTGTGACGAAGCACACGGCTGATCTCGTACTCCGTGAGCGGGCGATCGGTCGAGCGCACGTCGCGGGGCACGAGCGCCATCCCCGCGTCCGCCAGCAGGCCGGCCAATCCGGCCGCCCGCACGTCGGAGTATGAGAAGCCGAACCGTGCCGCGATACCGATGCTCAGCACGGCGGTCGTGTAGCAATGGTCGGGCAGGTAATCCGCGCGGCGTGGGGCGAGCAAAGCGAGCTGGCCGAACCGGTGCGGCCAGCACTGCAGCTTCTCGATCAGCTCGTCGACGAGTTCGAGCGGCGCCGCGGCGTCGGTCCGCAGCCCAGCCAGGAGCCGCGCCAGGATGCGCCGGAAGGCTTCCACGCGGTCGCGCCGGAACTTCGTCAGCGTGTCGATCTCGGGCCATGCCGGCTCATCGAGGTCCGGCAGATACAAGGGCGAGTCGCCCTTGGCGCACGTCCGCGACAGGCGATCCCATGCGCCCCGTTTCGCCATGATGACCTGATCGGTCAGCTTCACGCGACCGGCGCGGAGCCGCACGTCCTCGCGCGACTCGGGGCCGCGGAAGGCGCCGAGTTCGTAGGCGTCCGCGTGATGCTGCTCGACTTCTTCGCCCGCCTGCAGGGCCAGCACGCCGCCGGTGGTGACGAGATCCTCGGTCGCCCGCGAACCAACGCTTTCTTGAGTCCGCGACGTGACCATCCGGCGTTCGTACAACTCCCCGACCGACTGCGCCATATAGAGGTCATCCTGGCGTGCCGCGCGCAGGGTCCGCACCATTTCGTCGGTGAGGAGCGTGCCCTCGGAGAGCAACTTGACCCCTTGGCGCGTGAAGAGCGCGCACGGCAACCGGAAGCCCGGTTCCAGCACCATGGGATCGACTGGCGTCATGGCACGACTCTTCAGGGAGTGAACGCGGATCGCTAGGGAACACGCACGAATCTGAGCTTCGGGGGGGCCGAAAACCCGTTGGTGAGCATCGGCCCCGATACCCGTCCGATTAACATGCCCTCGCCGTCAGCCCTTCCCCGCGCGCCGCCGCGCCCCTCCATGTGTTCCCGGAACTCGAAATGCACGCTCCGTATGAGTTATCGGTCGAGACAAAGTTCACCGCCGCCCACGCGATCACGATGGGCGGCGTGCCCGAGACGCCGCACAGTCACGAGTGGCACGTGACCCTGACGGTCGCGGGGAGTGAGCTGAATGCCGAGGGATTTCTCTGCGATTTCCACGAGCTTGAGCGGCTTCTCAACGGCATCACGAGCGAATGGGAGGGCCTCGATCTGAACACGCTGGAGCCTTTCGATCAGGTGAGCCCGACGGCGGAGCATGTTGCGCGGCATATCGCGTTGACGCTCGCACGGCAGATGCCCGTCGGCGTGCGTGTCGTGAGCGTGCGGATTACCGAGGCGCCGGGGTGCGCGGCGGTGTACCGGGTGGAGTGAGTCTTGCGATTAATCGTCTTTCCCCGCGGCTTTCGCCCACGTGTCCTTCAACGTCACCGTCCGGTTGATGACCAGCTTGCCCGGCGTGGACTCGCGGTCCACGCAGAAATAACCCATCCGCTCGAACTGGAACCGGCGAATCCCATCGGGCCACGCCGGTTCGTCCGGTCCGGTCTCCTTGAGCGATGGCTCCACTTTCGCGTTGACGACGGTGAGCGAGTTGGGGTTCAACTCCGTGAGCAGATCCGCGCCGCTGCGCCCCGGCGATTCGACGTTGAAGAGACGGTCGAAGAGGCGGACCTCGGCATCGATGGCGTGCGTGGCGCTCACCCAGTGAAGCGTCCCTTTGACCTTGCGCCCGTCAGGCGCATCGCCGCCGCGGGTCGCGGGATCGACGGTGCAGCGGAGTTCGGTGATCCCGCCGGTGCCCGGATCCTTCACGACGGACTGGCAGGTGATGAAGTAGGCATAGCGCAGGCGCACCTCGCGGCCGAGCGCGAGCCGGAAGAACTTTTTGGGCGGCTCCTCCATGAAGTCGTCGCGCTCGATGTAGAGCTCGCGCGTGAAGGGCGCCTTCCGTGTCCCCGCGCCCGGATCCTCCGGGTTGTTCACGCAATCGACCCAATCCACCTTATCCTCGGGCCAGTTCTCGAGCACGATCTTCAGCGGATGGATCACCGCCATCCGGCGCGGGGCACGCTTGTTGAGGTCGTCGCGCACGCCCCCTTCGAGGCGACCGAAGTCGATCACCGAGTCGTATTTCGTCACGCCGATCTCGTCCATTACGTGACGGATCGACTCGGGCGTGTACCCGCGCCGGCGGAAGCCGCTGATGGTCGGCATGCGCGGGTCGTCCCAGCCGCTGACGATCTTTTCCTGCACCATGCGGAGGAGGTTGCGCTTGCTCAGGAGCGTGTAGGTCGTCTGGAACTTCGCGAACTCGATCTGCTGCGGGTGGTGGATCTTCTTGTCCGCGGGACGGCCCTCGTTCACCGCGTCGATGAACCAGTTGTAGAGGGGCCGGTGGTTCTCGA
>DASZQL010000014.1:0-11671 GCA_035549675.1 Phycisphaerales bacterium | reverse complement strand
GTCCCGGGCGCGGTGCTGGGGCCGAACGCGTTGGGCGCCGGCGGCGCGTTCTCATTCCCCGGCGTAACGGCGAATCTCTTTGGCTCGCTCACGTACAACGCGACGGGCCTGGTGTGCACGGCATTGCAAGGCTCGGGGCTGCCGTGCAGCGCGACGCGGGACCTGTCAGAAAACAACCCGGTGACGTTCGATAACGTTGCGGGCACAGTCACAAGTGCTTCGCGCGTCGTGACCTTGGTTTCGAATATTGATCAGACGACGCCCCTCGATCCCTCGAACCCGTCATTGGGAACGGTGCGGATCTTCGGCACTATCCGTGGCTCGGTGTCGGTGCCGGTCCCGTGTGCAGGGGACGCGAACAGTGACGGCGCCGTGGGGCTGGCGGACATCGCCGTCATCATTCAGGGATGGGGAAACACGGGCTTCCCGCGGATTTCGGGCGACCTGAGCGAGGACGGCGCGGTGGGGCTGCCGGACATCGCGCAGGTGATCCAAAATTGGGGTCATACCTGCCCCTGAACAATTATCCCGACCAAAGACCGAGCGTCGGAACCGTAGGTAAGTGGGGCACGAAAGGTCCGGTGTCGGCGTTATCAATTGTCCGGATGAAAGCGTGGGTTTGTCTTGCGGGTGCGTGAGCCGACATTAGTATGAAGTTTGCGGTGTCCCGGGTCGGGTGAAGCCGCGGGTGTTCGTGGCGGAGCCGGCTCGAAAAAATCAGTGCGTTTCCATCGAACCATCGCGTGCGGCGGGCGGGGTCAAGCTCGGCGTGCCCGTGATGGTGAAGAGAGCGGCGTCATCATTAGGGAGACAGACATGAAGATCAGGACGTTCATCGCCCCCGCGGCGATGGTGGCGGCGTTGGGCGCGATCGCGCTGGCGGAGCAGCCGGAGCGTCGCGGCGTGGCGGCATTGCCCGGGGCGGAAGCGCCGGCAATTTCCGGAACGACGGTGAACCAGATGTTCAACGTCAGCAAGAGCGAGGTCACGAAGCTGGACGTGCGCGGCCGGGTAGGCCAGCCGTTCGAGTTTCTGGCCCCGATCGCGGACGAGGTGGTGAACATCCGTCTGCAGCCGCACTCGGTCCTGTCGCCCAACTTCCAGCTCAAGATCCAGAAGGCGGACGGGAGCTACGAGGTGCTGCCCACGCCGCAGGAAGTGACGTACCGCGGCACGGTGGACGAGATCCCGGGCGCGATCGTGTCGATGTCGCTGATGGACACGGGCGTCGAAGGCCAGGTGCTGCTGCCGAACGGTGAGCGGTACTGGATCGAGCCTCTCGGCACCCGCGTCGAGGGCGCGCAGGCGGATGACTACGTCGTGTACCGCTCGGAGGACTCGCTGGGCGGGTTCGGCCTGTGCGGCATGACGAAGGCGATGGAAGACGCGCAGCTCGCGCAGTACCAGGCGGAAGCCGGCGGCGAGGAGCGCGGCATCGGTTCGAGCAACTGCGGCGAGTTCGTGCCCTGCGTGGCGCAGCTGGGCGTCGACTGCGACGTGCCCTTCTTCCAGCGGTACGGCAACCCGACCGCCGTGCAGAACCGCGTGACCAGCGTGATCAACAGCACGAATGTGCAGTACGAATCGCAGGTCAAGATCACCCACCAGATCGTGACGATCATCGTGCGTTCGGCGGAACCCGACCCGTACCAGGGCCCGAGCATCGACTCCCTGCTCAGCCAGTTGCAGAGCCACTGGCAGTCGCAGCAGACCGGCGTGCAGCGCGATATCGCCCAGCTCTTCACGGGCGAGCCGACGGGCTCGACGATCGGCCTCGCGTTCCTGTCGGGCGTGTGCACGAGCAACGGGTACTCCGTGGTGCAGTCCGACTGCTGCGGCTCGCTGAACTGCGCCGCGGACCTCTCGGCGCACGAGCTGGGCCACAACTGGAGCGCGACGCACTGCGCCTGCCCGAGCTCGACGATGAACCCCTCCATCACCTGCGTGCGCACGTTCCTCAACAACCCCGACGCGTCGAACAACGCCATTACGCAGATCACCTCGTTCCGCAACTCGCGTTCGTGCCTCACGCCGTCCGAGGCCGGCACGACCTTCCTCCCGATCGTCGATAACTTCGACGCAGGCACGACGATCGACACCACCCGCTGGACGGGCGTCGACACGGGTGTGACGATCAACACCTTCGCCCAGAACGAGCCGAGCGCTCCCAACGCCCTGGACATCAAGGGCACCCGTTCGATCCGCACCGCGACGGTCAACGCGTCGCAGATCACCGACATCACGGTCAACTACATGACCGAGGCCGGCGGCGGCGCCGACGCCCCCGAGGCGGGCGAGAGCCTCTTCGTCGAGTACTTCAACTCCAGCGGCGCATGGGTCGTCGCCCAGTCGATCGGTGCGCCCGGCGGCGCCCAAACCACGTTCACTTCGCGGAGCGTGGTCCTCCCGGCTGCGGCTTCGCACGCCGGCCTGCGGATCCGGTTCCGCAACGGTGCGAACAGCACGACGGGCGACGATTGGTTCATCGATAACGTCAACATCACGGGCACGGCGGCGCTCCCCGGCGCGTTCAACCTGACGCTCCCGGCGAACAACGCGACGGGCGTGAGCCAGTCTCCGTTCTTCGACTGGCAGAACTCCTTCGCGGCGTCGGACTACCGGATCACGGTGGCGAACAATCCCTCCCTCACCAACCCGCGGTTTAACGAGCTGACCGGCGGCACGTCGAGCTACTCGACGGCGGGCAACCCGCTGACCCGGGCGACGCAGTACTGGTGGAAAGTCGTGGCGATTAACCAGAACGGCCAGACGGTGGGCAACCTGCCGCTGATGACGTTCACCACGACGGGCTCCATCCCCGGTGCGTTCACGCTGACCAGCCCCGCCAACGGCGCGACGTTCAACACGCCGGGCAACATCACGTTCACATGGAACCTTTCGACGGACGCGACCGCCTACCGGGTGCAGCTCGACAACAACGCCGACTTCGGAAGCCCCGAGCTCGACGCGCCCGGCATCGGTGTGAACATGTACACCATCCCGGCCTCGGCGATGGCGAACGGCACCTACAACTGGCGCGTGATCGCCAGCAATGCCCTGGGCACGACCAACTCCGACACCCGGACGGTGACGATCGACCTCGAAGCCGTGCCGCCCTTGCCGGGCGACCTCAACTGCGACGGCGTGGTGAACGGGAACGACTGCTCGGCGTTCGCGCTGGCGCTGACGAACCCCTCGAGCTACGCCTCCACCTTCCCGGGTTGCAACATCCTCAACGGCGACATCAACAACGACACGCTCGTGAACGCCGCGGACCGGGCGGGCTTCTGCGCGCTCGTCCCGTCGTGCACGTTCTGCCAGGCGCCGACGCCGGGCGACATGAACTGCGACAACCTCGTGGACGGCAACGACTGCGCGGCGTTCCAGTTGGCGATGACCAATCCGAGCGGCTACGCCTCGACGTACCCGTTGTGCGACATCCTCGCGGGCGACTTCAACGGCGATACCCAGGTGACGAGCGCCGACCAGGCGGGCTTCTGCGCCCTGGTCGGGTCGTGCCCGTTCTGCAATGTGCCGCCTTGCACCGGCGACGCGAACGGCGACAACCAGGTCGGTCTCTCCGACATCGCCGTGATCATCCAGCACTGGGGTCAGACCGTGACTCCGGGCACCAACGGTGACCTGAGCAACGGCGGCTCGGTCGGCCTGGATGACATCGCGATCGTGATCCAGAACTGGGCCCACACCTGCCCGTAAGCATCGCGAAGGATCGGATCAGCCCATAACAAGTGACACCGCGGCCGGTTCTCGGCCGCGGTTTTTTTGCGCTGGTAGGATGCCCGGCCCAACCGGGGCCGAACATCGGGGATCAGGGAAAAGTGATTCCACACGGCGCCGAGCGCGAGAAACCGATGGGTGAATAATCGGGTGTCGTGGAGAACAGTCGGCCAACTCTCAACTTTTGAGGATCGATCAGCCATGAAGATGAAGCAGGTAATGGGGCTCGCGGCGGCGGTGTTGATGCTCGCCGGACCGGGCTTGGTGTGGGGGCAGCAGAACGCGGCCCCGTCGAAGGAAGCGCCGAAGAACACCGAGCCGCGGAAGGCGGGGGTGTCTCCGACGGCGGCCGACCCGTCCGTGATGCCGAAGTCGGGCGAGAAGGACACGCCGCTGACGAAGCCGGGCGCGCCGGAGCCGCCCACGGCGACGAACGCCGAGATCAAGTTCGAGGAAATGAACCACGACTTCGGTCGGATCGCGTCGGGCAAGCCGCAGACCCACAAGTTCAAGTTCACGAACACCGGCACCGAGAAGCTGGTGGTTCAGCAGGTGCGCACGAGCTGCGGCTGCACCGCGGCCGCGCTGGACAAGAAGGAGTTCGAGCCGGGCGAGGGCTCGACGATCGACGTCACGTTCAACCCCAAGGGCAAGGGCGTTCAGGCGAAGACGATCACCGTGGTTCACAACGGCCGCAACGGCCCGGACACGATGCTCAACATCAAGTCCGAAGTGTTCGAGCCGGTCGAGGTGATCCCGCCGACGTTGCAGCTGGGCGATATGGTTCGCGGCAAGGCGCGCACCGAGCACGTGATGGTGGTGTCCGAGGATTCGAACCTGCAGATCAAGTCGATCGACGTGAACGGCGACCTCGTGGAAGCGAAGGTCGCGAGCGCGCCGCCCTCGGACGTGCAGGACGCCCGCGCGGGCAAGGTCGGGATCGACATCACGTTCGACGGGAACCTGCCGGTCGGCCGGTTCCTGCGGGTGATCACGGTGAAGGCGATGGCGTCGCCGACGGCGGGCGCGCCGCAGGAAGAGTGGGAACTCAAGATCAATGCCTTCGCGAATGTCGTTGGCGATCTGAAGGCGGAGCCGGCGAGTATCCGTGTGCCGACGACGAATCCCAACACGGCGTTCTCGGAGGAAGTGATCGTGTCGCGCCGGTCGGGCCAGCCGTTCAAGATCATAGAAGCGACGCCGGTGAACGCGAACCTGCCGGGCCTCGAAGTGAAGACGGAGCCGTATGCCTCGGGCGACGTAAAGGGCTACAAGGTGATCTTCTCGGGCAACACGGGCCCGACCGCCGGGATCATCCGCGGCAACGTGCTGCTCAAGACGGACGTGGCGGAGGAGCCGGAGTTCCGGGTCCAGTTCACGGGGATGATCCGTGATCCGAACGTTCCGAAGGGCGAAGCACCGCCTCCCTCGGCGCCGATGCAGTTGCCCTCGAAGCAGGCTCCGGCGACGAAGCCGACCGAATCGAAGCCGCACTGATCGCTGTGGGCTGATTCAGATACGACGAGCGTCCGCGGCAACGCGGGCGTTCGTTTTTTTGTTTTCGGACGTTGGAATGATGCGCCGCGGCTACCGGGTGTGTTGATTGTGGGCTACATTCGAGGTGGGTGAGTGGGGCTGGATTCGCGAGACGGGCCGCGGAGCGGGCCGGTACGGATGTTGCAGTGAGTTCACCCTGAGATGAAGAGAGGGAGAATAAGAGCGGTTGTCGCGTTGCTGCTGCCTTCTGTGCTGGCGGCAGGTGTGGTGCCGGCTGTGGGCGGTTGTGCCTCGTCGCGCCCGACCGAGCAGGCTCGCGTAGAGCCCATAGCGCGTCCCGGCAAGGCAGGGAACGCGGCTGTGTTTCTCGGCTCCGAGGCTCTGGCGTACAATGCGGACCCGGCGTCACCGCCCACAACCAAGCGGTTCGAGTTCGCGCGGCGGGACGGCGCATTGGGAGCGGGCCAGGAGTTGCCTTTGCTGGCGACTCAGGAATGGCCCGAACTGGTCCCATACGAGCGGGCGATCCGGTTCACAATCTGGCAACAGCGATGATGCCGAGTACGGCGATTGGGCCGGTGGTCATCACTTGGGCGTGTGAAATCTGAGGTGATCACTCGGATCATCAAGTCCATCATTGACCGGCACTTGCGCCGTGTGCATACTGCCATGATCGGTGGTGCGTGGTGGGCCATGAGTGCCGTCTCCCCGCCATTTCGTTGATCCGATCGCGCCCCGGTTTGCGCGCCGACCTCTCCCCCCTCTCAGGAATCAGCGAGGCGACACCCCATGGCGACAATTACCAAGCGTGAGTTGATCGACCGGATCGCGAACACGACGAAGCTCAAGCGGGTGGTGGTGAAGGCGACGGTTCAGACCTTTCTCGACCAGGTGATTCTCGAACTGGGCCGTGGTAACCGCTTGGAGTTCAGGGACTTCGGGGTGTTCGAGATCCGCGAGCGCAAGCCTCGGACCGCGCAGAATCCCAAGACGCTGCAGCGCGTGACGGTGCCGGCGAAGAAGGTCGTGAAGTTCAAGGTGGGGCGGCTGATGCAGCGTTCGCTCGAAGACCCGGACGCGGCGGCGCGGGAAGTCGAGCTGTCGCTGAATATGGCGGGCGCGGAAGACTAAAAATTACTGCCGGTGATGACGCCGCTAGGCGTTGAAGGCCTGAAATCCACGAATCCGATTGCAGCCGACCGGCTCCGGTCGATGCCTTATCCTGTTGTTTTCCGCCGCTGTCGCCCAGCGCGGACTTGCAGGAAAGGATGCTGACCATGCCCGCCGTGAAGGAACTGCTCGGAGCCGAGGGAGCCGGACTGCTGACGCACGAGAGCAAGACGATCTCGAAGTCGGCGCTGCACCTGCCGGGGCCGGACTTTATTGACCGGGTGTTCGCGCAGACGGACCGGCCGGTGCCCGTCTTGCGGAACTTCCAGACGCTGATGAATCACGGGCGGCTGGGCGGCACGGGGTACGTGTCGATCCTGCCGGTGGACCAGGGCGTCGAGCACTCGGCGGGGGCGAGCTTCGCGCCGAACCCGGCGTACTTCGATCCGGAGAACATCGTCAGGCTCGCGATCGAGGGCGGCTGCAACGCGGTGGCCTCGACGGTGGGCGTGCTCGGGGCGGTCGCGCGGAAGTACGCGCACAAGATCCCGTTCCTCGCGAAGTTCAACCACAACGAGATGCTGACGTACCCCAACATTTTCAAGCAGTCGTACTTCGGGAGCGTCAAGCAGTGCTACGAGATGGGCGCGATCGCTGTGGGGGCGACGATCTACTTCGGCTCCGAGGATTCACGCGAGGAGATCCGCTACGTCTCCGACATGTTCGAGGAAGCGCACGACTACGGCCTCGTGACCGTTCTCTGGTGCTACACCCGCAACAACGCGTTCAAGGTGAAGGGGCCAGACGGCAAGAGCACCGACTACCACGCGAGCGCGGACCTCGCGAGCCAGGCCAACCACCTCGGCGCCACTATCAAGGCCGACATCATCAAGCAGAAGCTACCCACGAACAACGGCGGCTACGCCGCGTTGAACAGCGGCGGCAGCAGCTACGGCAAGTGGGACAAGCGCGTCTACACCGACCTCGCCGGCTCCGATGAGACTGGCAAGGGCGGGCACCCCATCGACCTCTGCCGCTACCAGGTGGCGAACGGGTACATGGGGCGCGTGCCGCTGATCAACTCCGGCGGCGAAAGCCACGGCGCGGGCGATCTCGCGGAAGCGGTGACGACGGCGGTGATCAACAAGCGTGCGGGCGGAATGGGCTTGATCTCCGGCCGCAAGGCGTTCCAGAAGCCGATGAAGGATGGCGTGGCGCTGCTGAACGCGGTGCAGGATGTGTATCTGGACAAGGGTGTGACGGTGGCTTGAAGACGAAGATTTTCACCACAGAGAACACAGAGTACACAGAGGTTGGATGAGAGGCGCTTGGAATTTGGTACGGAGTGAAGACTGAACACAGAGCAAGACAGAGCTAGACAGAGGGAAAAAAGCTGAACTTTCCGGCTTCGCAAGCGTTTCTCTGTCTTGCTCTGTCTACCTCCGTGTTCAGATCGTATCGGCGCTTTGAATTGTTCAGGATGGATGACTGAACGCGGAGCAAGACAGAGATAGACAGAGATCAGACATTGACCGCTTCGTCTTTTCTCTGTTTATCTCTGTCTACCTCTGTGTTCAGATCGCGTTTTTCCGCGCCGTCACGGGGCGTTGCTCGTCGCGCGGGGCGTGACGATGGCTTGAAAGAAGACTCGCCGCGGAGGCGCGGAGCGCGCGGAGGCTGAGAGCGAACAGCCCCGCGAGGTGCGTCCGCACACCTCGGCGCCGGCCGAGCTTGAGTCCATCGACGAGCGCCGGGACCGGCGAGCCGAAGCAAGGGCTCCAACGCCGCCGCTTATGGCTTTTTCAGGGGCGGCTTGCCGCGCTTCGCGCGGATGCGGTTCAACCGCGCGAAAATCCGGCCCCGGGAGAGGAACCAGCGGACGAACCGGCGCTTGCCCGGGAAGTCCGCGAGCACGACACCGGCCAGGAGCGCGACCGCGCCGGGCCCGGGCAGGATCATCATCGCCGCCCCCGCCACAATGAGCGCCCAGCCCGCGATATTGAGCCAGAGAGAGGGCTTGTGATTCTTGCTCGTGAAGAAGTCCTCCGGCAGCCGGGCCACCGCGCCGGGCACGACCAGAATCCCCGCGACGAGCAGGACGATGGAAAGTCCGCCGCTCACCACCAATCCGGGATGCTGTTCCAACCAATCGATCATCTCTGCAGGCCCCCCCGTGAAAGTTCGAACGACCGGTGTATGTGACGTGAAGACCCTTTGGCCGCACGGCCAACGGGTGAATGTAGGCTCGCTCCGGGATTGGGGGCCTTTCATGTGAACATTTTCATTCGGCGGCATAAGCGGTCAGTGAAGAATGGCCAGAACCCGGTAGGCGGCCTTGTCGCTGGGATAGGAACAGATTCACCACAGAGGCACAGAGACACAGAGTTTGGAAGAGAGGGCGGCGCTTGGAATTAGTCAGGACTGATGGATGAACACAGAGCTAGACAGAGGAAAACAGAGAAAAAAACTGAGCGGAGCGTTGAGGCTTCACAGGCATTTCTCTGTCTAGCTCTGTCTACCTCTGTGTTCATATCGCATCGTTCCGCTCGTGGCGCGTTTTTTGTGCGATCGCCGCGTCAGTCCACGATGAACAACTGGGCGCCGGTGGTAGTCGAGGATCGGTGCGCTTCCGCACCATCGGCGACTTGGTAGCTCTGGCCGGGGATGAGGCGGAAGCGGCGGCCGTCGGCCAGCTCGGTTTCGAGCTCGCCTTTGAGGCAGAGCACGATGTGGCCCTTCTGGCACCAATGATCGGCGCGATAGCCGGGGGAATATTCGACGAGGCGGACGCGGATGTCGCCGAAGTGGCGGGTGCGCCAGGTCGCGGTGCCCGTGGTGCCGCGGTGCTCCTCGGGGGCGAGGGAGGGCCAGTCGGTGGTGGTGAATGGGAGGTCTTTGAGGATCAAGAAAAGTCTCCGGGCATAACTGCTGTACCAGCTTCATACACTTGGGTTATGTCACCAGACAAAACAGATGCTGCGACTGCCCCGACCGACTTCATTGACGTGGACGCCCGCGCTACAGCGTTGGGTTTGAATCCGCCACATGGTATTTGTTTTTTGCCTCGTAATTTCGAGGATGCGCCCAGCGCGAGTGATTTGCTGTACGAAGGCGACATCGCATCGCTTCGCATTCTTTTTCGACAAGCGGGCATAATCGAAACTCGTCTTGAACCCGATGGATTGCGCTTACCTGTGTTGGAGCAGAAGAGCTTTGAACTAGCCATACCCACGATCTGCGTCGCGGTGGCTTTATTATCGGAAAACGCCAGCATTGTGAACATTGCACTCGGGATTGTGGCCAATTACGCCACCGATTTCTTTAAGGGAATGGGCGGCGAAAAACGGGTGCGATTCGCCATCATTATCAAGGATACGGCTGCGGGCCGGTCCAAATGCTTCAAGTACAGGGGTGACGTGAGCGGAATCAAAGATTTCACGAAGCTCGCTACTCGGATAAACAATGACGACTCCAAGTGACATACTCGCACGATTCCGGGAAGAGTTCCGTCAGACGGAGCAGGAATGTCGACCATTTGCGATGATGTGCAGATCATCTCGGTTGCAGCTGGAGCACGTGGACAAGCTGAAAGCGACACGAGCTGGTGCCGCGGCAGCCAAAGATGCAGTGATCAAAGCAATGCTAGAGGAAGAAGCTAATGAAATCCTGTCATGCGAATTCATGCTTGACGCTCTGCAGAATGAGTTGGAGATGTATGTTGCGCTGAAGCGAGATAGTTCGGGCGCGGCTTGGGCGCATCTTGTCAATGCTCAGATGGCTGCGATTCATGCAGTGAAAGCTCATCCTGTGGCGGCACACTTGGAAGACGTATACATTCCGCGGCTGCATCTTCTTGAACGGCTACTATTTCCAAAGCAATTATTCATGAGCATGGGTCTGATTGTTGAACGTGCCGAGTGCTCGCTCTGTGGTGCGGTCTACGGAGATTGTGAGCACATCAAGGGACGTCCGTACATGGGACACATGTGCGTGTGCGTCATCACGAAGTCGAAATTGCTGGAAGCGTCATTCGTCGAGTGCCCGGCGAATAAACACTGTCGGGTACTATCACTCACTGACGAGAATGGCATAGCCATCGACGTTCTCTCGCTCGAACCAATTGAGCTTACGGAATCAAGTGGATTCGAGGAAGAGGTTGCCGCTGAACCATCATTGGATGAGCGAAATCCGATCGGCTAGCGCCCTTCCTTGTAGAGTCAGACTGTGCCATCGAAGTTCCGCTTTGCGACTTCGATGATCCGCATCATCCTCGCCGTATCCGCATCGGGGTTCCAGAGCGAACCTCGATGGCACGGCTGCAACGGCACGCTCGCGGAAAAGGAAATGCCGCTCACCACCCCATCGCCCGCCTCACCTTCAGCAACGACGGCACAACCAGAATCGTCGCCACCCACACCGTCGTCAGCCCCGCCGACATCACGAGTCCCAGTGACCGGATGCCGCGGTGTTCGGCGATGGTCATGGCGGCGAAGCCGATCACGGTGGTGAGCGTGGTCAGGGTCATGCCGCGGCCGGAGCCGCCGGCGAGGCCGTAGGGCTCGTCGTCGGGCTGGATGCGCCAGCGGCGGAGGGCGTGCACGCCGCAGCCGACGCCGATGCCGGCGATGAGGGGCATCACGATCATGTTGGCAAAGTTGAGGTCGATGTCGAGGAGGGCCATCAGCGCGAGGAGCAGGACGGAGCCGGCGATGACGGGTGTGAGGGCGCAGAGGGTGTCGAGGACGCCGCTGCGGGTGAAGCCGAAGTCGAGGAGGAGGATGAGACAGATTGCGGCGAGGGCATAGAGGCCGGCGCGGAGGTAGGCGTCGGTGATGAGGCGCGTGGATTCGTAGATCTGAACGGTGGGGCCGGTGGCGGTCGGGGCCGCGGCGAGGACGGCGCGGGCGAAGGGGCCGAGGCGCTCGGGGGCGAGTGGGGATTGGTTGGGATCAGCGCCCGCGGCGGGATAGACGCGGAGGATGAAGGCGTTGTCGTCTCCCAAAAGAGTGTCTTTGAGGGCGGTTGGGAGTTCGGAGGGAGCGGGGGGCTCGGCGGAGCGGAGGGCGGCGACGGCGCCGATGAGCTTGGCGCGGTCTTCGGTGTAGGCGGCGTTCACGCGCGCGAGTTGATCGTCGGAGAGATTGGCGAGCGCGGCCGCGGCCGTGTGGAGGTGGTCGTCTTTGTTTTTCCAGGCTGCGGCGATGGAGGAGGCGATGCCGCGGAGCGCGGCGGCTTGCGGCTTGGGGCTTGCGGCTGGCGGAGGATCTGAGGCAGGCGCGGTGTGGGGGGGTTGTGAGGGGGTCGGTGAGGCGGCCCGCTCGCTCAC
>DASZQL010000013.1:0-2576 GCA_035549675.1 Phycisphaerales bacterium | reverse complement strand
CTCGATGCGGGACTTGAGGCGGGGATTGTGGCCGCAGACGACGACGACCGGACGGTCGAAGGGCCGCGGCGAGGCTTCCATCTCGCGGATGGCGGACTCGGCCTCGTCGATGGAGACGTCGAAAGAGGGGTTGGTTGGGCCGGAGGCGCAGCCGCCGAGTGCGATGGGGAAGATCGAGGTCATGAGGAGAAGGGTACGGGGTCGCATGGGGGATGTGACGGAAGTTTATTGGGAGACTGGGGCGGGCCGTTGCGTGTACCACCATCTTCTCACGCGGCATCCCACTCCGTCACGCTGCGCGTGACACCTCCCCCGATCGGAATCGGGGAAGGGAACAGAAGGAGTGATGCGAAGACGCGGGCAGATTGACGCACCGTCGCCGTGGTGGATCAGACGGCATGCTCGTGCGGCACGCATGCTCGCTCGTGCTTCGCGTCTCGTTGGATCGGAAGGCTGATGAGCGAGAGCGCGGCGGAGGCGGCGAGGGCGGCGGAGTTGGGGCGGCGCGTCTGTTCGGCGGCGGCGCGCATCTTGCCGAGGACTGCTTGGTCCGCGAGAAGTTCGGCAACGGCGTTGCCGGCGGCGATTGGGTTCGGTGGGAGGATCGCGGCGCCGCTGGCGATGAGATTGCGGGCGTTGAGTTCTTCCTGGCCCGGGAGCGGCTTGAGGAGGATCATCGGCAGGCCGCTGGCGACCGCTTCGGCAGTGGTAAGGCCCCCGGGCTTTCCGATCATCAGGTCTGCGGCGGCCATGAACTCGGGCATGCGCTTGGTGAAACCCAGCACATCGCAGGTCGGTGCGTTGGGCGCGCGGTCGAGGGCGAGCTGCTCGATGCGGGACTTGAGGCGGGGATTGTGGCCGCAGACGACGACGATGTGCGCGTTGGACGGGCGTGCGAGCATCGCGGCGACGGAGGGTTCGATAGCGCCGAGGCCCAAGCCGCCGCCGCAGACGAGGGCGATGGGGCGGTCTTCGGGGAGGTTGAGCGCGCGGCGGACGGCGGCGGGGTCGGTGAAGGAACCGAAGGCGGGCGCGGTCGGGATGCCGCTGACGGTGATGCGGTGGGGGAGGATGCCGGCTTCTATGGCGGCGTGGCGAGCGGCATCGGACGCGACGAGGATGCAGTCGGCGTTGGGGACGAGCCAGATGCCGTGAGGATGCTGGTCGGTCACGCAGACGGCGAGCGGGGCGCGTAGGTGATGGCCGTTGGACGCGATGCGCAGGTCGGAGAGAAGGCGGGCGCAGAGGAAATGTGTCGTGACGACGAGGTCGGCATTGTGGAGAACCTCATCGGCGACGAAACGGCGGAGCCCGGCACGCTCGAGCCACCGTGCGGACTTCGCGCGGCGAGGGGGATTGTCCGACCAGTGGTACATCCAGCCGGAGAGGCGCGGTACGCGGGCGATCGCGGCGAGATAGGCGTCGCGGTAACCGCGGATAAACCAACTTGAGGCCGTATCGAAGGCTTCGACGAGCCGGACATCGGCGTCGGGCGCGGCGGCGCGGATGGCGTCGCCGATGGCGATCGCCGCCTGCGTGTGACCATGCCCGACCGACGCTGTGCAGAGGACGACCCGCGGGCCCTTGGTCACGTCGCGAGCTCCAACCCCAGGTGCGGGTCGAAGTTGATGCGCGGATCGAGCTCGACATGCTCGGGCTCGGCGGTGTCGACGGCGATCCCGGCATCGGCGAGGACCCGTTCAACATCGACGAGTTCGAGGCGGCCATCGGCGTGCTCGACGAGCGCCGAGGGATGTTCGATCCAGTCGCCGCAGTTGGCGTAGGTGAGCGTCTTGCCCCCTTCGGTGAGCGTCTCGTCGCGGAGGGCGGCGACGTGGATGTGGCCGCAGACGACGCCGTCGAGGCCGCGGCGTTGGGCCTCGGTCAGGAGGTGCTGCTCGAAGTTGGAGATGAACGTGCAGGCACTCTTGACGCGGAGCTTGAGGTACTTCGAGAAGCTCCACGGCGGGCGGCCCAAGAACTTGCGAACCACGTTGGCGGCGCGGTTGAGGTTGACGAGGTGGTCGTAGGCCCACGAGCCGAGCATCGAAAGGAACTTGGAGTGCTTGACGACCATGTCGTACTCGTCACCGTGAGTGATGAGCAGCGAGCGACCGTCGGCGGTGCGGTGGACCGCCTGGCGGGCGACGGTCACGCCGCCGACGTCGAAGCCGGCGTACTGGCGGAGGGCGTCGTCGTGGTTGCCCGGGATGTAGACGACGGTCGTGCCGCGGCGAGTGGTCTTGAGGATGCGCCGGATGACCTGGTTGTGCATGAGAGGCCAGTGCCAGCGTTGCTTGAGAGCCCAGAAGTCGATGATGTCGCCCACGAGGTAGAGGCGCTCGCAACGGACGTGCTTGAGAAACGCGGACAGCTCACGGCTGCGCGTGCCGCGGAAGCCAAGATGAGTGTCGCTGATGAAGACTGTGCGGTATTCGAGTGCCATCGGTTGCTCCGCATCCGGCGGCGGGGGGCGTTTATCCGCCGCTGACGTAGGAGTTCGGTTGATTGTGGCGATGTTGAAGAGCAGTGGAAGGGCGGTTCATTCGATCTCACAAGGGCTTAGCGCATTGGTG
>DASZQL010000012.1:0-10663 GCA_035549675.1 Phycisphaerales bacterium | reverse complement strand
CGCTCGGCCGCCAGCACATCATCACCCGCGTCCGCAACGAGCTGTGCGAGGTCTTCGCCCGGATGGGCTTCGAGGTCGCGCAGGGCCAGGAACTCGAGGACGACGAGCACAACTTCATCAAGCTCAACATCCCCGAGCACCACCCCGCGCGCGAGCCGATCGACAACTTCTACATCCATGAAGAGGGTGACGGCGCCCGGCCGCGGATGCTCCGCTCACAGACGAGCACCGTGCAGATCCGCGTGATGGAAGAGGCGATCGCGAAGGGCTGGGGTCCGCCCTTGAAGATCGTGGCCCCCGGGCGCGTGTACCGGCCCGACGCCGTGGACGCGACGCACTCGTACATGTTCCACCAGATCGAAGGGCTCTACATCGCCGAGGGCGTGACGATGGTGGAACTGAAGACGACGCTCTTCCAGTTCGCCCGCGCCTACTTCGGCGCCGACGCCGAGATCCGCCTGCGCCCGAGCTTCTTCCCTTTCACCGAGCCGAGCGCCGAGTTCGACATGAAGATCCGCCTCCGACCCGACCAGCCCGCCCGCTGGATCGAGCTGGGCGGGTGCGGCATGGTGGACCCCGCCGTCCTCGAAAACGTCGGCCTCGACCCCGAAAAGTGGACCGGCTTCGCCTTCGGCTTCGGCATCGAGCGCATCGCCATGGGCAAGTACGGCATCCCCGACATCCGCATGCTCTATGAAAACGATCTGCGATTCCTCGAACAACTGTGAGTGGATCGAGTCCTTGTAGCGGCCTGGGTCCCGCAGGCCGTGTGGAACACCCCGGCCGGCGTGGACGCCGGCCGCTACATTGAAGCCAGCGCTTTTATGAAATCGTGGCCGCAGGGGCCGCGTCTGCCGTGCAGGGGAACCATCCGATGAGCGACGAACAAGCCCGCAACGAACCCGAGTTCTTCGAAGGCCCCGGCCTCGACGCCGATCTCGGCAATATGCCCAAGTGGCCCAAGGTCGTCGGGATCATCAGCATCGTGTTCGGCGCGATCGGCCTCTGCTGCGTGGGCTGTGGCGGGATTCTGCGTGCGATGCCCGTGTTTTTCGCGCAACAAATGGCGCAGCAGTTTCCCGACGGGATCCCGCCGGCATTGACGAACCCGCCGCCGACCGTGTGGCTGGACATGATCTTCGGATTGGTGGTAGTGGTGGTTCTTTTGATATCCGGCGTTGTGCTGGTCTTGCGCAATCCCGCCGGGCGCATGCTGCACCTTGTCTACGGCGTTCTTGGCGTCATCTCCGGAACATGGGGCCTTTATTCCGGATACCAGCACCAACTGGAAATTGCCAAGTGGATACATGACAACCCGGACACCAAGTTTGCCCAAGCTCAGCAAGGCCCTGGCGCCGATATCGGTTTTTACATCGGCATGGGGCTGGGCATTCTGTTCGCTTACTCGTGGCCCGGCTTCTGCCTGATCTGGTTCGGGCTCGTCAAGAAGACGCGTGAGAGCATCACCGGCACCTATCAACCCGCCGCGTAGCGCTCACCGAAACGGCTTTGATGTATTCAGAGAGCCGTCGGCGCCAGCCGACGGGCCTTCTCGCTTGCGCGAGAGGCACTACCAGATGATTGTCAAAATCACTCCGCTTTCTGCTGCGCCGGATCGCTCGAATATGGATCGTCCCCGCGCGTCTCTTCGGTGACGACGATCTCGCACCGCTGGTTCGTGCGGAACGCGTCGGGGCGGTACTCCGTCGCCGCGACGCGGTCGCCCGCGCCGGCCGCCACGATTCGGATCTGATTCCATTTGATGCCCGTCGCGTTCAGCGCGAACGCCACCGCCTGGGCCCGATGGAACGACAGCTCGAACCCCTTCTCGACAGACGGGTACGCCTCGCCCGCGCTGACGTGGCCGCGGAGCTCGATGATGAACTTCTGCCCCCGCACATGCTCCGCGACGCTCTCGATCTGCTCCTTCGCCGCGTTGCTCAGGAGGCTCGACCCTTCCTCGAACATCACGCTCCCGCCGAGGCGGTAGTAATCGCCGGGCCGGATCGACTGCACCGTGTCTCGATCGCCCTTGGGCGCCTTGTCACGCGAGTCCGACTGGCCCATCTTCTGCTTGATGCGCCGGATGAGCACCTGATCCTCGGGGTTCGTGGAAGCAAGGCTCACCGGGCTATGGAACGCCTCGCGGATCGCGATCGCCGCGTCCACCATCCGGCTCTGCGGCTGGCCGCCGTTCTTGTCCTTGCCGCCGATGCCGCCCGACGTCGGGTCCTTCATGTTCATCGCCAGAAGAATCACGAAGAAACCCATCATGAGCGCGACGTTATCGGCGAAGGAAATAAGCCACTCCGGCGCGCCCTCGTGCGCCTCCTCGTGGCCGCCCCCTCCACCGTGACCGCCACCATGCCCCTTGCTACCGTGGCCGGAGCCGTGCGACGATCCTCCCCCGTGGTTGTCCTTGTGTTCTTCGGCCATGATTCCTACTCGCGGGAGGCCCCGATCAGACTCACGCCGCCAGCTTCAGCTTCGACCGTGCCGACTGCGGCACGAACGCGATCATCTTGTCCATCGTGACCCGCGGGTTGTCGCCGGCCTGGATCGACAGGATGCCCTGCACCATCATTTCTTTGCTCAGAATTTCTTCGCCCGATCGGAGCGAGAGCTTGTCGCCGATCGGCCCGGCCACCGCGTTCGCGATGATCGCGCCGTACATCGTCGCCACGACGGCGACCGCCAGCGCGTGACCCATCGCCTCGATCGCGCCGCCGAGCTGGCCGAACATGCCGACCTGACCGACGAGCGTGCCGACCAGCCCGTAACCCGGGCCGTACAGCTTGATGAGATCGAAGATCTTCTTGCCGGCCTTGTGGCGATCCTGCATCGCGAGCACTTCGAGCCGCAGGGTCTGCTCGATCGTCTCGGGGCTCGCGCCGTCGATCGCCATCTTGAGGCCGTTGGTGAGGAAGGGATCGTTGACGTTCGCGATATCGCCTTCAAGAGAGAGCAGGCCTTCGCGCCGGGCCTTCTCGCTCAGCGTATTCATGAGGCCGATCACTTCGACGGGGCTCTTGCCCTTGTAGAACATGAACGCCTTCAGGTAGCCCGGGAACTGCTTGAGCTTGTCGAGAGGCATGCCCATGAAGCACACGCTGATGCTCCCGCCGCCCACCATCAGGACGCCTTCCATCGAGAAGAACATCATGAAGTTGCCGTGGGACACCTCGAAGAACACGATGCCCAGGCACACCACGCCAATCAGGACGCCGATCAGACTCGCCTTATCCACGCGGTCACCTCTTGAGCAGATCGGACTTGATCGCGCCGGCACAAAGCCGTGAACAAACACCGGGCGCGGCCGGGAAAGGACGAGCCGCGGCACTCCCGCGACCATCTCCAGATCGGACCCGCCCGCACGCGCCTTCACGACACCCCAGAGGTCAACCGCCCCCGCCTCCGCGCAGCCCGACCATCCGGCAGCCCTTGACCCGGGTTCGCCGCTTTCTTTCGGTTATCGGAGGATCGGTGAGAAGGTGCCAATACGCGGCTTTGTGCGTGCCCCGTACGACCCACCGCGACTCAACCCATATCCCGCCGCTGGAACAGGAACACCGCGAGCGACAGGAAACAGACGATCTGCGCCCCGCTGTACGCCGCGAGCAGCCCGACATACCTCGGCGGGATCTTGTGCCCCTGCGTGATCGCGTCCACCAGCCAGAACGCCTGGATATTCGGGATCACAGACCACGCCACCCGCGCCGGCACGTTTCGCCGCGTCGGTTTCGCGAACGCATAGTCCCCCTTGACCGGCGGCCGCTTCACCTCGAGCCCGTTCGCGTTGACCAGCGTCACCCGGTGGTCCGTCCCCATATCGCGCACGACCAGCGCCTTGCCCATCTCCGGGTTACGGACGTCCGCGTTGTTCTTGGCGTCCCCGCCGAACCGCGGATGTTCCGGCACCGCCTGCTCCAGCCCGCTCGGGTCCGAGCCGTAATAGAACGAACTCCCGGCGCGGATCGTCTCCCGGGGCGAGCTATCGAGCGCGACAATCACCGTCTGCCCCGCGCTCGTCAGCGTCGTCGGCTCGTTATCCGGCCACTCCACGTCCTTGATGATCGCGATCTGCTGGTTCGAGAAGGCATAGCGCCCGAACAGATAGTTCGAGAGCAACCCCAGCATGAAGATCGCCCCGCACCCGACGATCGTCATCACCTGCCCGAGCCGCGTCGAGAGCGCGATCGCCACCGACGAGAGCACCAGCACCGCCATCAGCGCGCAGAACGCCGCGACCAGGATCTGCGGCTTGAACTCCTTCGTCAGCGGCTGGATCGCCCATTCCTTGTCCACCGCGAGCGAGCAGACGTACCCGATGATCGTCGCCGGCAGCATCGCCAGCGTTGTCGTGGATGAGAACACCCACCCGTAGAAATAGTTGCCCCACGTCCCCAGCGCGATCGGCCCCAGCACCGACGCCGAGACGCACAGCACGACAACCGGGTCGATCACGTCCCGCGCCGTGGACATCACCTTGTGCCGCAGCGCGAACATCAGGAACGTGAGCATGATCGTGACGGCCATGGTCATCGCCGCCGAGACGCCGAAAAACTTCCCGATGACGAACAAGGGCCGCCCCACGGGCTTGCTGACGACCGTCAGCACCGTGCGGTTCTCGATCTCGCGCGTGAGCACATTGGTCGCGATGAACGCCGCGAGCAGCGTCGCGCACACCATGACCGTGGCGAGCCCCATGTCGAGAAGGAGCTTGTCGTCGCCCGAGACTTCCTTCTCCTCCGAGAAGCCCATGCTGAAGCCGGAGAGCAGGAGGTTGAAGACCTGCGCGAGACCGCCCACCATCAGCAGGATGAAATACACCGGCTGACGGATGCTCTCGACGAACGTATTGCGGGCGATGGCGAAAAGCTGTCCGAACATGAAGCGGTCCGACTCCGGGCGTGCGCCGGTGAAAGAAGCAGGGGGAGGATAGCCGACTTCCGCGACTCTCCGCCCATCCCCGGTACGTTGGACCGCAACCGAAGCCGCATCCCGGACGTAGGAACAGAGCACACGGTTCTTTTTTCCAGTTGGACAGACGCCCCCGCTCCCGCCACAATACGCCCCCGGCGGTCGGACGTTTCCCCCTTCCAAGGGAGCCAGCCGGAGTTCAGACTCGCCGCACACGGTTGAACGGTCGGCAGGACGCCGAAGCACCGCGGAGCAAAGCAGCCTCGCATGAACGCGGACCATCTTTCCTACAAACGCGCCACGACGGTCAGCTTGGTCGGCTTGGCGGTCCAGGCCGTCCTCGCCGTTCTGATGCTCATCTACGGCCGGCTCGGCGGCGACCCCGCCGCGACCACCGGCGCGATCGCCATGCTGCTGGGCCTCCCCGTGTGGGCGTCCCTGGCGCTCGTCTTCCACCAGCACCGTCTCGAACGCCTCGAAGCCCTGGAAACCGAGGCGTACCGGGCCTCGACCGCCGCTCAAGCCTCGGTCTTCGAGCAAGCCGGCGCGGACCAGACCGTCCAGGCCGGCAAACTCGCCTGGATGCACCGCTGGTTCCTCCCGGCGGTCAGCCTCCTTTTCGCCGCCGCGATGGTCGGCGTGGGCATTGTGCGGTTCCTCGATGCCCGCGAGACGCTCCGCAAGCTCGGCGAATCGAGCATCGACTTCCAGCCGCCGCCTCTGCACGGCTGGGCGATCGCGATCGGCGTCGGCGTTGCAGTCATCGGCTTCATCTTCGCCCGCTTTATCGCGGGCATGGCGAAGGAACGGGTCTGGTCGCTGCTGCACGCCGGCTCCGCCGTCGCCGTTGCCGCGGCGCTCATCGGCGCCGCCCAGGTCGTCTCCCACTTCCTCTTCATCGCGACACGCAAGTCCGAGTTGCTCCAGTATCTCCCGGCCGCGCTCGCCGTCTTCATGATCGCGATCGGTGCCGAGGCGCTGCTCAACTTCGTCCTGAATCTCTACCGCCCGCGCCGCGCCGGCGAGTACCAGCGCCCCGCCTTTGACTCGCGGGTGCTTTCGTTCATCGCCGCCCCTGATCGCCTCGCCGCCTCGCTGAGCGAAGCCGTCAACTACCAGTTCGGCTTCGACGTCAGTTCGACGTGGTTCTACCGCCTCATCGCCCGCTCGGTCGGAAGCCTCTTCATCCTGGGCGTGCTCGCGATCTGGGCGATGTCCCTCTTCGCCGTGGTCAAGCCGGACGAAACCGGCTTGCTCCTCGTCAACGGCAAGCTCGTCCGCACCGTCGATCCGGGCCTCGTCATCAAATATCCCTGGCCCTTCTCGACCGTCGTCACGTTCCCTTCGAGCGCCGCCGCCCGGCTGAACATCGGCGCGCAGGCGCCCAACAAGGACGGCCCGATCCTCTGGACGACCGAGCACTCCGAAGACGAGAAGGACCGCCTTTTCCTGCTCCAGCCCGCCGCGGTGGACCGTCGCGCCGACGCCAGGTCCGGCGACCTCGTGCTCATGGCCGCGGAAGTGCCGGTTCTCTACCGCGTGGCGGATCTCCAGAAGTACCTCGCTCTTGCGCAGGACGGCCCGGGCGACGCCCCCGACAAGACACGTCAGGACTTCCTGACCTCGGTTGCCTCGGGCCTCGTCATCCGCCACGTCGCGACGCGCCGCCTCGACGAAATGCTCGGGCCCGATCGCTCCGCGATCGCGGACGAGATCAAGTCGCTCCTCCAGTCCGAGTTCGACAAGCTCAACGCCGGCGTGCAGGTGATCTTCGTCGGCATCTCGGGGGTCCACCCCGAGCAGAGCGTCGCGCCCGCCTTCGAAGCCGTCGTCCAGAAGGACCAGCGTCGCGAAGCCCTGATCGAGCAGTCCCAGGCCTTCGCGATCCGCGAGCTCGCCCGTGTCGCGGGCGAAGCCGGGCGCGCCCGCAACATCATCGCCGAGCTCGACCGCTACGAATCGCTGAAAAACGAGAACGCGTCCGAGCCCCAGCGCCTCGAGCAGGAGCAGAAGATCCTCGACCTCATCACCAACGCCGGTGGCGAGGCCGCGTCGCTCATCGCCGACGCCCGCGCCTACCGCTGGGAGCGGCACATGAGTCTCCGCTCCCAGGCGGTCCGCGCCGACGGCCGCGTCGCCTCCTATCGCGCCGCGCCGCTCTACTACAAGGCCGCCGAGTTCGTCGAGGCGATGCGCACCGCGCTCAAGCAGACCCGCGTCATCATCTCCCCCTTCCCCAACCCGCGGATCGACCTCAATAAGGAAGAATCCGAACCCAATATTTCCTCGCTCGCCTCGCCTTCCGACAAGCCCGCCCAATAGTTCGTCCCAGGAGCCTTGCCCGTGCGCAGACTCTTTCTGATCTTGATCTCGCTCGTCATCGTCGGAGGCTTCGCCTTCTACATGATGACCTACACCGTGCGGTTCACCGATACCGCCGTCGTCGCCACCTTCGGGCAGGCCGACGAGCGGTCGATCGTGGAGGAGCCGGGCCTCAAGTTCAAGTGGCCCGCGCCGGTGCAGAGCGTCACCGTCTACGACAAGCGCGCCCGCTTCCTGCAAACCCGCAGCGAAACACAGCAGACCGCCGACGATCGCCAGATCATCGTCGAGTCCTACATGACGTGGCGCGTCACCGACCCGCTCCGCTTCTACAAGAGCTTCCGTTCCGGTTCCACCCCCGATTCTCGCGAGCACTACCGCAAGGCCGAGGACACTCTCCGGTCGTTCCTCCGCAGCGCGATGTCCGAGGTCAGCAAGTACCGCCTCTCCGACCTCTTCTCCGCCGAGGCCCGCGGCTCCAAGCTCCCCAACCTCGAAGGCGACGTCCTCGCCCGCCTCCGCGGCCAGGGCGAAACCGGCGGCCAGATCAACCAGTACGGCATCACGATCGACCTCGTGGGCATCAACCGCATCGTCCTTCCCGAGCAGACGACGTCCGAAGTCTTCGAGCGCATGAAGGAGTCCCGGAACCGCATCGCCGCCGAGGCCGAGGGCGAGGGCCAGGCCTCCGCGTCACGCATCCGCTCCGAAGCCGAGAACGACGCCCGTCGCATCCGCTCCTTCGCCGAACTCCACGCCGCCGCCATCCGCGACCGCGGCGACCTCGAGGCCGCCGAGTTCCTCAAGGCCCTCAACGAGGACCCGCAGCTCGCCGTCTTCCTGAAGTTCATCGAGCTGCTCCGCGACGGCATCGGCCGCAACTCCACCGTCGTCCTCCCGACCGACATGGCCGGCTTCATCATCTTTGGCCCCGACGCCATGCGCGCCGTCTCGCAGGGCAAGGTCCCGGAGTTCTTCCCCGATCAGTCGAAGAAGACCACCGACGCGACTCCCAAGACTGAGCCCTCCACCGAGCCCGCCGCCCCATGACACAGACCCCGACCAATCCACCGGGTGGCGGCGGGCCGGGCGACGACCCCTTCCTCCCCGCGCCGACCGAGATGATGCCCGTCGAGGAGCCTCGCCGAGCCGCGTCGCTGAGCCTCCGCTCCGACGACGCCCGCCAGTGGCGCGCCGCCTCGATGGACGCCGCCAACAAGTCCCTCGCCGATGCGCTCCGCATCACCTATCGCCTGCTCCAGGTCGTGATGCTCGCCCTCGTCGCCCTCTTCGTCTTCAGCGGCTTCCAGCAGGTCACCGAGGGCGAATCCGGCGTCCGCGTCACGCTCGGGAAAGTCACCGGCGACAAGCTCGAGCCCGGCTTCCGGTTCAGCCTGCCGTACCCGCTGGGCGAGATTGTCAAGGTGCAGACCGGCCAGCGCCGGCTCGACCTCGACGAATCCTTCTGGTTCCACGTCGATCCCGCGAACCGCGGCAAGCCGCTCAGCCAGCTCGGCTTCGGCGCCGGCTCACTCAAGCCCGGCACCGACAACTCCATCCTGACCGCCGAGGGCAACATCGCGCACGTCCGTCTTTCCGTCGTCTACCGCCGCGACGACCCCGCCGACTTCCTCGGCAATGTCAACCCCGAGTTCGAGGAATCCATCCTCCGCTCCTCCGTCGAGCGCGCCACCGTCCGTGCCGTCTCGACCGTCACGATCGATGAGCTCCTCAAGCGCGCCCGCGACACGGAGTCCACCGCCGCCGCCTCAACACCGGCAACTCCCACCGCGCCGACCCGCGAGTCGGGCCTCGAAGCCCGCATCCGTCGCCTGTCCCAGGAATCCCTCGACGCCCTCCACTCCGGCCTGATCATCGAGCAGATCTCCATCAACGACGCCACGCCGCCCCTCCGGGTGCGCCAGGCGTTCGCCCAGGTACAGACCGCCGTCTCCGTCGCGGAAACCGCGCGGCTCAAAGCCGAGCAGGAACGTACGAACGTTCTCAATGAAGCTGCCGGCAGCGCCCATCACGCGCTCCTCGACCTCATCGACGCCTACGAACGCGATCTCGAGCTGGGCCACAAGGCCGAAGCCGAGCAGCGCCTCACCGACATCGCCGAGATCCTCGACGGCAAGCGCGACGGCCGCGACGTCACCATCGCCGGGAAGACGTACTCCGATATCCACATCGCCGGCCGCGTCGCCCGCCTGATGAACGCCGCCGCCGAGTACCGCTCCTCCGTCGTCACCCGCGCCCAGGCCGCCTCCAAGACGTTCGTCGCCAAGCGCGAACAGTACCGCTCCAACCCCAGCGTCTTCCTCGCCACCGAGTGGGTCGATGCCTACCGCCGCTTCATGTCGGGCGAGACCGTCGAAACCTTCTGGGCGCCCCCGGGCACGCAGACCATGACCTTCAAGCTCACCTCCGACCCGCGCATCGCCCGCGAGATCGAAGCTGCCCAGAAGAAGCGGGAAACGGAATCCAACTGGCGCCGCACCGAGGCCATGCACGAGTCCGCCGTCACCCGCGCCCAGACCTCCGAAGACACCAAGCTCCGCCAGCAGGACCAGCAGTCCGACGACCACTAGCGTCCCCGTCCGCACCGCTCCGGCCGCGGCGCGCATATCCTTCAGTCGCTTCCCAACACCCATGACCTCAGCCCCAACCATCTCGCCCGCCGCCGCGGCTTCCGCAGACGCGCGCACCCCGATCGTCGCCGCCCAGCAGCTCACCAAGATCTTCAAGGATTTCTGGCTCCGCGACCGCGCCCGGGCCGTCGACGGCATCGATTTCGAAATCTACCGCGGTGAGATCTTCGGCCTCCTGGGTCCCAACGGTTCCGGCAAGTCCACCACCATCAAGCTCATCCTGGGCCTCCTCCGCAAATCCCGCGGGCGGCTCGCCGTCTTCGGCCGCGCGCCCACCGACGTCGCGATCAAAAAACGCATCGGTTATCTCCCCGAGGACTCGCACCTCTACCCCTTCCTCAACGCCCGCGAGACCCTCGACTACTACGCCCGCCTCTTCCAACTCCCCTCCCAGATCCGCGAACGCCGCATCGACGAACTCCTCGACATGGTCGGGCTCGCCGGCGTGCAGCACCGCCAGATCCGCGAATACTCAAAGGGCATGCAGCGCCGCATCGGCATCGCCCAGGCCCTCATCAACGACCCCGAGTTCCTCATCCTCGACGAGCCCACCACCGGCCTCGACCCCTTGGGCACGCGCCAGATCAAGGACCTTATCATCGCCCTCGGCAAGCGCGGCAAGACCATCCTCCTCTCCAGCCACATGCTCGCCGACGTCGAGGACTGCGTGGACCGCATGGTGATCCTCTACGGCGGCAAGATCCGCAAGGAAGGAACCTGCGACCAGCTCCTCTCCGCCGAGGACCGCTCCATCATCGAGACCGACCCTC
>DASZQL010000011.1:0-3919 GCA_035549675.1 Phycisphaerales bacterium | reverse complement strand
TTCCGCTGGAGGCGGAGCCGGAGCCTGCGCCGAAGCCGCGGGGTGGGGCGGGGCGTGCGGTGGGTGGTGGGGGGGTGGATAGCGTCTGGCCGACGGTTGCGAGGGCGAAGGGGAGTGCGAAGGACAAGGCGGCGCGGCGTGAGCCGAAGTGTCCGAAGTGCGGGTATTCGCTGGTCGGGCTGCCGGGGATGGTGTGCCCGGAGTGCGGGGCGAATATCGCGGCCGCGGTGAAGGTTAATGAGCGGGAGCGGGGGGCTCGCGAGGACTTGAAGCGGGACTACCTTCGCGCGCTGGGATTGATGCTGGGCGGCTGGGCGGGGGTGACGATCCTGCTGGCGCTCCGGGGCGAGATCGGGAGCGTGCCGCTGTATTTGATTGAGTATGTGTTCATGGTGCCGGTGGGGTTGGTGGTGTTTTTTGTGTGCTCGGCGCTGTGGATCGGGTTCGATGCGCCGTGGGGGATCACGGCGGTGCGGCTCGCGGCGATCTATGCGCTGGCGGATGTGGTGGGGGAGCTGATGGGGTTCGTGCCGATTCTGTTCGTCGGACCCGCGGTGACGGCGCTGGCGTACATCATGCTGCTGGAGAGTTACCTTGATATTGATAAGGGTGATGCGATTATTTTGGCGATTCTGACGGCGGCGGCGCGGCTGGGGCTGGGGTTGGTGGTGGGGGGGATGATGGGGTGAGCTCGATGATGGGCGGATATGAAATCACGGAGGCCTGATGAAGATCATTGGTGCATTAGGTTTGGGCGCGATGGCCGCGCTGGCGGTCGCGGGGTGCGTCAGCGGATCAAAGGATGCCAAGGGCGAAAAGACCAAGGAAGTCGTGACGTCGGAGACCGAGCGACGATTGCTGGAAGCGGGTGCGGAGTATCGGCAGTGGGATCGGGTTTCGGATCGAGCGCACTGGGCGCCTGAGATGTGCCTGGCGCTGCCGAAAACGGATTCACAACTCAGCGAGAGCGCGGATAGCTCGACGCACGGCGGGAAGTTGTACTACTTGTTTGCGAAGTACGGTGGCACCTACGACAGAGAGATCGGTGGGCGGCCGCAGGTGCCGCAACAGGCGGGGCAGGTCATTGTCAAGCAGTCGTGGACTCCGAAAGAAGTGCCGCCTGAACGCGGGTCTTCGGAGCAAAGCCGCTCGATTCGTGAGCGCCATTCGTTGGCCTTCGCTGAGCGTGACGGCAAGTACTGGGAGCCGGGTGAGGCGAAGGAACTCTTTGTCATGCTCAAGAATGATCCGCCGTTTTATTCTACGGATGGAGGCTGGACGTACGCGGTGCTGACGCCCGACGGTGGTCGGGTGTTGCGCGCGGGCATGCTGCGCGACTGCATGGGGTGCCATGAGAAGGCGCCATTTGATTCGTTGTTCGGATCGGTGACGGCGCGGGCGAGCAAAGAGTTGCGATGATTCGGTGCCGCATTTCTGTCGACAGTGGGCTCAGCCGCCGAGCACGCGCGGCAAGTCCCGGGCGGCGTGGATGATGTCGATGATCTCGATACCGCCGCGGACTTCGCGGTAGAAGACAAGGTGATTCGGAAACTCATGAACCGGCCAGCGGCGCAAGTTCATGATGGCCTTGCGGGGGGTGTCGTGCGGCGTGCCGACTCTTGGTTGACGCTCCAGTTCGTCGAACGTATCGAACGCGCAGGTCAGAAAATGTTCACCGAGCGGCGTACCTCCCTGAAGGGCGAGAAAGTCCGCGATGTTGTCCAACGAGGAGGTCGCGCAGTCGGAGATGTGAATCATGCGGAACGCTTGCGGGAACGGGCGGCCTGGCGTTGCAGGAACCGGGCGCGGATGTCGGATCGCTTACGGGCGGTCAGCGGGACGATCCGACTTGAAGCGGACTGGAGCAGTCGGGCGTCGAGGGCGTCACGCTCGCGGTTGGCATCGGTACGAACAAGATGGCGCATGTACTCGTCAACCGACGTGAAACCCTCGGCGGTCATTCGCGCGCGCATCCACGCGTCGAGGGATTCGGGGAGCGTTACGCGATGGGTTTTTGATCGTGCCATGGCGCCTGATTATAGCCCCCGGTCTCAGTCGCCCTTCTGATCACCGCGCGCGAAGATCGACGCGACGTAGTTGAGGACGTCGGCGGCGGAGCGGTCGTTGTAGCCGAACTGCTCGATCATGCGCTTCTTGATGACGTCGATCTTCTGCTGGGTCTGGTCGTCAACGACGCTGGAGACGAGGTTTTTCAGCTTGATCGTGTCGCGCTGGTCCTCGAAGAGTTTCAGTTCGAGGGCGCGGTAGAGGCGGGCGTTGGTGTTGTACTCGAAGCGCTTGCCGTCGAGGGCGAGGGCGCCGATGTAGTTCATGATCTCCTGGCGGAAATCGTTCTTGCGGCTCTCGGGGATGTCGATCTTGTCCTCGATCGAGCGCATGAGGCGTTCGTCGGGCTCCTCGTCCTTGCCGGTGTAGCGGTTCTTGACGCGCTCCTTCTGGGTGTAGGCGCGGACGTTGTCGATGTAGTTGGCGCAGAGGCGGCGGATCGCGTCTTCATCGGCCGAGATCGCGCGCTGCACTTCGCCCTTGATGATGTCCTCGTATTCGGAGAGGACCATGCCGAGGAGCTCTTTGTACCGCTTGCGGACGTCTTCCTCGTTGATGAGGGAGTGGTGCGAGAGGCCGTCCTCGAGCTCGTTCATGAGCATGAAGGGGTTGATCTGGCGCTCTTCCATGGCCTGCGGCGAGACGAGGGCGTTGGAGACCTTGTCCTGGATGTAGCGGGGCGAGATGCCGCCCATGCCCTCGCGGTGGGCTTCCTCCTTGAGCTCGCGGATGGAATCTTCGGTGAAGCCGGGGATGCTCTTGCCGTTGTAGAGCTTGAGCTTCTGCATGAGGGTGATGCCGGCCTTCTTGGGCTCGGCGAGGCGGGTGAGGACGGCCCACATCGCGGCGACTTCCATCGTGTGGGGCGCGATGTGGATGTGCTTGATTTTCTCTTTGTTGAAGTCCTTCTGGTAGATCTTGATCTCGTCGTCGAGGCGGATGTTGTAGGGGATGTCGATCTTGATGGTGCGGTCGCGGAAGGCTTCCATGAGGTCGTTGGACTGGAGCTTCTTGTACTCGGGCTCGTTGGTGTGCCCGATGATGACCTCGTCGATGCCGGTCTGGGCGAACTTCTTGGGCTTGATCATGCGCTCCTGCGAGGCGCCCAGGAGGTCGTAGAGGAAGGCGACATCGAGCTTGAGGACTTCGATGAACTCGCAGAGGCCCCGGTTGGCGATGCAGAGCTCGCCGTCGAAGTTGAAGGCGCGGGGGTCGGAGTCGGAGCCGTAGCGGGCGATCTTGCGGTAGTTGATGTCGCCGGTGAGCTCGGTGGAGTCCTGGTTCTTCTCGTCCTTGGGCTGGAAGGTGCCGATGCCGACGCGGTCCTTCTCGGAGAGCATGATGCGGCGGACGCGGACGTGCGACATGGCCTGCGACCAGTCGCCGTCGTAGCGGCGCATGAGGTCTTCGAGGACGCGGCGGGAGAAGGGGTTGACCTCGCCGGTGAGGCGGAGCTTGCCGTGGGCTTTGCCGGTCGAGGCGTAGGCGGCGCTGAGGCGCTCGAGGAGCGCGGGGCGGGATTCCTGGGGCACGAGGAGGAGGGGCTCTTCGTGCATGGGATCGTGGAAGACGTGAGTCTTGGCGGTGGGGCCGGCGTCCTCGTCGAGGAGCCAGTCGAAGGAGTAGAGGGCGCCTTCGTCGATGCGGGAGTAGTGCTCGAGGCCCTTCTTGAGGAGGCGGGCGATGGTGGACTTGCTGGAGCCGACGGGGCCGTGGAGGAGGAGGATGCGGCGGTCGGTGCCGTAGCCCTCGGAGGCGGAGCGGAAGACGTCGACGAGCTGCATGAGCTGGGGGTCGAGGCCGAAGATGCCGTCGGCGCCCTTGTCGATGGGGTCGGAGAAGAAGTGGTAGC
>DASZQL010000010.1:0-9712 GCA_035549675.1 Phycisphaerales bacterium | reverse complement strand
TGCTGGGTCTGCTCATGGCGACGCAGGAAGCGGTGAAGCAGTTCGGCCCGCAGGGCGGCAGCATCGTCAATATCAGCTCGATCGCCGCGACGGTGACGCCCGCGACGGGGTCGGTGTACAGCGCGACGAAGGCCGCGGTGGACGCGATCACGAAATCCCTTGCGAAGGAGCTCGGCCCTCGCAAGATCCGTGTGAACTCCATCAACCCGGGCATGATCGAGACCGAGGGCACGCGCGACCAGGGCATCACGGGCAGCGACTGGGAGAAGCAAATCGCCGCCGCGACGCCGCTGGGCCGCATCGGTCGGGTCGCGGATGTCGCGCCGGTTGTCTCCTTCATCGCGTCGGACGAAGCGGGCTGGGTGACGGGCCAGACGCTGAACGTTGCCGGCGGATACGCCTGATCATGGAGCGGCTTGCGTCCTCGCAGGCCGTCGGATCACGATGCCAGTGGACGCGCCGCCGCTACAAAGAGCGGCCGCTACAAAAACAACAAGGCGACCCCGAAGGGTCGCCTTGTTGAAATGAGCCGTCCGTCGCGATCCGAGAATCGGGCGGGCGGCTCGGTTCGTCCGCGGGGTCAACTCCGAGAAGAAGACCTTTTGGACGGAACTTTCATTCCCGCGCGCCGGGCCTCGGACAGCCCGATCGCAATCGCTTGCTTTTTGCTCGTCACACGGCGGCCGGAACCGCCGCTCCGGAGCGTGCCTTTCTTCCGCTCGTGCATCGCTCGTTCAACTTTCTTCGAAGCGCTTCGGCTGTACTTGGGCATGGTTGTCTTTCCTCGTCTCGGAGGCCCGAAGTCGATTGCTGACTCCACGACTCTGCGCGGCGCGCATGAGCGAGTAATGGGCCGAGCATGAAAAAAGCATCATCCTTTCCCACAGCAAAAACGGGAATTTGCATCCAGACGTCGCGAGGACGAACCGCACTGAACGAAAGCACGGCCGGCTTCGAGATTTTTGAGATCACCGCAACCTCTCAGGCCGAAAATCGAAAAACCTCGCATACCATGCGCCGAAACCAGCGATCAGTATTGAGAGAACACCGTCATGAACCCCGAATCCACCACCGACAAACGACCGCGATCGTCGCCCGGTGCACCCGCCTGGGATCTCTACTGGGCGGAGTTGGGCCCGTGCGAGCATCACTTGCAGATCTACGAAGACGACGACGGGCTGCTCCATGCGCTCGAGGCCTTTGTCGCCGCCGGGTTGCGGGATCGTGAGGGTGTGGTCGTGATCGCGACCGAGCCGCACCGCGCCGCGCTGCGGACGCGCCTCGAACGGCTCGGTCTGGATCTCTCCGTCCTCGCCGCGCACAACGTATACATGGCGATCGACGCCGACGAGACCCTTGCCCGGTTCATGGTGAACGGGACCGAGGGCCTAGTACCGGACGAAAAGAAGTTCCAGGCGACCGTGTCCGAGCTGTTCCGCCAAGCCGCGGGAGTCGCCGAGGGCCAGCCGCTTTCCGCCGGGCGTCCTGTCCGCGCCTTCGGCGAGATGGTCGCGCTCCTGCTGGCCCGCGGCCAGACGCGCGCGACTGTCCGTCTCGAACATTTCTGGCAGCAGCTCTGCCGGCGCGAAGCGGTCTCGGTGTTCTGCGCCTACCCGAGCGATGGATTCAACAAGAGCGATGCCTCGTCCATCAAAGAAATTTGTGGCTCGCATACGCGCCTGCTTCACTATTCGTAGGCCCGTCTACATGGCCCCCGCGTCGATCAGCCGGGCATCCCGCAGCTCCGGTTCGACTTTCACGCGTCCCTGCCAGTGGTTCAGCTTCGGCTCCACCACCGCGTCGATGGGCCGACCGCCGAGCAACTCGCGACGCCGCTCGCCCCATCTCCACCCCACGAGCCGCATCTCGCGCGAACCCTGCTTGACGAACACGCTCGCGTGCGCGCCGCCGGCTCCGAAGGGCTGCGCATCCCGCGCCAGCGTGACGCCGCGCAGCAGGATCCGCGGCTGCGGGTTCCCCCGGCCGAACGGTCCCAGTTCCGACAACTGCTTCACCGCCTCCGCCGTCAGCTCATCGACCGACGCATCGCAATCCACCCGCAGCTCCGGCGTCAGGTGCTCGCTCGTGAGCACCGAGTTCGCATGCTCCGTGAAGGCGCTGACGAACTCGTCCAGCTTGTCCTTCTCCAGCGCCAGCCCCGCCGCCATGTCGTGCCCGCCGAACTTGGTGAGCATCGGCGCGCACCGCGAAATTGCCCCGTGCAGGTTGAACCCGTCGATGCTCCGCCCCGACCCGTGGCACGCCCCATCCTTCTCATTCAAGAGAATTGTTGGCCGATGGTATTTCCCGACGAGTCGCGAACAGACGATCCCCACCACACCCGGGTGCCAATCGGCGTGCGCCAGCACGATCGCGCGCCGGTCATCGCGGGTCATTCCCTGCTCTTCCGCGAGCCGCACCGCGTGCTCGAAGATCGCCGCTTCGGTGCGCCGCCGCTCGTCGTTCAGCTTCGTGAGCCGCTTGGCGATCTCGACCGCGCGCTCGCCGGCCGCCGTCGTGAGCAACTCGACCGCGTCCCGCGCGCTGTCGAGCCGCCCGCACGCGTTGAGCCGCGGCGCCAGCGCGAACCCCGCGTGCTCGCTCGTGATCTCCTCGCCCGCGAGCCCTGAAGCGCTGACCAGCGTCGCGAGCCCCGCGAGCGCGGTCGATTTCACCCGCCGGAGCCCGTACCGCGCGATGATCCGGTTCTCGCCGACGAGCGGCACGATGTCCGCCACGGTTCCGACCGCCGCGAGCGCGAGCAGGTCGAGCAGCAGGGCCCGCATCGGCTCCGACACCTTGTCAGAGCCCTCGCGCATCGTGACCAGCCGCCACGCCAGCTTGAAGGCGACCCCAGCGCCGCAGAGCTCGCCGAATGGGTACGCGGTGCCGTTCCGCCGTGGATGGACCACCGCGTACGCGTCGGGCGGGGCGTCGTTCGCGTCGGTGGGATTGTGGTGGTCGGTGATGATGAGGTCGATGCCGATCTCTTTCGCGACACGCGCGGGGCCGTGCGCCGTGATCCCGCAGTCCACGGACACCACGACCTTGGCGCCCTGCGTCGCGAGCGCCCGGATTGCCTCCTCGTGCAGCCCGTACCCTTCATCCACCCGGTGTGGAACGTAGACCGTCACGCCCGTCCGCGCCCCGCGCGGGGCGAGCGCGCTCAGCACGTGGTAGAGAATGGCCCCCGCGCACAGCCCGTCGGCGTCGTAGTCCGCGTAGACCACGATCGGCTCGCCGCCGTGCAGCGCCCGCAGGAGGCGCTCCGCCGCCCGGTCACAATCCGGCAGAAGAGTGGGGGAGTGCAGGTCCGTGAGTCTGGGCCGGGCGAATCCTTCCGCCGCGTCGGCGGCCCCGAACCCCCGCGATCGCAGAAAGCGCGCCACAACCGGCTCGAAACCCAGCGTTTCCAAGCCGGCTCCGTCCGGCGGCGGGCCGTTCGCCGAACAGTCCGGCGCCATGGCCCAGCGGTGCGTCATCCCGCGCATCCCGATAACGTACCCCACGCCGCGTCCCTGCGTCAGCCGATACTCCCCGGCCCATCTCGATTCGACTTCCGCCGAGAAATCATCCCCGCCCGCCGATACCCTATCTCCCCACCCTTCGGAGTCTCACGTGACGGCATCACACGAGCGTTACAAAACCGTCCTCCTCTTCGGCGCCCCCGGCTGCGGCAAGGGAACCCAGGGCAAGATCCTCGGCTCCATCCCCGGCTTCTTCCACCTCTCCTGCGGCGAGGTCTTCCGCACCCTCAACGTCCACTCCGAACTCGGCCAGCTCTTCCTCAAATACTCCTCGCAGGGCCTCCTCGTCCCCGACGACGTCACGATCCGCATGTGGCAGGAAAACATCCACGCGCAGACGATCCTGAGTCTCTACAAGCCTGACCATGACCTCCTCATCCTCGACGGCATCCCCCGCAACAAGCACCAGGCCGAGATCATGGACAAGCACATCGAGGTGCTCCTGATCATCCACCTGACCTGCAAGACCGAAGAGGCGATGTTCGAGCGTCTCCGCAAGCGCGCCCTCAAGGAGAACCGCGCCGACGATGCGCGAGAGGAAGTCATCCGCCGCCGCTGGAAGGTCTACCAGGACGAAACCCGCCCGGTCCTCGAGCACTATCCGGCGAACATCGTCCGTGACGTGGACGCGATCGGTAGCCCCGCCGAGGTGCTCCAGCACATCCTCGAGATGGTGGTGCCCATTCAGGATGCGCACTTCGAGAACTCCCTCGGCGGGTGAGCGTGCCCGCGGCCGCGTGGCCCGCGCCTGACTAGGATCGACGATGCCTCAGGCCGTGCTCATCGCGATCGTCGTCGTGATCGTCCTCCGCGACGGCTTCTCGCCCTTCCCGCTCTGGCCAAACCACTCGGATCTCTCGATCTTGCTGGCCGCGACGCTCCCGTTCGTTGCGCTCGCCGCGCTCGTTCATCTCCTGATGAAGGCGCTCGGCCGCCAGCTCGACCGTACCGGCGCCTATTCCGCCGTCGCCGCTGCCGATCTTGTGATGGCAGTTGCGCGGATCGCCGTGTTCGTGCTGCACGCCGCTGCGGTGCTTGGCTTCGGCTGGCTCGATGTCATCCGTACACACCTCGGCGACCTCATCCTGCTCGACGAAGCCGCCGCCGCCTCGATCCCGGTACTGACACTCATCGCCTTCCACGCGTCCTTCTACGAAATCGAGAACCGCATCGCCCAGGCGGGCGTCATCCGCGCCCTCGACGCCGGCGAGCCGGTGCATCCCATCCGAACCCGCACGCAGTACGTCGCCGATCAGATCCGTCATCAGATGGCGATCGTCCTGGTTCCCGTCACCATTCTCGGCGCGTGGGCCGAAGGCACCGACCGCTTGGCGCAGTGGCTTCTCGATTCCGGCCGTGTCGATTCCACCGCGCCGTGGGCATGGGCCTTCACCGCGCTCCACTTCGGCGGCGTGTTCGTCCTCCTGCTCGTCATGCCCCTTGTTCTCCGGCGCGTCTGGAGCACGGTCCGCCTCGGCGCGGGACCGCTCCGCGACCATCTCCAAAGGCTCTGCGACGTGCAGGGCGTCCGATGCCGCGAGCTGCTCGTCTGGCGCACGCACGGCTCGATGATCAACGGGGCGCTGGTCGGCCTCATCGCGCCGGCGCGGTACATCCTGCTGACCGACGCGCTTCTCGAGCGTCTGCCACTGGAGCAGGTCGAGGCGGTCATGGCCCACGAAGCCGCCCACGCGCGCCGTCGGCATCTGCCGTGGCTCATCGTCACGCTCGCCGCGACGGGCGGGATCATCTGGACGGCCGTCACGCTCGTCTCGAGCCTGCTTCTTCCGTTCATCCCCGCGTCGGCCGTGGAAAATGTGGGTGAGCTCATCGGCGCTGGCGCGCTGGCCGCCTCCCTCGCCATCGGTTATCTCGTCTTCGGCGTCGTCAGCCGGAAGTTCGAGGAACAGGCCGACGCCTTCGCCGTCCAGCACCTCAGCGGCTGGTCCGCCAACCGGCCCCGGGAACACGTCGCTGTCCGTCCCGAGGCGGTGGAGGGAATGTCGAGCGCACTTCTCTCGGTCGCGCGCCTGAACCACATCCCGCTCACGAAGTTTTCGTGGAGGCACGGCTCCATCGCCTCTCGCCGAGCCAGGCTTCACGCCCTCATGGGCCGCGACGCCGCGAACCTCCCCATCGACCGCACCATCCGTCGGCTCAAGCTTGTCTCGTTCCTCGCCCTTCTCACCCTCGCGGCCCTCTGGATTCTCGTTCCGCTTCTCTTCAGTTCGATATTGGAAATGGGATGAAGACAGGCGCCCCCACGCGGATCGCTTTGACGAAGGTCGTTGCCGTGGGCAACGATTTCTTCATCCTCGACATCACGACCGACCCGTCGCTCTCGCGCCGCGACGATTACTCCGCCCTCGTTCGCGTCGCCTGTGATCGCCAACGCGGCCCCGCCGGCGGCGCCGACGGCCTCGTTCTCCTCGACGCGAATAACGGTGTGCTCACGCTCCGCGTCATCAACGCCGACGGCTCCGACGGCGGCGTCAGCGGCAACGGCGCCCGCTGCGCCGCTCGGCTCGCGCTTCACGGCAACCTCATTCATTCAACCACCGCCGCCATCCCCGTCCAGTTCCCGGGCCGTACCCTCGCCGTCACCTTCGATCGATCCAATCCGGCGCACGTCGCCATCGACATGGGCGCGCCCGGGCTCTCGCTTCCGGAAATCCCCGTCAGCGCCGCGCACGTCCGACCCGTGACCGACTTCGAGTTCAAGCTCGACGGTCTCACCGTCGCCTTCGTCTCGATGGGCAATCCGCACATGGTCCTCTTCACAGACGCCTCGGCCGACCTCGACGCCGCGATCAGCGGCCTCGGCCCGCGCTACGAGACGCACCCCGCCTTCCCGCAGCGCATGAACGTGCATGTTGCCCGGGTTGCTTCGCCCACGCGCGTCACGATCCGCTCCTGGGAACGGGGCGTGGGCCGCACGCTGGGCTGCGGCACCGGATCCTGCGCCACCCTCGTCGCTGGCGCGATCACCGGTCGTCTGGAACGCCGCGCAACCGTCAATCAACCTGGTGGCGACGTCGAAATCGCCTGGGCGGCCGACACCGGCCACGTTCGCCTTTCCGGTCCCGTTGAAATCGGCGACCGCATCGACATCGACTGGCCTCGGGGCTGAAAAAATCAATCCTGACTTCATTCTCTGTCTATCTCTGTCTGCCTCTGTGTTCCAGTTCTTCGTCCTACAATGACCCCATGGCCAGGAAGGCTCCATCAACCGCCAACGGAAAGGCATCGTCGCTCCCCGCGGCGCCCGGCAACAGCGCCTATCCCGCACCCGTTGATCGCCTGCTCACCGAGTTCGCGCGCCTGCCGGGCATCGGCCGCCGCTCCGCCGAGCGGCTCGCGTTCCATGTTCTGAAGACTCCGCCGGATGAGGCCCTGCGCCTCGCCGACGCCATCCGCGACGTCAAGACCAACGTCAGCCACTGCCGCGCCTGCTTCAACTTCGCGAGCGAAGAGCTCTGCGCCATCTGCGCCGATCAGCGCCGCGATCATTCCCTAGTCCTCGTGGTTGAGCAGCCCCGTGACCTCATCGCCCTCGAACAAACCGGCATGCACCGCGGCATCTACCACGTCCTCATGGGCCGACTCAGCCCCCTCGACGGCGTCGGCCCCGAGCACCTCACCATTCACGATCTCTTCAAGCGAATCGATCAACCTTCTGACGATTCGACGCGCATCATCGAGGTCATCCTGGGGCTCAATCCCAACCTCGAAGGCGACGGCACCGCCCTCTATCTCACCCAGGAACTCAAGAAGCGCCACGTCAAGGTCTCCCGTCTCGCCCGCGGCCTCCCCTCCGGGGGCCAGCTCGAGTTTGCCAGCAAGGCCGTCCTCGCCGATGCCATTGAAGGTCGACAAAGGCTGTAGTGTCGCCCGCGGTGTCGTGCGAGCGATATAGTTCATCGCGTCATTCGGAGTGTGCTCCCCGCCATGCGTTTCGATACCTCCCAGCACATGAAGCTCGGCCAGCACATGAAGCTGGCCCCGCGGATGATCCAGTCGATGGAGATCCTGCAGATGCCCTCCGTCGAGCTGGAGGAGCGCATCGAGCAGGAGCTGGAGTCGAACGTCACTCTGGAAACCTACGAGCCTTCCGCCGATGAGGCGGCGCTTCGCGAGCAGCGCGAGGAGCAGGCCCGCGCCGATCGCGAGGCCGAAACGCCGCTGAACGTGGAGGGCGATGCGAACTCCGCCGAGGACTTCGCGCGCCTCGATTCATTCCAGGAATCGGAGCCGGAGGCGTTCGAGAACGACCACGAGACGGGCACACCGACCCGCGCGATGGAGTACGAGCCCTCGACGTATTCGCGGTCCCGCAATGCCGGCGAGCGCGACGGCAAGATGGACGCGATGGCCAACACCGCGGCGAGGGGGGAGTCGCTGTCGGAGCAGCTCCTCGAGCAGTGGGCAATCGCCGACGTGGACGAGGACCTGCGCGAGCCGGGCAAGACGATCATTTCCTTCATCGACGCCGACGGCTATCTCCACACCGATCTCGAAAAAATCCGCGACTCGTTCCCCGCCGACAAGCCCAAGCCGGCCAAGGAAGTGATGGAAAGGGCGCTTCTTGCGGTGCAGCTGTTCCTCGAGCCGCCCGGCATCGCCGCCCGTGACGCCCGCGAGTGCCTGCTCCTGCAGATCGACGCCCTGATCCAGGACCCCGACGCCACCCGGAGCACCGCGGTGATCGAGTCACTCCAGCGTGCGCGCACGCTCGTCGAAGCGCACATGGACGACCTCGTCCACAACCGCATCCCGCGCATTGCGCAGAAGTCGGGCTTCACCGCCGAGCAGATCAAGGAAGCGATGGAGCAGATGCGCCGGCTCACGCTCCGCCCCGGAGGCCTGCTCGTCGAGGAGGCGCCGCAGACGATTTTTCCGGATGCGATCGTCGAATACGACGAGGACAAGGACGAGTACTTCGCGTACCTCAACGACAACCGCATCCCGCACCTGCGCCTCAACCGCGAGTACGCGATGATGGCCTCGGACAAGGCCACGGCCGCCCCCGACCGCAAGTTCATCCGCACCAATCTCTCCAACGCGCAGTGGCTCATCGACGCGGTTCGTCAGCGGCGCGACACGATCCTGCGCGTCGTCAAGGTCGTCGTCGCCGCGCAGCGTGAGTTCTTCGACGAGGGCCCGCAGTCGCTCAAGCCCCTGCCCATGACACAGGTCGCCGACTAGCTGGGCATTCACGTCGCCACGGTCTCCCGCGCGGTCGCCGGGAAGTTCATCCAGACGCTCTGTGGCGTCTTCCCGCTCCGCAAGTTCTTCTCCGGCGGCCAGCAGACCGAGACCGGCGAGGACATGAGCTGGGAGGCCATCCGCGAGGCCATGCGCGCGGTCGTCGATGCCGAGGACAAATCAAATCCTCTCAGCGACGAGGCCATCGCCGAGGAAATGAAGAAACGGGGCATCGAAATCGCCCGGCGCACCGTCGCCAAATACCGCGGCCAGCTCAATATCCAGCCCGCGCGTCTCCGCAAGCAATACGCGTAATTCGGGAGGGAGTGCGACGGATTGCTCCACTGGAGCATCCCCGTTCTCTCCCCTACACTTGACTCTTCCCACACGATTCGACCCATTCATCCCGGAGTCTGTTATGCCCGCCCCGACCGCTGCGCCCGCTCCCGCTCCCAAAACTTCCGGCCTCGAAGGCATCATCGCCGGGCAGACCGCCGTCGGCGCCGTGGCGCAGGACAAGCTCGTCTACCGCGGCTACGAGATCCACGATCTCGCCGATCACGCCACCTTTGATGAAGTCGCCTTCGTCCTCCTCGTCGGCCACAAGCCCTCGCCGGCCGAGCTCGCCGCATTCAAGAAGGAAATCGTCTCGATGCGCGAGCTCCCGCCGCTCGTTGTCGAGACGCTCCAGAAGACGGCCAAGCTGCCCTTCACCGTCCCGATGGACACGCTCCGCACCGCGATCTCGGTGCTGGCGCACGTCGATCCCGACTGCCAGAGCGTCGAGGCCGACGCCGATCTCCGCAAGGCCAAGCGCCTGCTCGCGCAGATCCCGACGATCATCGGGCACATGCAGAACATCATCGACGGCAAGCCGATCGTGAAGCCGGACGCCTCGCTCGACCACGCCGCGAACCTGCTGTGGATGATGACGGGCAAGAAGCCCTCCGCCGAGGCGGCGCGCGTCATCGACGTGAGCC
>DASZQL010000009.1:0-24368 GCA_035549675.1 Phycisphaerales bacterium | reverse complement strand
CACAGGATCCGACGCCGTCAATGCCGCTCTGCTCTTCCAAACCACGCTCGCCGCCGAGAAATGGGAGAAGGAACCCCTCGAAGTCCGCATCGGCCTGCACATCGGCGAAGTGCAGGAGATCGGCCAGAGCCAGAAGGCCGACACGGAATCGAAAGTCGTTGGCCTGCCCATGGACCTCGCCTCGCGCCTCATGGGCCTCGCCGTCGGCCGGCAGATCCTCATGACGCGCACCATCTTCGACGATGCGCGCCAGTACGTCCGCGAGGTCCCGGGGCTCAACGGAACGGCCGCCTCCGCCGACTCGGCCCCCGCCCTGAAATGGATGGCCCACGGCGCCTACCTCTTCAAGGGCAACCCCGAGCCGATGGAGATCTTCGAGGTCGGCGCCGAGGGCGTCAGCCCCCTCCGCGCCCCGCCCGACTCCGAGAAAGCACGACGGTCCGTCAGCCTCTCCGACGAAGAAACCCTCGGCTGGCGCCCCGCCGCGGGTCTCGAAGTCCCGCGCCGCCCAGGCTGGGTGCTCGAGCGGAAGCTCGGCGAGGGTGGCTTCGGCGAAGTCTGGCTCGGCAGGCACGGGCGCACCAAGGAGCGCCGCGTCTTCAAGTTCTGTTTCGACTCAGACCGCCTCCGATCCTTCAAGCGCGAGTTGACACTCTTCCGCGTGCTCCGCGACGTGCTCGGCAATCGCTCGGACATCGCCCGCCTGTACGAGGTACAACTCGACGCCTCGCCCTACTTCCTCGAAACCGAGTTCTCCGAAAAGGGCGACCTCGGCGACTACATCAAATCCATCGGCGGCCCCGACAAGCTCTCACTCGAAGAGCGGCTCGAGATCGTCGAACGCACCGCCGAGGCCGTCGCCGCGGCCCATTCCGTCGGCATCCTCCACAAGGACATCAAGCCCTCGAACGTGCTGATGTACCTCGCCGAGGACGGCAAGGTCCGCCCGCGTCTCGCCGACTTCGGGATCGGCCTCCTCACCGATCGCTCCGTCATCGAGGGCAAGAACATTACGGTGACGGGCCTGACCGAGGAGATGCTCGTCGAGAACCAGTCGAGCCGCACCGGCACGCGTATGTACGCCCCGCCCGAGTCGCTTACCGGCGCGCCCTTCACCATGCAGGGCGACGTCTACTCCCTGGGCGTCCTGCTCTACCAGATGGCCGCCGGCGACCTGCACAAGCCGCTCGCCCCCGGCTGGGAACGCGACATCTCCGACCCGCTCCTGCGCGAGGACATCGCCTCCTGCGTCTCGGGCGACCTCCGCCTGCGCCTCCGCAGCGCCCGCCAGGTCGCCGACCGACTCCTCTCGCTGGCCGACCGCCGCGCCGCGCTCCGTCGCCGGCGCCTGCTCCGCCTCAGCGCCGCGGCCATCGTCATCCTCGTCGGTTCGGTCGTCGCCGTCGGCGGCTGGGCCATCCACGAAATGTCGCTGCGCCAGCGGGCCGAGCACGCCGAGAAAGAAGCCCAGCAGCAGCGCGACCGCGCTCAGTCCTTCCTGAACCTCGACCGCCAGCTCACCTCGTAGCTGCTGCTCGATTTCGGCGACCGCATCGAGCCCCTCGCCGGCTCGACCGCCGCGCGCCAATGGCTCGCGAGCGCCGGCGAGCAGTGGCTCGACACCCTCAGCGCCGAGGAAGACCTCGACCCGGCCGTGCGGCTGTCCGTCTCCAACGGCTACGTGGAGATCGCACGCCTGCAGGGCGGCCTCCGCGGCGGCGGGGGCGGCGAAAACGCCAAAGGCCAGCAGAGCATCGCGAAAGCGATCGAGAACGCCCGGAAGCTTGCCGACGCGCAGCCCGACAATCGCGATGCACGCCGGGTCCTCGGCGGCGCGAATCTCGAACTCGCCTCTCTGACATACCGCGCCGGCGACCCCGCCAAGGCGCTCGAACATCTGACCTCCGCCCGCGATGTTGTCGATGCGCTCGTCAAAAGCGATCCCAAGGACCTCAAGGCGCGCCGCCTGCAGTGCAGCATCGCCGATCGCACCGGCGAATGCCGCGAGGCGCTCAAGGACCGCGCGATCGCCGCCGCCGCGTTCGAAGAGTCCCTCAACCTCCGGCGCAAGCTGTACGAGGAAGCCCGCGACGATCCGGCGCTGGGCCGGAACATCCGGCGCGATTACGCGACCGGCCTGAACCGCTCGGTCGGAACGCTCCGCGACGACAAGAAACTGGACGAGGCGCTGGCCTTGCTCCAGCAGGTCATCGCGATCCGGCGCGAGCTGGCCGCCAGCCCGTCGAAAGAAGACGACGCCCGGAGCAAACGCGATCTCGCGCAGTCGCTTTCCGTGGCCGCGGACCTGAATCTCAACCTCGACAAGGCGGACGAAGCCCGGGCGTTCGTCGATGAGCTGGCGCCGATCACGCGCGCCCTCCGCGAGGCCGATCCCACCAACCCCCGCACGCAGGCCGACATGGCCCGCCTGGCCGAGCTCCAGGGCCGCGTCCTGTTCGAGAAGGGCGACGCGCGCGCCGCCGCCGCCGAGTTCGACGACATGCTCACCACCGCGCAGCGCCTGCTCACCGCCGACCCCACCGCGGCGAACCAGCGGCTCTTCATCGCCGGCCTCGCCTGGCTCAACGATGCGCTCGTCAAGAACAGCGAACGCGACGCCGCCATCACGCGCACCGAGCGCGCCGCGCGGACCATCGACGAGCTGATCCAGAAGAACCCCGACAACAAGACGCTCGCCGAAGTCGGCGACACCGTGCGCAAAGAGCTCACCGAGCTCCACGAGGCGAAGTAACGGTCCCCGGGCCTCACGCCGTGGGCGGCACGAACCCGATCCGGACCTGGTAATCCCCGAAAGCACGCGAGTGCGAGTTCGCCGGCACGATCACCACCCCGTCGCTGAACCGTGTGTAGACCGACCCCATCGTGTTCGCCGCGAGCCCGAACTGCGAGCCGAAGTTCTCCCGCGCCGGGAGCTGGACCGTCGCGTTCAGGATCTTCCCGGCGACGACATAGCTGCTCGACATGAACGGCCCCGACTGCCGGGGGATCCCGTTGATCGAGATGCGCTGCAGCGTCGCCTCGGTGTTGAACCCCGCGGCACTGTCCGGCAGACCGAAGAAGTTCGTCGGGGCGCCGACGTAGACGCCCGAGCTGTCCATCGCCCCCAGCGTGATCGCGCCGACGTTCCCGCGCGAGCGGATCTCGGAGTTGTTCATCGAGCCGCGGACCGTGATCGAGTCGGCGTTCTTCACCGCCGAAGTGGTGGTGAAGGCGCGGTTGAGGGTGATGATCGAGTTCTCGACGTTGCCGTCCACCAGCAACGTGCCCACGCGGCCGGCGGTCAGGTTCGAGCGCATCGTGCCGCCCGCGCCGACGCTCATCGTCGTGACCTCGGTGTTCGCCGTGATATCCGCGAGGAAGTCGCCCGTCATCCCCGCGCGGAGGTTGCCGAGCGTCACCAGGCGGGTGATCGTGGGGGCCTGCAGCCGCCCGCCGTCCCAGCGTGTCACGGACACGAGCCCGAGCCTCGTGCTCGCCGTGAATCGGGTGTTGGTCACAGCGCCGAGTGTGATCGAAGCGATCTCGCGCGCCGCCGCGACGGTCGTGTCGCGCACCTCGCCGCGGACGACGAACGACGACGTATTGCCGCTGATGTTGAGGGTCGAGCCGGTCATGGAGCCGGGCACCATGAGCGAGCCGAGCGTCGGCCCGACGTTGATCTGCGTCCGCGAGAGCGTCATCTCGCCGTTGAAATCGCCCGCGAGGCCCAGCGTGCGGTTGCCGGTGAGCCAGAAGTTCTGGACCGCCTCGGCGCGGAAGACGCCGCCCACGAAGTCGCCCGCCATCAGGGTGATCATGCGCCCCGTCAGATCGATCGTGACCCCCGACATGCTCCCGGGCGTGCGGACCGTGACGACGTTGCCGGTCACGTCCAGGCTCCAGTTCTGGAAGCCGCCGTTGCCCGCGACGATCGTGCCGACGTTGCCGACGGCCTTCCAGGCGCCCTTGCCGACCAGCCCCGGCGCGTTGACCGAGCCGATCGCAAACCGGTTCGCGACCGTCGAGCCGGTCATGTTGACGCTCGCGCGGAAGTCGCCCGGCGCGCCGGTCAGCCGGTTCCCGGTCACCAGGATCGAGCCGATCGACGGAGCCCGCACGGTGTTGAGCGAGCCGCCGGTGTTCTGCCAGTCGGTCGCGCGGAGCGCGACGATGTGGACCGGCGATGAAATCGAAACACTGTCCACCATGTTGAAGTTGAACACGGTCTGCAGGAAGCCCGGCGTGCCGCCGCCGAGCTGGAAGTCGGCCTGTGATGTCCGGCCCCTCACCTGAACCGACGCGATGCCGCCCGGGGCCACGACGTCGCCCAGCAGATCGCCAGAAACAAGGAGACTGTTGACGAGGCCCTGCTTGATGAAGATCGCGGTCTTGTCGGACGAGCTGCCGTCGCCGTCGAGATCGTCGTCGAGCGTCTCGCCGCCGGGCAGGAGGAAGCCGTTGAGGTTGAAGCCCTGGATCGGACCGCTCACGCTGATCGAGCCGATCCGGACATCAGAGAGAATGAACGAGATCGCATGCCCCGGCGAAGTCCGCTGATCGAGAATCGCGCCGACCGACGTCGCGCCCGTGATCCGGATGCCCACCGGCGCCGTCGGCGACGGGTCGCGCAGCGTGATGCTGATGATCGAGTTGCCCGGTCCGAAGACGACCCTCGCGAAGCTGGAGGAGCCGAGGCCGCCCGAGCCCGTGACGTCGAAGAACTGCACCGACGCCGTCCCGTTCGGGGCCTGCACGACGAAGCTGCCTTCGGTCGGCAGTTGCTGCGCCGGCTCACCCGAGACATCGAGCATCAGCGCGATCCGTGAGATCGCCACCAGGTCCGAGGGCAGGATCTGCCCGCCCCGGGCCTGCACCGCCGCGCGGTCCCGCACCGGCAGGCTCCCGAAGGCGCCGTTGGTGTTGGTCGCGCTGAAGGTTTGGAACTGCGCGAGCGCATCCATCACCGCCAGCCCCGCCGCGTCCGTGATCCGCCCGAACACCGTGAACCCGCCGTTCTGGAAGTCCAGCCCGTTCGGCGGCGTGCCCCGGTTGTCCTTGAGGTTGAAGAAGAACTCATTCGTCGCCGAGTTCGGATCGCCGTCGAACTTCGCCATCGCGATCGTGCCGCGCCCGTTCGTCACGCCCGGCTCGTTCAGCACCGGATCGTTCTGCGGGATGTGGTTGTAGGGCGGCGTGCCCGTGAACCCGCCCCCCTGGATCACAAACTGGTTGACCAGCCGATGAAAGAACGTGCTGTCGTACACGCCGCTGTTGGCGTAGTTCAGGAAGTTCTGCACCGTCAGCGGCGCCGCGCCGCTCAGCAACTCGACGTCGATGATGCCCGAGATCGTGGTGAACCGCGCGATGCGCGTCACGGGCTGCCGGGTGAAGAACACCAGATCGCCGCCCGCGACGCCGTTGCCCGTCGCGACCCCGGCGCCGTTGAACTCGCCGTCCAGGAGCACGTCGTTCGTGCCCTTCACCGTCGAGCCGTTGACACGAACCTTGTACCGCGTGTTCGCCGCGAGTGTCGATTGGACCCGCACCTGCTTGGTCGCGTTGTCGTACGTCACCGTCGCCGACTGCGCCGCGTCGTCCGCCGTGCCGAGAAGCCCGTCCGCGCCGGCCGTGAACAGCTGGAACGAACCAGGGTTCACTGTCGCGACATTCAGCTCGCGGCTGAAGGTCAGCACCACCAGCCCCCGGTTGTCCGCCTCGATCCGCGTCACCGTCGGGCTGTCGCCCGCCATGAGCAACCGCGGCTCCAACGCCTCAAAACGCACCGGCCGCCCGGCCGATGACCGTGGACCACGGCGTGCCCGATTTCCCCTCTGAGCCATTGTGACGCGCTCCTCGCTCCCAGCAATGTTCCAGCCGTTCAGACGGCTGCTGACCCACACCGTTCCTTTCGATCCGCTCTAAGTTCTTGTTTCCTCGGAGCATAGCACCGGGGTCATATTTCATACCCCGCGCGCTCCCTTCATGTTCTATCGACCCCTAAAAACCCTGACACCACTCAAACAGGGTGCCCGCACAGCCTTTGCGGCGGCGGCTTCTCCGCGGGCCGAGACCGGCGAAGTTACGGGGCGATCAGGCCGTATACGTCAAGCTCCCGATACTCCGATGTCGCCTTGAAGCTCACCACTGTGTGGAAGAGCCCCTTGCGGTCCCGGGGGATCGTCATCTGCACGGTGCAGTCCGTGCCGTTGCGGATCGTCGTGGACTTGTTCTTCGAGAGCAGCTTCAAATCGAGATCCTTCTCCGCCGTGGCCACCATGAGGTTTTCTTTGGCGAACTCCCATTCCATGTTGAGCGTCTGCGGGAACTCGACCACGTTCCCCGGCGTGACCTGGCCCAGGATGACCCGCTCGCTCCTGGGGTTCCACGTCCCCTCGGGCCGCCACCGGCTCCACAAGCCGGGGATGTTCACCTTCACGTCCATCAACTCCGCGCCCTCGCGGTTCGTCTGAAATACGAGAAACCGCGGCAGCTTCTCCGTCCCTTTCTCCCACCAGTCGTACAACATCGTGTACGAAGCCCGCGGCTCATCCTTCGACGCATCAAACCCCTCGAATACCGCCGGCTCGCCGTTCACCGCGAACACCCGAAACGGTTTCTTGTCGAGCGATTCGAGCGTCACCTGGCCTCGCCACTCGGTGATCTCCGATCCGGTGCCCACGACCGCGCGGATCGGGTAGCTCACTTCCGTCTCGACCGAAACCGTCAAGGGCGACTGGTACCCGTCACAGAAGACCATCGCCTCCCGCCGCGCCTTGCCGATCGTCTCCGGCGCGGTAAAGACGTACGCGATGCTCACCGACGCACCCGCGCCCACGTCGCGCACCGGCGCGCTCACCGACAAGCACGCGCAGTTCGACGCCGCCGCCTTGATCTTGAGGGGCTGATCCGAGGGATTCTTGACGACAAACGTGCCCGCCTTCTGCGCCCCGGGCGCGGAAATCCCCGTCGTGGGGTTCGCGCCATCGAGCACCAGCGGCGGCGCGCCGGGCTTGTTCGCCGCCGCAGCCGGAGCCACGCCGGGTTCGCCCCCGTTCGTCACCGAAACGACCGCCGCCATCCCGACCCACACCGCCGCGACACACATCACCCGTTTCATGCGTCCCTCTCGCCCCGCTCCGCCTTGTGCTCTCTGTTCCGCGTTCCGAGTTCCGCGTTCATGCTCACTGCGGCAGCACCGGCGAAACGCCCGAGGCCGGCATGGCGCCCGCCTGACCGCCCCCCCGCGTGGCCACCATTCTCGACAGCTCGACGAACCGGCCGCGCAGCTCGTGAAGCACCGCGTTCAACTCCGACGCCTCTTCGGGCGTCAGGTTGCCCTTCGACTTCTCTTCGAGCACCGACAGCAGGTCGATCATGTGCCCGGCGTACTCCGGGTCAAAGATCGCCGCCCCCGTCTTCCGGTCCGCCATCCCGCCGAGGTACATCACCGCCTGTGTCGCCAGCATGCCGACCAGCGACATGAAATCCGCCTTCGGCAGCCCGCCCTGCCCCCCAGCGCCACCGCCACCGGCGGGCTTCTTCGCCTCCGCCGCGGCATCGACCTCCGCCAGCCGCTCCTTCTCCGCCTGCGCCTTGGACTTCCAGTCCGAGTCCACGATGATCTTGGGCGCTTCGCCCGGCTCGTTCGCCATGCGGCCAATTCCTCTCAAAATAAGCAGACCCCGACGGCGTCCGGAGTCTATGCGCTGTTGAACACCCGGGCGAATCCCCGATACCCTCTAGTGATTCGCACCGGCAATCGCCGTGTGCGGCTGTTTTTTCAGGAGACGCCCGGATGCGCGTCCTCGATTCTCTGCACGGAGGCGGAGCCCTCCCAATAGTGCTTCTCATCGCCCTCGCCGGCTTCGCCGTCGGGTGCTCCAGCGGCTCCGGCGGTACCGCGCCAGGCACCGCGGAGCCGACCCGCCCCGTCAGCGCCTCCGACTTCGCCGCCGCGCCGAGCGATGAACCCGCGCCGCCGGAACAAGCCGCCCCTTCGAAGCCCACGCACACGATCAGCGAAGCGACCGGCGGCGTGAGCGACGTCGCCGTCGTCGTTGGCGGTCCCACGACCCCCATCACGTCCCCGACCGCTTCCGCTTCAGCCCCCGGAGCAAAGCCCACCGACGTTCAAATCCCCACGCGCTCGAAAACGTTCTTCGTCGACCAGATGGTCGGCCAGATCAACGGCCGCCCCGTCTACGCCGCCGCCTTCCTCGAGCCCATGGACGCGCGCCTCCGCCAGGACGCTTCCAAAATGAGCAGCCGCGAGTGGCTCGTCTCCACGCGCAAGCTCATCCAGCAGGCCGTCGCCGACCGGCTCCGCGATGATCTCCTGCTCGCCGAGTTCCAGTCCGCCCTGACCCCCGAGATGCGCATGGGCATCATGGCCTTCGCCCAGAACGTCCGCGAGGGCATCATCAGCGGCAACTTCGGCAGCGAATCCCTCGCCAACCAGCGCCTCCGCGAGGCCGAAGGCCTTTCGCTCGAAGACAAGGTCAAGGACATCACCGAGCGACGCTTCATCATCGAGCAGCTCCGCAAGGCCATCGGCAGCCGCGTCCACGTCAGCTACCGCGACATCAAGCTTTACTACGACCAGCACCAGGACGACTTCCTCCCCGCGCCGACCGCCGTCTTCCGCATCATCCAGGCCTCGACGCGCGAAGAGGACAAGATCGCCCGCATCGAAAAGGCTCTCGCCTCGGGCGAAGACTTCGCCGCCGTCGCGCACCGCGAGAGCGCCTGGAAGCCCGACGACGAGAACCTCCACCGCGTCGTCCTGCAGAACCACACCCTCGAAGGCGCCGCCGTCTTCGGCCCGCCCGCTCTCAATGAGGCCGCCGCGAAACTCACCCCCGGCGCGAGCACCCCGCGCGTCAACGTCGGCAACACCGCCTTCTGGATCAAGCTCGAACGCCTCGACCAGCCCCCCGGCAAGACGCTCTACGAAGCCCAGCTTGAGATCGAGCGCCGCCTCCTCGCCCAGCGCGAGGACGAAGAGCGCCTCCGCTACTTCTCCTCCCTCATCTCCCGCGGCAGCTTCAGCGACATCCAGACCATGATCGAGCGCCTCCTCGTCTTCGCCGCCAAGAAGTACCTCGGCGCGCAGGAAGAGTCCGCCGCCCGTCAGCTCATGGAATCCGCGCCGAAGAACGAGCCGCTCCCCACGCCCTCCGGCGACGCCCCGGACGACGCCACCCCCGACGAGGCCGCGCCGAGCGAGCCCCGCTCCAACGACAAAGCCTCGCCGGAACCAGCCCCGAAGTCCCCGTGAGCAACGACCGCACGAACCCGGTGGCGCGCCTCCGCGCGATGCTCCTCGTGCTCCGCGATCGGCTCCCCTCACTCCGTCGCGCCCCGGCCCCCCTCGGCTCCCGCGGCGAGCGCATCGCCGAAAAGTTCCTCCGCAAGTCCCGCTACCGCGTCCTCGAGCGCAACGCCCGCACCCGCATCGGCGAAGCCGACCTCGTCTGCGAAGCCCCCGACGGCCGCACCATCGTGATCGTCGAAGTCAAGACGCGCATCACGGCTCCCGGAACCGCCGCCAGTTCATCACGCCCCGCGCCCCCGCCCGAAGCCGCCGTCGGCGCGCACAAGACCCGCAAGCTGCTCCTCGTCGCCGACGACCTCGTCCGCCGCCGAGGCTGGGCCAACCGCCCGCTCCGCATCGACGTTGTCGCCATCGAAGTCACCGATTCAATGACGCCAACCATCCGCCACCACATCGGCGCGGTACGGATGGCAACATTGCGGTCGAGGTAAAGAGCGCGGGAACCAGTGATTTGAACAGCCCTGCGATTTGAGTGGTGTCTCATTTGTTGGCCAATTTCACTTCCTTGGCGTGAGTGTCGCGGTTACATTGAATATTTTTGTTGTATTGCTAGGAGGTTTGTCATGCAACGACACGCATTCACATTTGTGCCACCTTGTTTCGTGATGGCGATGTGGATTATGGCTTCGGAATGCATGGCGCAATGCTCTCCGTATGCGACACCTGTTCATTCGCCCGTGGGTATGAATCCTGTGGCGATGGCTGCGGGCGATATGGATCGCGATGGAGCGATCGATATTGTCGTCAGCACTTTTAACCCCGCCACTAGCGCCAAGTTACTCAGCGTCTGCAGAAACACCGGGACAGGTGTTTTTTCTCTAGGCTTTTCATTGGCACACTCCGTGGACGCCTCGCTCCTCGTCGTCGCGGACGTTGACAATGCACACGGGCCGGACGTCTTGAGCTATTCATACCGCGGCCCTTTGCATTTGTTCCTGAATTCTGGGAACGGGTCACTTACTCAAACTGCAACCCCGCTTCAAGATCAGGTCCAAGCCGTTGCGGTCGCGGACATGAACGGAGACGGATATTCCGATGTTGTGTTTGCGTCCGATGTCTCGGGCGCGAGCGCCTTATATCTCAGAACAAATTTGCAGAACGGGAGTTTTGATGCGCCTGAGCTGATCAGCGTTGTGCCAGAAGGAGTCGTCTGGCTTGGATTGGCCGATACGAATAGCAACGGATCCACCGACGTGTACTGCATTGGATATGGTGGCAAAATCTACAATTTCTTAAACGCTGGCGATGGAACGTTCCCGATCGTGCGAGTTTTGCTTGGCCTATCGGGTGATCTTCGTCTGACGGGTCTAGCGCCAACTCTTGGCGACACTAATGGGGACGATATCCCCGACCTTTGTATCGGCGTGTTTCGAGACAGCCCGCCTTTTTACTTCATGGCCGTCTTGGATGGTGCAGGTGGATTTTCGACGTGGTACAGCCCGGCGCAGGGCGTCCAGTACGGATCCGGGCAAATACTGGACATTGATGCTGACGGCAGAAAGGATTTGGTTTGCCCCGCTAATGGAAATGCGTTTGCTGTATTCCGTGGAAATGCGATAGGGGAACTTGATCCTCCGACGGTCTATTCGCCGGGACTTGGTTGGGTCGGAGGTATCGCTGTTGCGGATTTTAATGACGATGGCCGGGCCGATTTGGCCACGTTTGATGAGCAATTTGATGCATTGACTGTACTGCGGTCGCGTGCGAGCAGCCCAGTTGTCTTCTCGGGGCCTCAGCAATCGATAGGGATGCCCGGTGATTGGGTGCAGTTCAATGTTGTCGCGACCGGTGGAACACCACTCGTCTATCACTGGAGACGGAACGGACAGATGCTCGTTGACTCTGATACTGTGTCGGGTTCTGCGACGTCGCAGTTGTATTTCAATATTTCGTCGCCCTTAGAGAACGGCGATATTTTTGATTGCATAGTGACAAATCTTTGCGGTACGGTCGAAAGCGGCCCGGCCAGTCTGGTCGTCCTTAATCCTTGCGCTGCTGATCTGGATGGAAGTGGCCAGTTCGGTTTGGGCGACATTGCTGTGCTTATTGGATCGTGGGGTCAGTCCTGTCGTTAGTCCCGCGTCGCTTTCTGAGCCCGTGCATTGGACCGTGTCTTCATCCGGGTGGCGCAGTCGCGGAAGGCCTCCCTCCCAGACTCAGCGAAAAAACACCCTTAGCTACCACGCCATCATTCCAACCTTGATCTCCCGCAGCGAAATCTCCGCCAGCTTCTTGGACGCCTGCTCCTCCTCCTTCAGCGTCGCGTCCGCCAGTTCCACGATTTCATTCGCCCCCACCTTCTTCGCGAGTTCCTTCAGCGCCCGGTATTGCGAGATCTCGTAATGCTCGACCGCCTGGCACGCCGCGACCATTGCGCTGTCCACCAGCGTCTCATCGCCGCCGAACCCCAGCGCTTCCTCCTCGCCTTCTTTCAGAATCCCCTCCATCGCGTACGACCGCGCCCCCGAGCACGGAACGTCCAGGATGTCCGCCATCCGCTCCAGCCGCGTCGCGTGCCCGCGCGTCTCGGCAAGGTGATTCTCGAGCGCATCCGCAAGCGATAGCGACGGGGACCGTCCGATCACCCGCGGCAGCGCCAGAATCAACTGGTTCTCCGCGCTGTAGAGCTTCTGAATGATCTTCGCCATCAGATCCACCGGCGAGTCGAGTCTCATACGACGTTTCCTCTCATCAAGAGTCCGACGCGCCGCCTGTCACGGCCGGCTGGTCACCACTTCCTTCGCCGCGCTCCTCACCCTGACTTCCGGCTCACGCCCCATCCCCGGCTTCATTACCACCTTCAGGCATCCGTCCGTCTTGTCGTTGAACATGTTGTACGCGTCCGCAACGTCGTCGAGCCCGATCGTGTGCGTGATGATCTCGTCCGGGTGAATCTTGCCCTTCAGGATCAGGTCCAGCAGCATGTGCTCGAGCGCCTGCACGCGCACCTGGCCCATCCGGAACGTCACGCCCTTGTTGAACGCGACCCCCATCGGCAGGCTGTCGACCAACCCTCCGTACACGCCGAGCAGCGAGATCGTTCCCGCCTTGCGCACACACTTGAACATCTCCCGCAGCACCGCCGGGCGGTCGGTCTCGATCTTCACCACCTGCTTCACTCGGTCAACAACATCCATCACGCCGTGCCCGTGCGCTTCCATGCCCACCGCATCAAGACACGCGTCCGGCCCCCGTCCGCCCGTCTCGTCGAGCAGGTGCTCGTACACATCCCCGTTGTCCGAGTTGAACGCTTCCGCCCCGCACCGCGCCGCGATGTCCAGGCGCTCCTGGACGTTGTCGATCACGATGACCCGCTCCGCCCCCTGCACCAGCAGCGAGCGGATCGCCATCTGCCCCACGGGCCCGGCGCCCCACACCGCGACGATGTCCCCCGGCTGAACGCCGCAGTTCGCCGCGCCCATCCAGCCCGTCGGCAGGATGTCCGAAAGGAACAGCACCTGCTCGTCCGGCACACCTTCAGGAACTTTGATGGGTCCCACATCTCCGAACGGCACCCGGATGTACTCCGCCTGCCCGCCGGCGTAGCTCCCCGTGATCGCCGCGTAGCCGAACATGCCGCACCCGGGATAACCCAGAATCTTCTCCGACTCCACCGGGTTCGGGTTCGAGTTGTCGCACGCCGAGTACTGACCCTGCTTGCAGTAGAAGCACGCCCCGCACGCGATCGTGCACGGCACCACGACCCGGTCGCCCTCCTTGAGATTCTTGATGCCGGATCCCACCTCGACCACGACGCCCATGCACTCGTGGCCCATGATGTCCCCCTTCGTCATGCCGGGGAACTTGTTGTTGTAGAGGTGCAGGTCCGACCCGCAGATCGCCGTCGACGTCACGCGCACCAGGATGTCGCGCGGGTTGATGATCCGCGGCTCGGGCACATTCTCAATCCGAATATCCCTCGTTCCTTGCCAGCACGCCGCTTTCATCACCGACCCTCCTTCGCGCTCGTGGCGATCTTCTTCTCGTCCTTGGATCCCTCCTCGTCGCGCCCCGGCTTCCGCGCCGAAGGCTGCCCGCGCGTCGTCGCGATCTCTCCCGTCTCCATCCATTGACGGAACCGGAACATCGCGATCCGCAGCAGCTCCTCCGGGTCGCCCCGCATCATCTTGTTCACTCGGTCCGCGACCGCCCCCCGCGGTGGCACATAGTCGATCACCACGCGGACCTCCGTCCCGCGCCGGTAGGGCAGCTCCTTCAGTGTCACCGACCCCGCGTTCTGCACCGGCGCCGTGGCGCTCGCCTTCCAGGCGATCAACCGGTTCGGCTCCTCGTTCAGAACCTCGCTCTCCCACTCAAACGACTCGCCGTGGCTGTTGCCCTTCCACAGGGCGCGCGTCCCGGCGCGAGCCACGACATCCAGCTCCTCGATGAACCGCGGCAGTCCCGATAGGCCCGCCCAGGCGTCGTACACCTCGGCCGCCGTCTTCTGCACCGTTACCACCGCCGAGATCTGCTCGCCCTTCTCGTAATAACTCGCCGACGCGCGATCTTTGGGCATGTCCATCGTCTCCTGAAAAAAGCTTCTCACCGCCGTAGGGAGCGGTGAGAGGCTGAAGAGAAACACGTCAAAACGTGTGAGCGCGGGGAGGAGTGGAGGTGGAAGCCCCCGCGCGTGTCATCACCGATTGGAGCTGCGCCCGCCCGAACTCGAAGAGCTCGACCCGCCGCGGTCGTTGCCCGTCGAACGCGAGCCGCCGCTGTTGGACTTGGATCCGCCGCCGGAACGCGAGCCACCGCGGCTGCTGGAGCCGGACTTGCCCGAGGAGGAGCCGCCCGATCGCGAGCCGCCGCCCTTATCGTCCGAGTCACGGCCGCTGTCCGAACCGCCCGAGCTGTCGCGGCGGTTTTCTTCGTCGTTGAACATCGTCATGTCAAGTCTCCTGTGAATCGCACCGCGATTTCGATCGCGACGTTAGAGGATTCCTTCCTCCCCTAAGCCGACAGTGAGAGGTGACTGAACGCGCCTTCATGGCGAAGTTCCATGGAAGCAATCGGCGCGACGTCACCGAGCGAAGCGCGCGGCGGCCGAGGACCACGCGCGGCGGCGCTGGGCGTTGACTCGTTCTTTTTGGAGAACCCGGGTTTCCCTCAATCGCCTATCGAAAAATGAGCGTTCGCCGCCGAGAAAGAGCCCGACAAATATGCGCATCCATCCGAATTCTTCGACCATCATCTCGCGAACGCCGCCCGACAGCTCACGCGCGCGCGGGGAAATCCAAGCTCCGTGCTGCGGCAGATCGTCGCGTCAAAGAATCGCTCCAGCTGCGACAGGACGACGTTATGATCGAAATCGCTCTCCGCCGCGCAGCAATCCGAGAGCACTACCAGCGGATAACCGTGCATCGCCGCGTCGTGCGCCGTCGCCACCACGCACATGTTCGTGGCCATGCCCGCGAGAATCAGCCGCTCCACGCCAAGATGTTCCAGCAGCGGCCTCAGCGGCGTCGCGAAAAACGCCGAGTGGCGGGCCTTGAGAATGAAATAATCGCGATTCTTCGGCGCCAGCCGCGCCGAAACATGCCGTTCCCGCGCCCGCCTTCTCGTGCAATGACGTACCACATCGTCCCGGCTCCCGTGCCACAGATCGAAGTGGTCGTTCGCGTAGATCACTGGGATCCCCGCGCGCCGCGCCCGGGCGATGACGCCCAGGACCATCGGCACCATCCGCTCCGCCCACGGCAGCACCCTCTCGCCCCCCGGAAAGGACAAGTCGTTGATGACGTCAATGAGCAGGACGGCATCGCCGGCATCCACGGTCGCCTTGGTTCAGGGGCGCATCTCGTCGCTCCATCGCAAACCGCGGAGAAATCATGTCGCCAACGACCGGTGCAGCCAGGCCCCGCCGCGGATCAACCGTCGAAGTCGCGTTGGAACAGTTGATCCAGTTCGGCGCGCTTCTCTTCGCCGCCCTCGGTCTGACTCAACAGAAAATCAATCTTCGCTTCCAGCCGCGCGTTCCCTTCCTTGGACTGCGGACTCCCCACGTAGTAGAGATACGCGAGCCCCGCCACCTGCCAGATGAGTTGGAGAAACTCCGATTGCCAGTTCTCCAGCGTATCCCGGCCCATCTGGATGAGGTAATCCCCCACACGAGCGACCTCGTGCTGCGCGTGCGCCTCCTGCACGAACGCAAACCACCCAAACACCCAGTGCCCAACAAGCGAAAAGAGAAAGAGCGCGAGTGTTACCCACAGAAATCCATATTTGTTCTTCTGGGTCGGCATGATGCACCTCGTAATAGCGTCGCGCCGCGGCACGACGCCAACATCAAGGTGATTCACCGAAATGAATAGAACCTGAACGACACCCCGCGAACACGCCGAGGCCGGGCTGCCCGTGACCCGGAGCTCATTTCCAGCAATTCGGGAGACAGCGGCGCAGTGAGCGGGATGTCTGTCCTATGCCGTGAATCTTGCCTTGTTCCGGGTGGGGCAGTCGGGGAAGGACTCCCTCACCGACACAGCCAACTTCTTCTCAATGCCCAATGCCCAATGCCCAATGCCTAATGCCCAATCCTCAATGCCTGGCGCCTCGTGCCCCCCTCAACCCTCGTCCAAGAGCTCCACGCTCTCGAACTTCTTCCCACTGAGCATCTCCAGCGAAGCCCCGCCGCCCGTCGAAACGTGGCTGAGTTTCTCCGCGATGCCGAACTCCTCCGCCGCCGCCGCGGAGTCGCCGCCGCCGACAATCGTCACCCCGCCCGCCTTCGTCGCCTCGACCAGCGCCGCGCCGACCGCCTTCGTCCCCTCCGCGAACTTCGCCCACTCGAAGACGCCCATCGGCCCGTTCCACACGACTGTCTTCGCGCTCCGCAGCACGTTCCCGTACTCCGCGCGCGTCTTGGGCCCGATGTCGAGTCCCATCCAACCCGCTTGAATGTCCCCGTCGAACGTCTTCACGTCGGGCGCGTTCTCCTCAAACTTCTGCGCGCACACGTGATCGCCCGGCAGATACAGCTTGCACTTTCCGCCGGCGGCATGGTCCAGAATCTTCTTCGCATCCCCGAGCCGCTCTTCTTCCACTCGGCTCGCCCCCACACTCTTCCCCTGCGCCTTGAGGAACGTGTACGCCATCGCACCGCCGATCACGATCGCGTCCGCCTTCGGCAGGAGGAACTCGATCGCCGGCAGCTTGTCGCTCACCTTCGCCCCGCCCAGCACGACCACGAACGGCCGCTTGGGATTCGCGAGCGCATCGCTCAGGTACCGGATCTCCTTCTCCACCAGGAACCCGCACACCCGCGGCTTCCCCGCCATGGCCTTGGGCACCGCCACCATCGAAGCATCCGCCCGGTGGCACGTCCCGAACGCATCGTTGCAGTACATATCGCCGTACGCCGCGAGCCGCTTGGCGAACTCCGCGTCCCCCTTCTGTTCCGCCTTGTGGCAGCGCAGATTCTCGAGCAGCAGGCACTCACCGTTCTGCAGCATGTTGACCGCCGCCGTCGCCGCCCCGTCGATGCAGTCATGCGAAGGGAACTTCACGCCGCCGGGGGGGGTCACCTTTGAGCCAAGCAGCTCCGCCAGCCGCACCGCGCACGGCTCGAGGCTGAACTCCTTCTCGAACCCCTCGCCCTTGGGCCGCCCCAGGTGCGACATCAAAACGAGTTTCCCGCCGCGCGACAGCACGCTCTCGATCGACGGCAGCGCCATCCGGATGCGCAGATCATCCGTCACCTTCCCGTCCTTGAGCGGCACATTGAAATCCACGCGCATCAGCACACGCTTGCCGGATACGTCAACCTGATTGATCGTTTTCTTGGGCACAGTCGATACTCCGAGCCCGCGACTTCCACCATGTTTGGCCGCCGCGGATCGACCATCCTACTGGACGCGCCCACCATCGTCCGCCCTATCCTGCAAGCCTGAAATGCGCCCCTTCCCCCTCATCCTCGGCCCCACCGCCGGCGGCAAGTCCACCCTCGCCGTCGATCTCGCGCTCGCCCTCCGCGACAAACACAACCAGCCCGCCGAGATCATCACCGCCGACTCCATGCAGATCTACAAAGGCATGGACATCGGCACCGCCAAGCCCACGCCCGAAGAGCGCCGCGGCGTCCCGCACCACCTCCTCGACCTCATCGAACCCACCGAGCCCTTCTCCGTCGATCAATGGCTCGATCTCGCCAACCCGCTCATCGACGAGCTGCGCTCCCGCAACATCATCCCCATCGTCGTCGGCGGCACGAACCTCTACGTCAAAGCCCTTCTCGAAGGCCTCTTCGAAGGCCCCCCCGCCAACGAATCCCTCCGCGCCGAGCTGAGCGCTCTCCCGCGCGAAGAACTCCGCGCGAGACTCCTCGCCGCGGATCCGATCGCCGCGCAGCGCATCCATCCCAACGACACCCGCCGCACCATCCGCACCCTCGAAGTCTTCGCCGCCACCGGCAAGCCCATCTCCGAACTCCAGGAACAATGGGACACCGGCCGCGTGCGCCAAGATGCGCTCCCCGTTTTCCTCGACTGGCCCACCGAGCTCATCAACCCCCGCATCAACGCCCGCGTAAAAGCCATGTTCGAGCAAGGTTTCGAATCCGAAGCCCGCACCCTCTGGCAATCCAACCGCCTCGGCCCCCAGGCCCGCGAAGCCCTCGGCTACAAGCAACTCATTGAGCATTTCGAAGACCGCGCGACGCTGGAAGGAGCGGTCGAAGAAATCAAAATCCAGACACGTCGCTTCGCCAAGAACCAGCGCACGTGGCTCCGGCGGCTATCGACTATCCCCGGTTCGCTGCGCATCGCGTGCGACGACTCTGACGCAATGCGCAACGCCGCCGAACTGGTCGCCTCGAGATTGAAACCGGAGTTGCGCTAGGTGCCCGGCAACTCAACCCCACTTCCCGCGCCGCCTCCCGGCGTGACGAAAGGTGCTCCCGGCCCGCGCGAACTGGCTTTGGCCGAGAGCGCTGGATCGCTTCTGTGGTTACTTGGAATCGGCGCGACGTTCGTCGGCCCATCTCTATGCGCCTTGCTGACCATTCGATTCCTGTTTCCCACGCCGGTCCGGCTTTCCTGGCCGATCGTTGTTGTCGTGTTCGCGGCAAGCTTTGGCGCGGCATTCTGGTATTGCCATCACTTGACGCAACGCTGGAAACGGGCGCTTCAAGGCGATCACGATGAGTTGGCCGCAAAGAACTACCGTATCTGCCTTGACTGCCGTTATGACCTAGGCGGCTTGGCCGATGCCGGAGTCTGTCCTGAGTGCGGAGCACCTTATTCCGCTGCATCTCTAAAAAAATCATGGCGATGGACTTACGAGAGTGGAAAGCCGCAATGGCCGTTTTCCGCAACTGCCTGATTGACAAGTGTTTGCGGCATCCAAGTTGCAGTCAATTCTTCGGCTCACCAGGGGCCCGCCAAACCGTTCGGACGGCGCTAGGTCTCCACCCTCCACACTTGACATCCTCAAACTCGACTCCTCAACTCCCACGCCCCGGGCCGATCCGTCCGATAGTGGTCCGCACCCCGACCCGGGACCCTGGTCGTCCGAACTCTCTGTACTCGCGACACGACACTGAATGGCCAAATCAGCATCCTCAACCCGCTCCCGCAAGCCCGCCTCCACCAAGAAGAAGGCCGGCCCCGCCCCTCAAGATGATGGCGCCGTGCCGCCCTCCTCACCCTCCGACTCCGCCGCACCCGCCAAGCCCCGCAAGTTCCGCGGCGACCCTTCCGGCAAAAAGCTCGTCATCGTCGAGTCGCCCGCCAAAGCCAAAACGATCAACAAGTACCTCGGCTCCGGCTACGTCGTGAAGGCGTCCGTCGGGCACATCCGCGATCTGCCCAGCAAGAACCCCAAGGGCGACAAGTCGCCGGTGCCGGGGGTGGACCTCGAGAACAACTTCAAGCCGACGTACGAGGTGCTGCAGGGGAAGAGCAAGACGGTCAGTGAGCTGAAGAGCGCGGCGAAGAACGCCAGCGAGATCTGGTTCGCGACCGACTTGGACCGCGAGGGCGAAGCCATCGCGTGGCACCTTGCGCACCTCCTGGGCATCAATCCCAGCGAAGCCAAGCGCGTCATCTTCAACGCGATCACGAAAACCGAGATCGAGCGCGCATTCCACAACCCGCACCCGATCGATGAATCCCGCGTCGATGCGCAGCAGGCGCGCCGCATCGTCGATCGCATCGTGGGGTACCAGGTTTCACCGCTCCTCTGGAAAAAGGTCGCCCGCGGCCTCTCCGCGGGCCGCGTCCAGTCCGTCGCCGTGCGCCTCGTCGTCGAGCGCGAGCGCGAGATTCGCGCGTTCATCCCCGACGAATCGTGGCGCATGACCGCGCGGTTCACGCTCGATGAGAAGGCCCGCGAGAAACTCGCGAAGGAGTGGGGGGCCTTCATCGCGGCGAAGGATGAAAAGGGCAACTCGCCCACTCTGAAATCACAAAACCAGTGGCTCAGCGGGCGCGGCGGGATCAAAGCCGAGCTCGTCGAAGTCGCCGGCCAGCCCGTCGATATCAGCCAGCCGGGCAAGGTCGAAGGAAAAACTGGCGCCGTCGCCGCGGAGCCGAAGGACCTCACCGCCCGCGTCGAAGAGCTCTGCACCAAGGCCGGCCTCGTCAACCTCGGCCACGACACGATCATCGACGAAAAGGGCAAGGGCCCCGCGCGCTACCTCCGCACCGTTCACGGCGACGTCAAGCCGGGCGTCACCTACACGATCAACTCCATCGAGACCAAGCGCACCAAGACCCGCCCCGGCGGCCCCTTCATCACGTCCACACTGCAGCAGGCCGCCTCCAGCCGCCTCGGCTTCGGCGCGCAGCGCACCATGCGCACCGCGCAGCGCCTCTACGAAGGCGTCGAGGTCCCCGGCGAGGGCGCCGTCGGCCTCATCACCTACATGCGTACCGACTCGACGCACCTCTCGGGCGATGCGCTCGACATGGCGCGCAACTACATCAAGCAGACCTTCGGCGACAAGTACCTCCCCGAAAAGCCCAACTTCTTCGGCTCTTCCAATAAGGCCGCGCAGGAAGCGCACGAGGCGATCCGCCCGACGTCGCTCGCCTACTCGCCCGACCGCGTGAAAAACGCCCTGAAACCCGACGAGTTCAAGCTCTACTCGCTCATCTGGGAGCGGTTCATCTCGTGCCAGATGGTCGCCGCGGAGTGGGACTCCACCGCCATCACCATCGTGGGCGGCGTGGACCCGCGCACGCCCCTCACTTTCCGCGCGACCGGCCGCGTCCTCGCCTTTGACGGCTTCTACCGCGTCACCGGCGTCCCGACGGCGAGCGACGAGCAGACACTCCCCAAGGTCGAAGAGAACCGCAGGGTCTTCCCCTTCTCGATCGACCCCGAGCAGAAGTTCTCCTCGCCCCCCGCGCGCTACTCCGAAGCCTCGCTCATCAAAACATTGGAATCCGAGGGCATCGGGCGCCCGTCCACTTATGCCTCGATCATCAGCGTGATCCAGGACCGCCAGTACGTCGAGCTCAACGACCGCAAGTTCTTCGCCACCGACCTCGGCGAGGTCGTCACCGACAAGCTGATCGAAGCCTTCCCCGAGATCATGGAGCTGGGCTATACGCGCGACCTCGAGGCCGAGCTCGACCACATCGAGGACGAGCACAAGGACTGGACCACCGTCCTCCGCCAGTTCTACGGCCCCTTCAAGAAGCAGCTCGACCATGCCCACACCGCGCTCACGCACGCCAAGGCCGAGCAAGTCCCCGCCCCCGACCACATCAAGTGCGCCAAGTGCGGCGCGCCGACCGTCTACCGCTTCGGCAAGGGCGGGCGGTTCCTCTCCTGCTCCCGTTACCCCAAGTGCGATTACGCGGCACCGATCGACCGCGAGGGCAACCCCAAGCAGATCGAGACCACCAACATCGCCTGCCCGCTCTGCGGCCGCCCCATGATCAAGCGCGACGGCCGTTTCGGCGCGTTCCTCGGCTGCTCGGGCTACGGCGCCAAGGAAAACCCCTGCTCGGGGATTCTCAAGCTCGACAAGAAACTCGGCACGCCGCTGCCCCCCGCCGTCCCGCCGCTGACCACCGACATCGCCTGCACGAAGTGCGGCTCGCCCCTCTACCTCCGCAACGGCGCCCGCGGCCCCTGGCTCTCCTGCAGCGCCTTCCCCAAATGCCGCGGCAGAGGCAAGTGGGCCGAGCTCCCCGAAGCCGCCCGCGACAAGTGGCTGAAAACCCTCGAAGCCCACGAAAAAGCCCACCCGCTCCTGATCATCAAGGACCTCAACGGCAACCCGCTGACGGATGCCAAGGGCAAGCCGTTGGTGAGGCCGGATGCCGCGGATTCAAATGGTGGGGGGGGCATGCCCGCGGCGGAGATGGCGGCGGATGAGGCGGAGTATGGAGAGGTGGCGTAGGCGGCGCTATCCCTCTTGCGATGACCAGTGATCAAATACGCGCTGGCATTCGCGTTCGAAGAATGCCCGTTCCGATTCACCCGCGAAAATCTGCAGATCTCGCGCCAGGGTGAAGAAACCTTTGCCGGGCTCCTTCGTGCTCTTGTCGACGACGATTGCCGACAGTAGAGGACGGTCAGCCGAATGCTCGTGTTCGCTGATTTCTCCCAGATATTCACCCATCAACTTGCGTTGATGCGGGTCGCTCAGGTCGAGCCGAACTATGGGAGCGAGCTCGCTGTAGTACGCCAGTTGTCGCTTCTTTGCAAACTTGATGATTTCTTGGCGAAGCTGAACATCCATGATATTGCGCCTGTGTAAGGTGATTCATGGTCATAAATATGCCAGCGTATCGTGCTGCACGCTATTTTGATAGCGTGACAAACTAGCTATCAGGCATCTTCGTGCGTCTTGATCAAATCGTGGCCACGCCAATACCTTGCAAATAGTCAAACGTTGAGTCGTAGTACTCTGGTGATCTGGTCGGGTCGTAGGGATCACCTTTCGGCACGACGATCACCATGCCCTGGCGGGCGCGGGTCAGGAGGACTCGGTAGGCGTTCTTCAAGTAGGAGCGGCGGTCGGTCTTCTTGACTCGATTCCACCCGTCGCCCACGAACGACCATTGCTCCCAGTCGGATGCGGTGTGGCGCATGTCGGCGTCCCACACGACGCCGGTCCAGTCGAGTTCGAGGCCTTGGACCTCGAACTCCGTCGCCACGTCTTCGAGGTAATACGACGACCGGACGTCTTGCTTGCCATTGAGGAACCACAGCACCGGGTCCGGTTTGAGCCGCACTTCGATGGCGTGGGGTTTGAGCCGGTAGGCCTTTGAGGATGCGAGCAGGCCGTAGCGCTCGGAGCCACGGGCATGTTCGCGTAACCACCGCTTCGCGGCGGCGAGGTCCCGGGTGAGGACGAGCGGGTAGCGGTCGGTTATCTGCCGCAGAGATGAACGGGCTTCGTCCGCGTTCAGGTCGAGCAGTTGCTTTACGAAGTAGGAAACGTTTTCGGCACGGAAGGAGCGCATCGAGACGGCCAGATGCAACTCATCCTTGATGGCAACATTGGGGCGACGAGCCAGCTTTTCGAGGACCGCGCCCGCGTCGTACTCGGTATCGGTCACGCGAGAGGACAGGTGGATGTGCCACTCGGGGTAGCTGCGGAGAAGTGATTCGACCCACTCGCTGATGCCGGCCTCGCCGGTGTTGATCTCCTGGCCGCCGCCGACAAGGCACACGATGACGGCCCAATCAGGGTGCCGATCCATGCACGAGATGAGAAAATCCGGCTCGGATTGCGGGAACTCCGACCGGTTTCGCTTGTTCTTCATGAACTTGGCGAGTTGGTCGCGGTTCCAGGCGCGCTGGGCTTCGTCGAAAAGTGCGACGTGCTCGAGTGGAGGCTTTGCATCTTCAAGGCAGTCGTCGCGGAAATGGTGGACGTTCTGGATAAAGGCTTGGACCTCGCTTAATGCGGTCTTTTTCTTGACGGCCTTGCCTCGGTCCCGTTCCCGCCGGACTTTGTCTCGGGCCAAGGCCTCGCGCAGGACGTTGACAAGAGGGCCATTGCCGGAAAGGAAGACGCTGTGAAGATCGTCATCCTTACTCGTGTGCTTGGTTGCGGTATTGAGACCGACGAGCGTTTTCCCAGCGCCGGGGACACCGGTCACGAAGCAGATGGCTTTGTGCGAGTTCGCCTTGGCTTCCTTGATGATGCGAGCGATGGCTTCGGACGTCCGCGCGAGATGTTCCGCGCCGGCATCGCTGCGTGATATGTCCGCGACGGAGTGGCCACCGTAGAGGGCCATGGCGGCTTCGATGATGGTGGGAGTCGGGGAGTAGCGACCTGTTTCCCAGTGTGATGCGCTGATCGTTTGTCCGGGTTTGTACTCAAGTGCTGCCCGGATCGCTTCCGGGAGTGTCGTTGTGTTGCACCGGATCGGCTCCAGGAGATCGTCGTTGTGACTCGAGGTCGCGATCCGCGGCGTAATGTTCCCGGCCTCCGTCGCGATCAGGACCGGGGCCAGGAGCAGCCGGTGACTGTGTTCGTGAAAGTTCTTTAGGTCGAGGGCGTAGTCCCACACTTGGTCAATGGCGTGAGAGGCGAAATGCCGCTCCCCGACCTTGAATTCCATCACGAACACGACGTGGTCGATCAGGGCCACCACGTCGATGCGCTTGCCCAGGCGAGGGATGGAGTACTCGAAATACACCGTGCCGCGGCCGCGATAGGGGGCCAAGGCGCTTTTCAATAGGGCGATTTGGGCGAGCCATGCGTCGCGCTGTGCCGGCTCCAATGTAAAGCTGTGGCCCTCAGCGAGCTTGCCGAGGATGGTGAGCGGATCGCCGTCAAGAAACTGAGCGATCGAGCTGGAGTAGTACGCACGGTTCATTTTCGCGGCGGTTCAGTCGTGGGAGAGGTTGGGGTCCGTGAGTGATGGTGTTGTGCAAGAAATGTAGCGACGCGACCGACTTCTTCGTCCGTCATGGCCCAGATGCCGTATTGGGATGTTGAGCTGGACAAGAGTCGACCATCCTTGCCGTGACGGTCAATTTCGGTGTTGACCTTCTCCGTTGCGTTGTCCGCCTTGCACACAAATACCTGAAATGGCTCGCTCGGGGGCTTCCAATCGCGCACATGGGT
>DASZQL010000008.1:0-2092 GCA_035549675.1 Phycisphaerales bacterium | reverse complement strand
CCGTGCTCGAAAAAATGGTTCGGAGGGTGCCGCGCGGGAGAGGCAATGAGGCGTTGGGCGGCTAGGCGCTCAACGGATGCCGATGGACGACGCGTCGCCCGGATAAGTGATTGGGCATATTGGAAACGACGAAGTGAGCCGCCGCGAAAATGCCCGTCACCATCGACAGCAGGATGCAGGCGTAGGCCATCACCCCTCGGAGCAAGAGCGTCTTGGAATGCGGCGCGAGGACGCCGAGGCCGTCGTGCCATTGCGGGTCGCCTTGCCACCCACGAAAGGCCTCCGCGATGGCCAGATCGCGAGGATCCTTCGCCGCATCCTGAAACCGCTCGTAAACCTGAGCAATTTCCGTCTTGACATTCAAGTCCGTCACTTCATAGAGCGGAGGCAGGAGGGCCAGCGGCCGTTCGGTATGGACATTCAACGCGCAGTTCACCGATCCGATAGCCGTGTCCTCATACAAATCGGCGTGGCGCGAAGTCAGCAGCGAGACCCTTGACGTGCTCGGGTTCATGGAGATCGGGTAAGAAGCCACCCAGCACACCGAGTGGTCATTGGGGGCAACGACGATCGCAGCCCCCATGAACACGCACGCACAGAAAAGCGCCGAGACGCCGATCAGTCGGGAAAGTTTCTGGGCGGAAGGTCGTTTCATCGGGGGGCGGGGGCGCTCGGTGCCGAGCGTAGGTGCGTCGGCCGGCATCACACAATACCTCGCGCGAGACGGATAACCAAGCGTCGCCGCGCCGACGGGTCGTTGTTGAAGTCGGCAACGTCAGCCAGAACCGACGGCTACGCCGTCGCCCCAACCGTCAGCGGCACAGCCCCGTACGCCTCCGCCGTGATGTGCGGCTTGCTCACCCGGATCCGACGCGACTCAGGGTCGGTCCCCCGACCGCGCATCAGCCGCTTCAGCGTCGCCGGAAGCTGGAACTCGACATCCTCCTCGAAAATGTCGCGAACCTCGATGTGCCCGCCATAAGTGGTCAGCAGGTGGCGGCAAAGACCCGCGACCAGATCCTCCGGCGCCGAAGCGCCCGCCGTGACGAGAACCGTTTCGTCACCCTTGAACCACGTGGGATCGAGCTCCGACACGTCGTCGATCAAGTACGCCGGCACGCCGACGTTGCGTGAGATCTCGGTCAGGCGAACGGAGTTCGAAGAGTTCTTGGAGCCGATGACAATCGTCGCGTCGCACGTGTGCGCGATCTGCCGCACCGCGTGCTGCCGATTCGTCGTCGCGTAGCAGATATCCCCCCGCGGCGGCGCCTTGATATTCGGGAACGCCGCCTTCAGCGCCGAGATGATCACCTCTGCATCGTCGGTGCTCAGCGTCGTCTGCGTCAGGTACGCGACCTTGTTGGGGTCCTTGATGGTCAGCTTGGGGATGTCGGCGGGGCTTTCCACGACCTGGATCGAGTCTGGCGCCTCGCCGCGGGTGCCGACGACTTCCTGATGGTTCGTGTGCCCGACAAGAAGAATCTGGTACCCCTGCCGCGCGTACCGGATCGCCTCCATGTGGACCTTGGTCACCAGCGGGCACGTCGCGTCGATGGAAGTCAGCCGCCGGTCCGCCGCCTCCTTGCGCACCGCCGGCGAGACCCCGTGCGCGCTGAAGACCACGATGCTCCCCTCGGGTACCTCGTTGATCTCTTCGACGAAGGTCACGCCCCGATCGACGAATCGGTTGACGACGTGCTTGTTGTGGACAATCTCGTGGAAGACGTAAATCGGCTCCCCCGGGCAGATGTCGAGGAGCTGCGCCACGACGTCGATTGCCATGTGGACACCGGCGCAGAAACCACGGGGATTGGCCATCACAATGCGCATGAAGAGTTCCGAAAGAGAAAGATTCACCGCGGAGGCGCAGGGCACGCAGAGTCGGATGAGGATGAAGAAAAGCTGGATTTTGAAGGCGCCGCTGGCCGACGCGAATTGCGGGGGGATTATATAAAGGCACTCGGAGCCGCGATGGGAGCCCGGCCCGTCTTTCCGAAGGCCGCCGCCAGGGATCAGAATGACAGTCGGATCGCCTTTGATTTCCGAGCTTTCGACCGACGTATCGGGTCAGATGCGCTGGTCGGGTTCCGCA
>DASZQL010000007.1:0-2637 GCA_035549675.1 Phycisphaerales bacterium | reverse complement strand
AGCCAGCGCGATCGGGATGTCGTGGTTCTTGTACCTGGCGAGCCAGACCGGCGCGTTGTCGCCGAGCACGTTGCTGGCGAGGTTGACCAGCAGCGGGACGGCGATGTCCTTGGTCAGGCTCAGGCCGGTGATGGTCTCGATGAAAGGCAAGCGATGCTCCCGGGGGGACGTGCGCGGAGAGAGTGCCGGGCGTCCGGGGCCAGCGTGGTCGATGTTATGAAGCCGAACATGGGTGGTCCATTAGCAATTTCGGGATCACAAGAGTTCGAATCGGATCGCACGTGTGTTGTGGATTTTCCGGGTAACGGGTGCGGGTCGATGTCGCGGATGCAGAGGGCGTGCCGCCCTCTGCAACTCCCGGCTGAAGACAAAGGCGGCGAATCGGAGAGGGAGCCGAGGCAGGAAGTCCTCACCCCAGTCTCTCCCGAGGGGAGTGGGGACGGGAGACCCGCTCGCTGATGCTCGGGGCTCGTTGGAAAGATCACGGCGCGAGGAGCACATCAATGCCCAACGCGGAGCACCACGATCGTCGAATCGTCGATGGGGTCGCGCAGGCCGATGAAGCGGCGGACTTCCCAGGTGATGTGGTCGGCGATGGCTCGGGCGCTCGCGCTTGGATCGGCGGCGAGGAATGAAGTCAGTGATTCGCGGAGGCGGTTGCGGGTGAACTTCTGATTTTGGAAGTTCATGGCGTCGGTGACGCCGTCGGTGTGGAGCAGCAGCGTGTCGCCTGGGTAGAGGTCGATGATGCCGCGGTCGTAGTTCTGGGTGGGGTCGATGCCGACGACCATGCCGCCGGTGGTGAGCTCGATGAGTTCGGGGCGATGGTCGGAGTTGGGGCGCGGGGCGCGGACGAGGAGGGGCGGGTCGTGTCCGGCGTTGCAGTAGGTGAGGCGTCGGGCATTGGCGCCGCCGCCGGTGTTGCCCCCGCCGTAGTCGCGGGGCGTGGGATCGATGACGCCGTAGAAGACGGTGGCGAACTCGTTGGACTGGGTGTCGCGGGCCATGGTTTCGTTCACGCGTGCGACGACGCGGTCGAGGTCGTAGAGGCCGGTGGCGAGGACGCGGAAGTGGGCGCGGACGGAGGCCATGAGGAGGGCGGCGGGGACTCCTTTGCCGGAGACGTCGCCGACGAGGAGGCCGAGGTGGCCGGAGAGGTTGATGAAGTCGTAGAAGTCGCCGCCGAGGTCGAAGCAGCTCATGTAGCGGGCGGCGATGTCGAGGCCGGGGATGGAGGGGACGCTCGTGGGGAGCATGCGCTGCTGGACGTCGGCGGCGAGGTCGAGCTGGCGCTGGACTTCGCGGTGGCGGCGCTCGGTTTCGATGAGGCGCGCGCTGGCGGCGGCGGCGGCGGCCTGCTCGGCGACGGTCTGGAGGAGCGTGCGCTCGGCGGGCTCGAGGGTGTCGGCCGTGCGGCGGTAGAGGCGGATGATGCCGATGGCGCGATCCTTGAAGACGAGGCCGCAGGCGACCATGTCGGCGAAGCCGAAGGACTGGAGGTCGGGGAGAAGTTCGGCGCGGCGGGATTCGTCGAGGTCGGCGAGGGTGTGGACGCGGGACTCGAGTTCGTCGCGGTCGGCGGCGCGCTGGAGGGGGAAGGAGTCGAATCGCTCGACGAACTCGGGCGGGAGGTTGGCGCCGGCGCGGAGGCGGAGGTTCTCTTCGGATTCGTCGAGAAGATGGACGCTGCCGGCGTCGGCTTCGAGGACTTCGACGGCGGAGCGGAGGGCGACGTTGAGGACGGAATCGACGTCGCGGGCTTCGACGAGCAGGGAGGAGAGGCGGAAGAGGATGTTGAGCTCGGCGCTGCGGCGGCGGTAGCGGAGCTCCTGGCCGCAGAGCTCGCTGATGGTGGAGGCGAGCTTGCGGACGATCGCGCGGAGGCGCGTGAGGCTGACGCCCTTGCGCGATTTGTCGGGGCGGACGACGATCGCGCCGATGGTGTGGTCGAGCGCGCTGAGGGGGACGATGGCGAAGGGGCCGGAGGCGCCGGTGGGGAGCGAGGCGGTGTCATCGGTGGGTGGTGTGGTGACGGTGCCTGCGGTAAGGGAGAGGCGGGTGAGGGCGGCGGAGACTTCGCGCGCGGTGTCGTCGATGTCGCCGATGGTCCAGGGGGGCGAGGCGCCCTCGGCGGGGGTGATGCGGCGGCCGTCGCGGTCGTGGAGGGTGACCTCGGCGCCGGCGATCTGGGTGAGGCCCTCGCAGAGCGCGGCGAGGGCGCCGTCGGTGAGGAAGTCGGAGATGGCGGGGTCGCGGCGGGGCATCGGGAAGTTTCACTACAGGACAGAAGCAGTTACCACAGAGACGCAGAGGCACAGAGAAGAAATTTATTGGGAAGAAGGAGAGGGAAGAATTGGGGGGGTGAGCATAGGCGGGATGTGGGGAGGGGGAAGATGCGCGCGGGGAGGTTGGTGGAATCTTGAAGGTGGTGGGAATATGCGGATGCACTGGGTGCGTTGATGGAAGGACGCGGGTGGAGTGAGGAAGGGTGCCGGCCTGCACGCTCGCTTGCGCTTCGCGTTTCGTGAATAAAGAACACCGACCAGCGGGGCGCTGGTCGGTGGCGCGGGTCGATATTTGTTCTGAGTCGCCGGGGGGCGGGTTATTCGAGTGCCGCGGCGCCGGAGATGATTTCGG
>DASZQL010000006.1:0-24883 GCA_035549675.1 Phycisphaerales bacterium | reverse complement strand
TCCGTTACGACAACTGGAAGTTCGTCCAGGTCGAAGTGCGCAGCGCCAAGGATCTCCTCGCGCTCCAGCAGATCGGCGAGAGCATGGCGTGCCGCCCCGGACCCGGCGCGCAGATCTACCTGATCCCGCCCGACGGCATGGGCGCCCTCGACGCCCTCGGCATCCCCCATCAGATCGTCTCCGAGAACGTGCAGGACGTCCTCGACGCCGAGGACGCCGCCCGCGCCGCCGCTCGCGCCGAACGCGGCGGCGATTTCTTCGCCGATTACCACCCCCCCACCGAGATCGACGCGTACATGACGACGCTCACGGCGCTCCGGCCCGACCTCGTCACGCCAATCACACTCTCCCCCAACACCTGGCAGGGCCGGACCATCCGCGGCGTGAAGATCGCCGCGCCCCCCGTCGTCGGCGAGCCGGCGCGTCCCGTCATCATCGTGAACGCCGGCCAGCACGCCCGCGAGTGGATCTCCGTCAGCTCCGCGATGTGGGCGATGGACCAGCTCATCCGCAACTTCGACACGGATTCCGAGATCCACGATCTCGTCAGCAAGGTCACGTGGATCATCATCCCGTCGATGAACCGCGACGGCTATCAGTACACCTTCGACACCAACCGCCTGTGGCGGAAGAACCGCCGCAACAACGGCGGCGGCACCTTCGGCGTCGACAACAACCGCAACTGGGGCTACCAGTGGGGCGGCGCCAGCACCAGCACCTCGGGCTCCAGCGACATCTACCGCGGCCCCTCGGCCTTCTCCGAGCCGGAGAACCAGGCGCTCCGCGACTTCATCCTCGCGACGCCCAACGTCAAGGGCGTCATCGACCTGCACAGCTATGCGCAGCTCATTCTCGGCGTGTGGGCGTACTCGGAAGCCGTCGTCCCGCCCCGGGAGACCGAGCTGCGCATCGTCGGTCAGGAAATCGAGGACGCGCTCACGAGCCCCTTCGGCACGAATTACCAGTACGGCCTCGGCACCGACAATCTCCTCTACGAAGCCTCGGGCGTCCTCCCCGACTGGACCTTCTTCGCCAACGGCGCCGTCTCATGGACGTGGGAGCTGCGCGACATGGGCACCTTCGGCTTCGAACTCCCCGCCGCCCAGATCGTCCCAACGGGTCAGGAAGTCTTCAACGGTCTCAAGACCCTCGCCCGCGCGATCCTGATGAAGCTCCGCGTCAACGTAATCAACCCGCCGACGGTCGTGAACACCGGCTCGTCCATCCCCCTGAACGTGCAGGTCACCGAGGTGAACGGCAACACGATGCTCGCCGGCTCCGCCAAGCTCTTCTGGCGCATCGGCAACTCCGGTCCCTTCAACGAAATCGCTCTCTCGGGCACTTTCCCGAACTTCACCGCGTCACTCCCCGGCACTATCCCCTGCGGCTCCAACGTGCAGTACTACGCGCAAGCCGCTGCCTCCGACGGCACGCTCGTCAACATCCCTGCCGATGCGCCGGCTTCAACGCTCGCCGTCGGCGTGCGCGACTTCAGCACCGTCCTGAACGATACGCTCGAGTCCGGCGGCACCGGCTGGTCCGCCGGGATGGCCGGCGACACCGCGACGACCGGCGCCTGGACGCTCGTCAACCCCAACGGCACCACCGCCGCCCCCGAGGACGATCACACACCCGGCTCCGGCACGATGTGCTTCGTGACCGGCCAGGGCCCCGTGGGCGGCGCTCTGGGCGCGGCCGACGTGGACAACGGCTTCACGACACTCCGCACGCCGCGCTTCGACTTGTCCGGCGCCTCCTCCGCGACGATCTCCTACTGGCGGTGGTTCTCCAACGCCGCGGGTGATGATTCTTTCAAGGTGGACATCTCGAACAACGACGGCTCGACATGGTCCTCGGTCGAGATCGTCGGCCCCGCCGGCGCCGGGACGACGGGGGGATGGATCCAGCATTCGTTCGATGCCGGCGCCATCCTGCCGCTGACGGCGAACATGAGGATGCGCTTTATCGCTGCCGACTCGGGCGTGCAGGAAGTGGTCGAGGCGGGTATCGACGATTTCGTCGTCACGGCCGTCGCGCCCTGCCCGGTGACGCCGGCCTGCCCCGGCGACGCCAACGGCGACCATGCCGTCGGCCTCGCCGACATCGCGCTCGTCATCCAGACCTGGGGCCAGAGCGTGACGCCCGGCGCCGGCGCCGACCTCGACGGCAACGGCTCCATCGGCCTTGGCGATATCGCGGCGATCATTCAGAACTGGGCGGGGGCCTGCCCGTAAGACAGAAGCATTCACCGCGGAGACGCGGAGAACGCAGAGGAAAAAGAGTCGGCAGTGATGCGCCCTCGTGGTGCTCGGCTGCCGTGTGCAGCCGCGTGTCAGCATCCTAATCCGAGTTGGTTTCTTCTTGTCTGTGTCAATCTGTGAAATCTGTGGCTGTCTTATTCTGATTGAATGATCCAGACGCTCCGAGTTCCAACGCGCGGGCAGGGGTTGTACGACATCACGGCCCAGGTGCGTGCGGTCGTGCAGGAGGCGATGAAGGACGCCGGCGCTCAAGCAGAGGGACTCTGTACGCTCTTCATCCGCCACACCTCCGCCAGCCTCCTGATCCAGGAAAACGCCGACCCGGCCGTGCGCGCCGATTTGCAGAACTGGTTCGCACGCCTTGTCCCCGAGCACGACTCGATCTACACCCACAAGGAAGAAGGGCCCGACGACATGCCCGCGCACGTGAAATCGGCGCTGACGCAGGTGTCACTCTCGATCCCGATTGTCGGCGGCTCACTCGCACTGGGGACGTGGCAGGGCATCTACGTGTGGGAACACCGGCGCGCGGCGCATACGCGAGAAATCGTTGTGCACGTTGCCGGCTAGCAATCCCCGCGGATCAACTCTTGAAATACCCCGGCTCGTTCCCCGCCTTCCACTTGATGTTGCATCCGATGCTCGGGAACTGCTGACCCGCGGCGGGCTTGCCCGCCAGCGTCGCATCGATCGCGGCACGGAGATCCTTCCCCGTCACCGGCCCTCCGACGTACTGGCCGTCGGGACCTTTGCTGGGCCGCGAGTCGTCGAACTGACCCCGGTAGACGAGCCGACGGTTCGCATCGAACACAAAGAAGTCCGGCGTGCACGCGGCCCGGTACGCCTTCGCGATCTCCTGGGTCGAGTCGAAGAGATACGGGAACGTGTACCCCGCCGCCTTCGCTTCCGCGGCCATCTTGTCCGGTGCATCGTCCGGGTACTTCGCCACGTCGTTGGGATTGATGGCGACGATCGCGACGCCCTTCGCGCCATAGTCGCGCCCAAGCTTGGCCATCCCCTCGCGGATGTGCTTGACGAAGGGGCAGTGGTTGCAGATGAACATGACGACGAGCGCCTTCTGGCCGGCGAAGTCCTTGAGCGACCACGTCTTTCCGGTCAGCGGCTCCGAAAGGGCGAAATCCGGCGCATTTGCGCCGAGTTCGAGCATCATCGTCGAGGGAGTCTGGGCCATGAGTGCAGTCCTCCTCCAAGGGGTCCAAGGTATTCCACTACTTATCCACTAACCGCGTGAATTCACTTTTTGTGAAGAAAAACATTCCCCACTTCACAACGTCAAGGTGTCACTGTATCCTGCCCGCCGTCGCCAAGGAATGGGCGATGAAGTTCATCGTGACGCGGGTGATTCGCCCGTGTCGGCTCGGGTTGAAGCCGCCGGTGCAAAGGTCAAGGAGCGACCGATGCCGAACGTCAGTCATCAGAGCACGATCGCAGTCGAAGCCGCGCACGATACGCCGCGCGCGGGTGAATCTGCTTCGCCGCACGCGAACGCCGACACGACGCGTGCGGGAGCCACGGACGTGCGCGAAGCCATGATGCGCGATCTCTCGCATGAAGAACGATTGCTCATGATCCTCTGGCACGCCGAGAAGATGACGCGGGCCGAGATCGCCGCGGTGCTCCACACCACGGCGGAGCAGGTCGTGAACATGCACGACATGATCATCGAGCGTCTGCGCCGAACGGTCGTCACGGGCTGACCTCCGCTCGCTCTCCAACAATCTGACGTTGGTGGCCGCGTGTGTTCGGCGATGACGTGGCGTTTCGTGGACAATGTGCCGCCCTGCGCAAGGAGGAATGCGCAAGAGGAGAACGTGAGGAGTGCCGACGCCAGTCGCGAACCTGGGCCTGATGTCGCTCGCGGCTGCCGTTGCGCTCGCGTCGAGCGCCATGGCATGGCGAGCCTGGTGGTCGCGTGCTGTGGGAGATGAAGAGTCCCGCCAAGAGCTTTCATCTCCACGCGCGGCCCGGGTGCTCCTGCCGCTCATCGCCGCTCTGCCGGGCCTTGTACTCGCGCTCCTGCTGGACCCGCTCATCGCCGGTGAAAACGCCGCCCGCCTCGAAGTACCGTTATGGTTCAGAACCTGGCCCGTGATGGGGCTGCCCGCGATCGCCGCGGTCCTCGGGCTGGGCTTTGTGATGCTCGTCTCGCCCCGCGCGGCCCGCCCGCGAGTCGCCGACGGCGCCACGCTGGGCGCCGGCGCGGCCCTCGTGCTGCTGCTCATCGCCGCGGGGCGGGTTCACCTGCTCGAAGCGCAGTTGCTCCTCCTCGGCGCGTTCGTGCTCTGGTGGTGCCAGATCTCGGAACCGGGCGAACCGTCGCCAAGCGACACGCATGCGGCCCGCAACGGGGGCGGCACGCTCTGGATCCTCCTCTCGCTGGCGAGCGCGGGAGCAACTGGATGGCTCGCGTCACGCGCCCTGGCCGAGCCTCGGCTCATCCCGCTGGTGATCGGCGTCCTGGCGATCTACGGGGCGGCGTCCGTCACGATTCCGGTTTGGGCGACCGTCCGCGCACGCCGCGCGAGCGCGGTCCCGACCGCGATCGGCGTCGGCGCCGTGCTGTTACCGGTCGGCGTAGCCCTCGGGGTCGGCACGCTGGCGATGACGCGGGTTGTGGCCGACGCCGCGAGGCAGGTGACTCGCGCTCACGTCGAGAGTTTGATGGGGATCGCCACCGAAGTCGCGGAATCGCTGATCGCCCGACCCTATATTGGCGGGCTGTCACCGTCCGCGATCGAAGCAGGGATTGCCGGCGTGGCCGCGATATCGATTTGGATCTTTGGCATGATCACGGGTCGCCCCTCGACAGGCCTCGGCCACGACCCCGTCGGCCGGCGTGTCCTGACAGTGGCGCTGGGGGTGGCCCTGCTGACGGGATCGTTGTGGATGATTCTGACCAGGATGCACGCCTCCGCCTCGATCGGCGGGATGCCGTAAAACAGAGGGTCGCCCCCCCGATGAAGAAGCGTTCCAAGAAACTGAAGGACGATGCCAAGGCTCGGCCGATAGCTGGGAGGGTGCGAGGAAGCCAGTCGAAGCCGGGTGGAACCCGTGCTGCTCGCCGCCCCACCCCTGCCCCCACTCCCCCGGTTGCCGCGGAGCCAGCACCGGTCGGCGAGACTCACACGGAGCCCAGCCGCCCGATGTACCTCTCCGAACCCAAGTCACCCGCGCCGTACGTCCCCTCGCGTCAGGTTCTCCCTCCCACCCGCGAGTCGGTCACCCATAAGTTCACCATCGGCAACCACGAGGGCTACCTCACGATCGGGCTGCACGAGGACGGCCGCCCCGGCGAGGTGTTCATCAAGATGTCCAAGGAAGGCTCGACGATCAGCGGCCTGTGCCAGGCCTTCTGCCGCGCCTTCTCTTTGGCGCTCCAGCACGGCCTGAGCGTCCCCGACGCCGTCGCCCGGTTCAAGGGCATGCGTTTCGAGCCAATGGGCATGACCAGTAACCCCGACATCCCCGAGGCGAGCAGCATCGTGGACTATGTCGCGAAGTTCATCGAGAAGAACTTCATCGAGCAGGGCGAATAAAGCGGTCAGCCATCAGCATCCGGCGATCAGCGGCCGGGATCGGCCAAACGCCGACCGCCGACTGCCAAAAACCTCCCAAAGCCGTAGAATAAGTGATCCGTGCCCGGACCCCTGGCGTCCGGCTTGATTCGTCTTGCGAGGATTGACCGAATGGCCCATGTGATCGCCGAACCCTGCATCGGAACCAAGGAAACATCCTGCGTAGATGTCTGCCCGGTCGATTGCATCCACCCCACCAAGGACGAGAAGGACTTCGGCGGCGCGACGATGCTCTACATCGACCCCGATACCTGCATCGACTGCGGCCTCTGCGTCGACGAGTGTCCCGTCAAGGCCATCTTCCCCCAGGACGATGTCCCCGCCGAGTGGCACAAGTACATCCAGATCAACGTGGACTACTTCAAGAAGAAGTAAGCACGGCCCGCCGCTTGCGGAAACGATGTCAATGAAAAAGGGCCGTCCCCCGCATGGGACGGCCCTTTGTTTTCAGGAATGCCCCTCGCTCACGCTCGGGGTTCTTTCCGCTCCATCACGGGCAGATCTGCGCCCAGTGCTGGATCACGACCGCGATGTCGGGTAGGCCGACCGCGCCGTCGTAGTTCGCATCGCCATCGCGGATCGCCGCCGCCTGGGATGCCCAGCCCTGGATGACGACCGCGATGTCGCCGAGGGTGACCTGGCCGTCGAAGTTCACGTCGCCATCGCACGGCGAGAGCGGCACGGAACCGGAGATCACGATGTCATCGATGTTCCAACCGGGATAGGTCACACTGGGGTCCGTAACGCCCATTGTGAAGCGGAGATAGACGACGGCCTGATTGTCGGCGACCGCCGAGGCGTCGTAGGAAACCTCCGACCACGCCGTTGGGTTGAGCGCCGCGCCCGTATGGCTGAAGAGCGTGGTCCAGTTGACCGCATCGGTGCTGATCTTGAGGTAGGCGTGGTCGTAGGTGGCGCTCTCGATGCCGAGCCAGCGCTGGAACGAGATCTGCGTGTTGGTCACGCCCGACAGATTGATCGGACCGGACGTGATGTGGCGCTCGGGCATGGAGCTGGTGTAGTCACCGGCGAGGTTGTAACCGAGCACGTTGGAGCCGGTGAAACCGTTGCTGGGGTCATGGTTGTGCGAACCGGCGCCGGTCGGATGGCCGAAGGCCCAGGAGCCCTCTGCAGTCCAGCTCGGATCGGTGTCATCAGTGAGGAAGCTCAGCACGGGCTGAGGCCCGCCAACGGTCACGTCGATCGTGCCAAGGTTGGAGTCGCCACCCTCGGGTGACACGCCGCCGTCGTTGGCGCGGAACTGGAATGAGTCGCCACCCTGGTAGACGCCGAGCGGGGCGTAGCGGACGTAGTTGTCGGGGAGCGTGAAGGGCACCGAGGTAACTGCCGCGCCGCCGGAAGTACGGAGCATGCCGTGCGCCGGGAGCGTGACGATCTTATAGGTCAAGGGCTGAGCTGGAAGACCATCGTCGGTCGCCTCGAGCAGAACTTCCGCGGCCGTGGCCACCGCTGTCGTCGCGCTGCCGTTCGAAGCCACCGGGGGCCGCGGGCCGCAGGCGCCGTACGCGCTGATATCGCTTTCGAAGAAGTCGGGGTCGAGGCCCACGCCGCGGGAAAGCCCCGTCAGACCATCGGAATCCGCGACGGCGGTCGACGAGATGTTGATCGCTCCGTCAAAGAACATCCGGATCTGGAAGGTGTTGGAGTTCGAGCCGTTGTGATGGGTGACGCCGACCCACGTGACAACAAAGCTGTCGGCAAGCTGCGCCCAGCGCACGACGCCGGCCTGGCCCGGATCGAGATCGTTGAAAAGACCCGAGATCCGCGGCGTATCGAAGTGGTCGGCGAATGTCTCGGTGTAATCCGTATCGCCGGCGGTGAAGGTCAGGTAGCCGTTGCTGCCGACGTACACGTTTGTGTACGACGTGCCGTAGAGCTTGACGGACTGGCCGCCCGAGACGGTGAGCTGGACGAACTGGTCGTCCTGCGTGCTCGGGAACGTGATGCCGGTGTGGCTGGTCGGATCAACCGGGAGGCTGGTGATCGTCTCGGTGCAGGCGGTGTAACCGTCCACACCGCCGGCCGGGATGAAGGTCGTGGACTTGAAGTCGAGATCGTGCGGGTTGGCCGTGTCGAACAACTCGGTGAAGAAGTCGGGCACCTCGGGCGTCGAGAACGTGAAGCACGTGCCGCCGTTGTCGTTGGTGCCGAGATTACCGGCGTCGTCCGTCGCGCGGACGGTGAAGGAATAAGTCGTGTTCGTCTGCAGGCCCGTCAGGTTGATCGAATGCGTCGTCGTGCGGGTCGAGGACGAGGCGTTGCCCGAGAGCGAGCCACAGGACGTGCCGTACGAAGCCGCGCCGGTGGCGGGCTCATTCGTCGTGAAGGTGATCGTCGCGCTCCGCGGCTGGACGTTCGCCGCCACCACGTCCGTAATGACGGGCGGGGCGCAGTCCACCGAAGCCGTGACGACGACCGGCACATTGATCCCGCCGAAGCCATCGTTGGCATCGATGTAGGTCAGCGTGATCGTGTCGCCGTTCCCGACGTGCAGGACGCCCGATGAATCGGTCGTGCTGATCGCCACGTTCGCGCGGAACTCGGCGGACTGCGCTGCGGTCTCGGTCAGGACGACCATCTCGCCGCCCGGCTCGCTGTTCGACGCGAGATTGACGGTGACCGTGTCCACCACCGCGTCAGACGTGTTCAGATCGCAATCCGAAACCCGGATCGCGACAGTGTCCGAGCAGGGATAGACGGCGTTGTCGAGCGACGCCACGCCGCGCGTCGAGCAGTTCACGAGGAAGGGCGTGCCCGTGAGCGAAAACGGCTGCGGGCCGCTCGGCACCGTCGTGCCGCGGACTTCGATGGACCATGCGCCCGGCTCGGGGTTCTGCACGAAGACCTGCTCGATGTTGTCAATATGATTTTCGCTCGTGCGAACCGCAGGGGCGCTCGGGTTGGCGAGGCCACCCAGCGTCCAGGGGAAAGCCCGCACGTTCGACGGGCTGCGCACGACCAGGTCGAGGTCGTTCACGAGCTGCGGGATCATGTTGCCCGTACCCTGGAAGTCGTCCCAGGCGAGCGTGACCTTCAGCTCGGGGTCCCCCGGCTGGACGATGACGATCGCGCCATAGACCCCGCCCTGCGAAACCGAGTCCTCCGCGAAGTTGCCCGAGCGGAGCAGATCGATCGCCGGCACGATGCGCACCGAGCCGTACCCGAACTGGTTGTCCGGCCCCGGGTTGCCGAGGTCCACCGCCGTGTGAGCGAAAAGAGTCTTCAGGAACGAGTTCCGCGGGTCCGGACGCGAGGGGTACAAGCTGCGGTAGTCCTGCAGCACGATGGCGCTCAAACCGGTGAGCGTCGGCGTGGCCATCGAGGTGCCGCACTTGACGGCGTAGGCCGTGTCGCCGCTCGAGGAGCAGGAGGTCACGCCGCCGTCGCCGCCGACCTGGCAGCCGGGAGCCGAGACGTCGGGCTTCATGCGGCCGTCATCGGCCGGGCCCCAGCTTGTGAAGCTGGAGTTGGAATCGTCGTTGGAGTTGACAGAGCCAACCGCGATATGGTTCTTCGCGCACGATGGCGGCGCCGTGGTGTGGAACTGCGCCCCGCAGCGCTGCGAGCCCTGCCGCTCGTTGCCGTTCGCCCAGCAGACCCGGAACGGCGAGCCGGTGATCGAGCCGCGGACCATCTGGTCGATGAGCTCGGACATCAGGCCGTAGTCGCCCTCCCAGTTGCAGTCGTAGCCGTTGGGGGCGGTGTTCGTGCCGATCGAGTTGTTCGAGAGGTCCGCGCCGTGGGTATTGATCGCGGCGGTGTAGTCGGCGATGAAGTCTCCGGGGTTGGTGTAGAGGAACCCGGGAGTCAGGCCGCCGGGCTGCTCGAAGGCATAGGAGATGATCTTGCGGACGCCCGGCGCCATGCCGCGGTTGTTGCCGCCGCTCGCGGCGCCCGTGCCGCCGACGGTGCCGGCCACGTGGGTCGAGTGATCGGAGACCGCCGCGGTATCGCCCGCGGTCACCCGGGGCGTGAGATCCTGGTGCGTGGCTCGGATCTGCCCGCCGTCGTAGATCAGCACGTCCACGCCCGAGCCGTTGAGGCTGTACGGCGCCGCCTGGATCGTGTTCGCGCCCGTGAGCGCCCGGTTCTCCGCATTCAACTCGACAAAGCCCGGCAGGGGCGGCTCGATGTTCTGCACCACATCCTCATCCGCCAGCGCTGAAACCTGGGACATCGGGATGTGCGCGACGACCATCCGCGCCGCTTCCACCACCGTGCGGACTTCACCGCCGTGACGGCGGACGGCATCGGCGCCGACCGTCTCGGCGTCCACGTCCTTATGGAACTGGACGTACACCGCAACGGTCGGCCCGTTCTTCTGATCCTCCAGCGTCGGCGCCGACTGCTTGTCCGCCGCCTCGCCCGCGTTCGCATCGATCACCATCCACGGCTGCACGACCCCCGCCACCAGATCGGGGTGCAGCTTGTACCGCGGCAGGATCTGCTCGGTTGAATCGATCGCGCCCGTGGCGACGAGCGCCTCGGCATCCAGCGCCGCGCGGTTGAAGCTCGCAAAGTACGCATTCTCTCCTAGGTACGACAGCAGGTTCAGGCCCGATTGCTCGAACTGCCGGCGCTCGGCGTCGCTGATCGCGTGGTCCAGATGGACGATCACACGGCGGGGGGCTTCGGCGTCGCGCGCCGACAACGCCGCCAGCGAATCCCGCAGCCCGTCCGCCGTGAGCTTTGGCGGGATCGCGCTCGTCCCGGTCCGCCACTGGAGCTGCGCGCCCGCGCTCGCCGCGAACGGGAGCGACAGGCCGACGACAAGAGCGAGCCGCGCGGTCAACGAACGCGCCGCCCGCACCGACACTTCACGATGCGACATGAAAGAGCCTCCGGGATGTACAGACACCACTTCTCACCACGTCGGACACACCACACGTCCGCGCGAGGCCCGAGCGGGCTGCCCGTCGCCTCCGCCGCACGGGAGTATCCCCGAGAAGCGAACACGACGCGATGGCGATCCTCTCACTCAGGATGCCATCAACCAACCCCTGAGGCCCGGCGAAACGCAACCAACAAATACCGTCCCCCGGAGGGTAAGGCGAGTCAAGAAAAAAGTCCGGGAAAGCCCGGAAGTACGGGCTTTTCTCCGAACGACTGTCGGATTCGGTCAACCGGACTCGCCCGCTGGCGACTACTTCTTGACCTCAAGCAACTCCACTTGAAAGACCGTGGTCGCATTGGGGCCGATGGGGCTGCCGGGAAATCCTCGCTCGCCCCATCCCAACTCCGGCGGCAAGACCAGGAACCGCTTCCCGCCCGGCTTCATCGAGCCCAAGCCCTCGATCCAACCCTTGACGACCTGTGTCAACGAGAACTCCGCCGGTTGGCCCTTTTCGACCGATGAGTCGAACTGAGTCCCGTTCGTAAGCCAGCCGGTGTAATGCACTTTCACCACGCTTGTCGGAGTCGGCGAATCACCCTCGCCGACCGCGATATCCGTGTACCAGAGGCCCGACGCCGTCTTGGTGCCCTTCGCCACATCGCCGCCCTTGGCCTTGACCAGCTCCATCGCCTGGTCCCACTGCTTCTGGGTATCCGCCGCCGCGTCCTTGGCCGCCTGGGCCGCGATCGCATCGACCTTCGCCTTCAGTTCGCTGAACTTCGGGCCGCCCGTCTGGGTCACCGAGTTGATCGTCACGGCGTCCACCGGGACGTTCTGGTGCATCCCCTTGTTCCCCGTCGCGACCATCTTGATCTTGTCGACCACGTCCATGCCGTCCACGACCTTGCCAAAGACGGCGTAGCCGGCCCCGTCTCTCGGTGTATCGAGAGCGACATTGTCCTGAACGTTGATGAAAAACTGGCTGCTCGCCGAATCCGCCTGCCCGCCAAGGCGCGCCATCGCGATCGAGCCGCGAACGTTCTTCAGGCCGTTTTTCCATTCATTCTTGATGGTCGGATCCGTCGGCTTCTGCTGCATGTCGGCCGTGAACCCGCCTCCCTGGATCATGAAGTTGTTCATGACGCGGTGGAAGATCGTCCCGTCGTAGAACTTCTTCTCGGCGTACGACAGGAAGTTGGCCGTCGTGATCGGGGCCTTCTCAGGATCGAGTTCGAGCTTGATGTCCCCCATTGAGGTGGACATGGTGACATACACCATCGCGGGGTTCTCCGGAGTCGTGGGCGGCGCGCTGGGTGGAGCGGAAGTCTCCGGTTGAGCGGCGAACGCGCCCGCCGCGAAGGCGCCGGCGACGAGGCTGAGGGATCGGGCGAGGCGGATCATCGATTGGCGTCCTGTGGAGGCAGGTCCCCGGCGGATGACGCTTCCGCGAGGACTTGCCGGCGGGTATGGTAGCAGCCGATGCGAACGGGCATTTCAAGGCGGTTGCTCATGACGGCGCCGGTCGTCGGCGCGCTCCTGCTCGCGCCCGCCGGCTGCGCCACGGCGGATCGCTCCGGCCCCGCCGCCATCCACCACGTCGTGCTGATCAAGCTCAAGGATCCCTCGGACGCGCGCGAGTTGATCAGCGACACACGGGCACGGCTGTCGAAGATTCGGGAGGTCAAGGAACTTCGCGCGGGCACCCCGATCGAAGCCCGCCGCGCCGCCGCGGACTCCGATTTCTCCGTCGAGCTGAGCATGTGGTTCGACTCGGACGACGCTTACCGGCGGTATCTCGAAAACCCCGCGCACACCGCGCTCGTCGCCGCATGGCGCGAGCGGATCGCCGACATGCGGGTCATTGACGTTCAGGAGTCGAAACCCTGATCCGAGTGTGAACTTGGGCAAGATCGAGCGCACTTCAGCGCTAATCCCAAACGCCGGAGTGGACATTCGAGTCTGAACTTTGCATGGTGAACTGCCCTGCGTGCGTGCGCCGGGCGATGGGCACGGCCGAGGCGCCGGGCAGACTGCGTGTACGGATTGAGCGTGTTGCGAGATCGGTTTCTCCGGATCCTTCTTCCGATCCTGTCCCTGACAGTCGGCGCCCGCGCGCAGCCGGTGCTGTACGTGCGCGCCGAGGCGCCACCCGCCGGCGACGGCGCATCTTGGACCACCGCATTCAACGACCTACAGGACGCGCTCGACCGCGCCCGGACTACCGCCGGCACCAACGAGATCTGGGTCGCGCAGGGCGTGTACAAGCCCGATCGAGCCACCGGCGCCCGCACCACCACGTTCGACCTCGTCAACGGCGTCGCCCTCCGCGGCGGCTTCGCCGGCACCGAAGCATCCATCAACGAACGGGACATCCCCGCGCACCCCACCACGCTCAGCGGCGACATCGGCGTCCCCAACAACCCCGCCGACAACAGCCTCCACGTCGTCACCTTCACCAGCACCGGCACCAGCTCCACGCTCGACGGCTTCATCATCAGCGGCGGCCAGGCCGACGTCATGGGCGGCACCAACGACTTGGGCGCCGGCTTGCTCTTCCGCGCCATCAACTCGACCCTGCTCGTCTCCAACTGCCTCTTCCGCGACAGCACCGCGCGCCAGGGCGCCGGGATCTACTCCCGCTTCGGCACCCTCGAACTCAACGACTGCGATTTCGATCACAACATCGCCACCTCCGACGGCGGCGCGGTCTGGGCCCAGAACTTCCTCACCATGCGCCGCTGCAACATCGCCAACAGCAACGCCGCCTTTGGCGCCGGGCTCTGGTTTTGCTGCGGCAACGGTCGCGTCGAAGATTGCTCTTTCCGCGCCGGCTTCGCCACCAACGGCGGCGGCGTCTTCGCCTCCTCCGGCGTGCTCCACATCGTCCGCTCGACGATCACCGGCAACTCCGCCTCCCTCGGCGGCGGCGTGTATTCCGCATCCATGCTCACCATGGTCAGCTCACTCCTCGCCGGTAACTTCGCCGGTTCGGGAGCGGGCGCGTATCTCCAAGGCGCCGGCACCATCGTCAACGGCGTCGTCTCCCGAAACTTCGCCACCAACTCCGGCGGCGGCGTCTTCAACGAGGGCAACGCCGTCCTCAAGCAGTGCACGTTTGTCTCCAACATGGCGATCATCTCCGGCGGCGGCCTCCACACCGCCACGCTCTCCGCGATCGTCGACAACTCCATCCTGTGGGACAACACCGATTCCGTCGGCTCGGGCGAGGTCGCCCAGGTCCGCCGCGTCTCCGGGGCGCTCACGATGAACTCGTGCTGTGTCAAAAACTGGTCCGGGACGATCGCCGGCGCCGGTAGTTTCGGCGCCGATCCCCGCCTCACCGGCGCAGCCGGTCCCGACGGCCAACTCGGCACCCCCGACGACGCCCCACAACTCGGCGGCGATTCGCCCTGCATCGACCGCGGCAACAATCTTCTCGTCCCCAACGACACCGCCGACGCCGACAGCGACGGCGATGTCACCGAGTTCCTCCCGATCGATCGAGCCGGCGACACACGCTTCCGCGACGACACACAGACGCCCGACCAGGGCGCCGGCCTGCCCCCGGTCGTCGACGTCGGCGCGTACGAGTTCATGCGCCTCTACCCCGGCGACATCAACCGCGACGGCCGCGTTGATCTCGCCGACATGGCGCTCGTGATCCAGCATTGGGACACACCCGGTCCCATCGGCGATGTCGACGGCGACGGCTGGGTCGGCCTCTCCGACGTTGCGGTCCTGATCCAGCACTGGGGCTTCGGCATCACGCCCGTCCCACCAGACCCGTCACCCGGCCCATGATCTTGGATCAATAGCGCCCTCGGCGCAAACCGAGGGACAGCGCCGCAATGACGGTCACGAGGGCTCGAGCCGTCTGAACGCCGCGCTCCCGATCGCGAACCCTCCAATCCCAACCGCCAGCAGGATCGCGCACGGCAGCATCATCTCCCCCAGCGAGAACCCGCGCCAGATCGCGCCCTCGAGCGAAAGAATCGCCCACTTCACCGGGCTCACGCTCGCCATGCTCTGCATCCAAGAGGGCATCGCGAACAGCGGCACCATCCCGCCCCCCAGCATCGACATCACCAGGCACGCCGCCCACCCAATCCCACCCGCCGAGGCCTCCGTGCGCCCCAGCACCGAGAGCAGCATCATGATCCCCACGAAGCAAGCGCTCGTGCACACCATGCCCAACAGCAGCAGCGGCATCGATCCGGGACGCACATGGAATGCCGCAATGCCGATGATCAGCAGGAGAGACATCGACGCCATCGTCATGATGAAGCACGCCAGCGCCTTGCCCGCGAGAATCCCGCTCCACGACAGCGGCGCCGCCCGCAGCCGCAACAGCGTCCCCTTCGCGCGCTCAGTGACCAGGCTGATCCCGAAGCTCGCCGCGCAGCCGATCACCGCCCAGATCATCGCCTGAGGGAACGAAACCGAATAGGCGCTCTTGGGCTGCTCGGGCTTCCCTGTTTCGACCGGCTTCGTCACTTCCTTCACAGTGACCCGCACCGGCTCGAAGGAGCGGCCGGGTTTCTCTTCTTCAGCCCCGCCCGCTTCTTTCGCATCCTTCGCCCCACCCTCATCCTTCGCACCGGTTTCATTCTTCTGAAGCTCGGGAAGCTGATTCGCGAACGTGTCGAGACTCCCGAAGAGCGAAGAAAGAATCCCCTTCTGTCCCGCCGAGAGCTTTGTCGAAGCTTCGAGCGAAGTTCTGGCGCGCTTCACGCTGTCGAGCATCGCCGTCGGATCGGTAAAGATTTCGCCGAACTGCTGGAACGCGTACTTGGTGACGATCCCCTGGATCATCGCCGCTTCGATCTTCCGCGCGGGATCGACACCCACTTCGAGCTCCGACGGCTGGCCGAAGAAAAAAGTTCCGTTCCCGCCGTAACCCTTGGGAATGAGGATGTAAGCCGTCTGCTTCCCTTGGCGCACAAGATCCGATGCCTGCTCGATCGTACCGTCGGTGATCTTGAACTCTTCCGCCTTGCGGATCACCTCCGCGAACTGATGCGAACGGTCGGAGTTGTCCTGGTCCACCAGCACAACCGGAACGCCCTTCGGGTTGTCCCCGCCGCCCCCACCGAAGATGGATCCGAAGAAGATCCCGAAAAGAATCGGCATGATGAACGTGAAGAACAGCCCGCCCTTGTCGCGGACCAGGAGACGAACGTCTTTCAGCGCCAGTGAAATGATCGGAGTCATCAGTCCCTCAGACTCCGCCCCGTCAAGTTCAGAAACACGGATTCCAAATCTGGTTCGCGCAGCGAGACCGACCGCACGCCAACCACGCCGTGCCGCCGCGAAATCTCCCCCATCGGGTCGTCGGTCGAAATGTGCTCCTCGCCCGCGTCCGTCGTCACGCTCACCTGGCTCCGCCCGCCGTGCGCCCGGATCAGATTCGGCACCGTATCGAGCGCCAGCAGCCGCCCGCGATCAATGATCCCGACTCGATCGCACAGCTTCTGCGCCTCTTCCATGTAGTGCGTCGTGTAGATGATCGTCTTCCCCGCCCCGCGCTGGTGCTTCACCAGGTCGAACAGCGCATTCCGCGATTGCGGATCCACCCCCGCCGTCGGCTCATCGAGCAAAATCAGCGGCGGGTCGTGCACGATCGCCGCGACGAAGTTCAGCCGCCGCTTCATCCCGCCGGAAAACGTCGAGACCCGGCTCCGCCCCCGGTCGCTCAGCCCCGCGAGTTCGAGCAGTTCCCCCGTGCGTGCATTCCGTCTCGCACCCGTGATCGAATACACCTCGCAATAGAAATGCAGGTTCTCCTCGGCGGTCAAATCCTCATACAGCGACAGCGCCTGGGGCGCAAGCCCGATTGATCGCCGCGCGACCGGATCCATCGGATCGCCCGCATCGATCCGTACCGAGCCCTCATCCGGCTTCAGCAGCCCCACCGCCATCGCCATCGACGTCGATTTCCCCGCCCCGTTCGGTCCCAGCAATCCAAAGATCTCGCCCGCCTTCACCTCGAGCGTCAGCCCGCTGACGGCGGTGATCTCGCCGAACCGCTTGGTCACGTTGGTCCACGAGAGTGCCACGCACGGAGAGGGTACCACGGCGGCACGTGTCGGCACGGCCGCCCTCGCAACGCTCTACGCCCCAACTTCCCCCCGATGGCACGCGCACACGCCGAACGTCAGCGCCGTGCTCGCCGCGTTCACGAACCCCGCCCCCGCCATCGCCTCCCGCATCTGCTCGCCGCTCATGAACGTCCGAACCGACCGCGGCAAATACTTATACGCCCCGCTCCGGTCCCCGCTGATCAGCGTCGCCGTCCGCGGCATCACCACGTTGCAATACCAATCATTCAGCTTCGCGATCAGCTTCGACTTCGGCCGGTCGAACTCCAGCACCACCAGCCGCCCGCCCGGCCGCAGCACTCGACGGAACTCCCGCAGCGCCTTGTGCGGATCCGAAACATTCCGAATCCCGAACGCGATCGAGACAATCTCGAACGACCCATCCTCGAACGGCAACTGCATCGCGTCGCCCTGCACATACTCGATCCGCGGCGGGTCCACCGGGTGCGCATCACGCGGCGTCCGCCGGTGCCGCTTCGCGATCTCCAGCATCTCGGGCGTAAAGTCGAGCCCGACGATGTACGCCGCGTACGCATCCGCGAACGCACGCGAAAGATCGCCAGTCCCGCACGCCACGTCCAGCACCCGGTCGCTCGGCTTCGGCGCCGCGAGCCGCACCGCCGCCCGCCGCCACGACTGATCCATCCCCAGTGAATGCAGCCGGTTGTTCAGGTCGTACGACTTCGCGATCGCGCCGAACATGCCGCGGACCTTCTCCGCCTTCGCCGCGTGGGCGTGCGGGTCCGCCCTGAGCTCCGCGTCCGACCAGCCGGATGAGGCATCCTTCATGGCCGGAGTCGACGGCGGCTTCACTTCAACAGGCTTTTTTGGTTGGGGCACGGTCGATGGCATTCGCAAAACGTCTCTTGGGATCGGGATCCGGACTTGCGGAGGACAAGGGGGGTCATCCTAGGATAGTGCCACGCACGGGGACCTACGGCGTCTCCAAATACGGAGAGGAAAGATGACGATCAATCGCACGGTGGGACGGCAGGCGGCGAGTTTCGGATTGCTCCTTCTCGCGAGCGCCGCGATGGTTCTGCCCGGCTGCCGCACCAACGTCGCCGGGCGCAAGGTGCTCGCGATCGGCGGCCTGAGCAAGCAAGAGGAAATCGCTCTCGGCGTCGAGTCCACGCCGCAGATGGTCCAGGAGTTCGGCGGCGAAGTCAGCAATCCCGCCCTTGCTTCGTATGTCGATGGCGTTGGCCACAAACTCGCCGCCGTCACCGAGGGCGACAACCCATCGCTCCCCTGGAAGTTCACGCTCCTCAACTCCGATGTCATCAACGCCTTCGCCCTTCCCGGCGGCAAGGTCTTCGTCTCCAGGGGCCTCGCCGAGAAGATGTCCAACGAGGCCCAGCTGGCCGGCGTCGTCGGTCACGAGATCGGCCACGTCACCGCGCGTCATACCAGCGAGCGCTTCGCGCAGTCCAATGTCGCGCAGGCGATCGGCGCGGGCGTCGGCATCGGTCTCGGTGCCGGCGGCGCGGGTGAGGGTGTCCAGGCCGTCGCGGGCTATGCCGTCAATCTCGGCGGCAGCACCATCCTCCTGAAATACAGCCGCGACCAGGAAAGCGAAGCCGACTACCTCGGCATGCGCTACATGTCGCGCTGCATGTACAACCCCCTCGCCCAGCGCCAGGTCATGGAAATCCTCGCCCGCGAAGCCGGCGCCGGCTCGTCCCCCGAGTTCTTCGCCACCCACCCCGCGCCGGCGACCCGCATCGGCCGCGTGCAGAAGCTCCTCGATACCGAGTTCGCCGCCACCCAGAACAACCCGCAGTACCAGCTCTTCGAGGACCGCTTCCGCAAGGAGTTCCTCGCCAAGCTCTCGTTGCTCCCCCCGCCGCCCCTCACCGAACCGACCTCCGTGCTCGCCGCAAACCTTCAACAAACCCGCATCGCGATCGGCGACCCCGAAAGCTGGTGCGCCATCTGCGCCGCGAAACGCAACCACCCCTCCAACTAGCTCGCACCCCGTGCCACTGCAGTCGTCGGTGCTCTGACCGACGACTGCAGTGCGTACCCACCAATGCCCAGTGCCTGGTGCCCAGTGCCCAGTGCCTTCCTATTTGAGCTTTGAGCTTTTCGCTTTGAGTTTTCGCCGCTCTACAATCCCCCCATGCCCTCTTCCAAGGGAAAAGTCCTGGTCGCCATGTCCGGCGGCGTGGATTCCTCCGTCGCCGCCGCGCTCCTCCTGCGCGAAGGCTACGAGGTCGTCGGCGTCTTCATGCGCCTCGGCTCACCCGGCGAAACCTTCGACGAGCTCCAGCCCTACGACACCGCCTCCGTCTCCTGCGACCCCACGAAACTGAAAATCGGCCACCAGGGCTGCTGCTCGATCAACGACGCCGCCGACGCGCGCCTCGTCGCCGCGGAGCTGGGCGTTCCGTTTTATGTCTGCAACTTCAAGAAGGACTTCGGCCGCATCATCGACTACTTCGTCGACGAATACGCCGCGGGCCGCACCCCCAATCCCTGCGTCCGATGCAACGACTGGCTCAAGTTCGGCAAGCTCCACGAGTACGCCAAGCAGATCGGCGCCGACTTCGTCGCCAGCGGCCATTACGCCCGCGTCGAATCTTCTCATTCTCAAACCTCAAGCCCCAAGCCCCAAGTCTCGCTCCGCCTCCTCCGCGGCCTCGACCACTCCAAAGACCAGAGCTACGTCCTCTTCGGCGTCCCCCGCGACCAACTCGCCCGCATGCTCCTCCCCATCGGCGGCTTCGAAAAAACCCGCGTCCGCGAACTCGCCCGCGAGTTCGGCCTCCCCGTCTTCGACAAGCCCGACTCCCAGGAAATCTGTTTCGTCCCCGACAACGACTACGCCGGCCTCGTCGAACGCCGAATGGGCGACGCCGCCGCTTCCCTCCGCGGCGGGCGCATCATCGACGAAGAAGGCAACGACGTCGGCACCCACGACGGCCAGCACCGTTTCACCATCGGACAGCGCCGCGGCCTGAGCCTCTCCCTCGGCCATCCCGTCTACGTCGTCGGCAAGGACGCGGCGACGAACACAGTGACCGTCGGCCCACGCGAGCGACTCGCCTGCACGAACTGCACCGCGGGCGAGGCGAACTGGCTGGCGGAGGGCATCGGGGCATCGAGCCATCAAGGCATCGAGTGGAAGCAGGTGCTCGCCAAGTACCGCTACAACTCGCCGCCGGCAGAGGCTCAGGTGCGTCTGCTCGATGCCGCGCCGACGGATCTACCCACTCCCTCCGGCCGCCGCGGCCGCTTCGAAGTGCGCTTCGCCGAGCCACAGTACGCCGTGGCGCCGGGCCAGGCCATCGTGCTCTACGACGCCCACGAGCCCGACGTCGTCCTCGGCGGCGGGTGGATTGAGAAGGCCGAACCAGCAGGGATGTAGATCATGCAGTTCATCGCGATCGTACTCCTGTCGGTCGGCGCGGCTGTTCTGTACGGCATCCTGCACGATCAAGTGACGATCAGGATTTGCCCCGAATATTTCACGGTGTTCCATCCTCACGTCGCAGATGTCCAGTCGTTGACAGTCCTCGCGATCATCTGGGGAGTCATCGCGACATGGTGGGTCGGGCTGCCCTTGGGCATCGTGCTCGGATTGTGTGCTCGAACGGGTCGGTGGCCGCGCCTCAGCGCCCGGGAACTCATCAAACCGACGGCCGTACTCCTCGTTTTGATGGGTGTGGCGGCGGCGTTGGGAGGGGTCACGGGCTGGATACTGGCGGTTTCAGGAACACTGCGCGCGTGGCCATGGCTTGCTGACAACTTGGCTGAGTCCAGGCATGCGGGATTTTTCGCCGACCTGCTGGCACACAACGTTTCGTATTTCGGCGGCGCGATCGGTGGCCTGGTCCTGAGCGGTTGGGTCTTGATGCGCCGAAGGCGGCTGGCACGTCGGGGGCCGGATCCCGATGACGGAACGGCACACACCGCTTAACCTCAATCCGCCGGCACGCACCGCCCCTTCGCCCAATCGCGAAGCCATTCCATCCGCTCGCGCGCGGTCGCGCTCAGCGGCGGCGAGCCGCGCACCGCCTCCAGCACTCGTGCGGTGTCGATGTCCCTTCCCGCCGCGAACACCTCGTGCATGGCGCTCACGATCGCCTGCTCGATCTCCGCGCCGCTGAAGCCTTCCGCCGCGGCGGCCAGGGCGCCGAGATCGAACTTCGACGGATCACGTTTCCGTTTACGGAGGTGAATCTCGAAAATCGTGCGCCGGATCGGCTCCGTGGGAAGGTCCACGAAGAAGATCTCGTCGAAGCGCCCCTTGCGGAGCAGCTCCGGCGGGAGCGCATCGATGTCGTTGGCCGTGGCGACAAGGAAAACCGGCCGGCTCCGCTCCTGCATCCACGCCAGCAGCGCGCCGAACATCCGTTGCGAGAGCCCGCCGTCGGTCGATTGGCTCGCCGCCGACGCAAACCCTTTTTCGATCTCGTCGATCCATAAGACGATCGGCGCCATCGCGTCCGCCTGCTTCAAGGCTTCCCGCAATCGCCGTTCCGACTCGCCGACGTAACGATCGTAGAGAGAGCCGGGGTCGAGGCGGATGAGCGGACGCCGGAACGCCGCCGCGATCGCCTTGGCCGCGAGGCTCTTGCCGCCGCCCTGCACGCCCAGAAGAAGAATCCCGCGCGGCGCGGAAAGCCCGAACTTCACCCCCTCATCACTCATGGCCCGCTCGCGGGCCTTGAGCCACGCCTTGAGCTTGGCAAGACCTCCGATGTCGTCCATCGACGCCGGCGCCTCGACCACTTCGAGCACGCCCGCGCGGTGCAGCAGCCGGCGCTTCTCCCGGAGCATCTCATCGAGATCGCTCGCCGTGAGCGCCCGATCCGCCGCCACGACGTCGCGGATGATCTGGCGGATCTGCTCGCGCGTCAGGCCCGAAAGATGATTGAGGATCAGGCGGGAGTCGTCCTTCCCGATGTCCACGCGGATGGGGCTGATCTTGTTCTCACGCCGCAACTCGCGCCCGACGATCGCCTCGATCTCCTCCGCGTCGGGCAGCGGGACTTCGAAACGCCAGCACATCGACGCGATCACCGACGGCAGCCGGTCGTCGGAGTCGATGAACACGATGCGCCCGCCGCTCTCGCGGTTGCGCGAGATCAGATCGCGGAGCGCGCGGAGCGTGCGGGCGTCCTCGAGGTGCGCCGCGAGGTCCAGCGCGACCAGCGACGTCGGGTTCTCGCGGCAGGCGAGCAGGCACAGCGCCGCCGCGGGGTGCTCGGTCTTCTGCTGCTCGCCGTCCTTCTCGATCAACCCGTCGACCAGGCCGCGCGACGCGGACCAGATCGCCATCGGCGGGTCGCGCCCCATGAGCGCGGACTTCACGATGTCCAGCGCGTGCTCTTCTTCGAACGTCACGATCGAGATGCACGCGCGCCCCGCGCCCAGCATCGCGTTCAACCGATTCACCGGTTCCATCGCATCAAAGGCCATCCGGTCCCTCGCACGAGTGGCCAATGAGTATGACATGGGCGCGAGCAATCACATACAGCGCAGGTCACCGCCACAAGCTCGGTGCGGTTTTCGCCGGCCTTCACTCGATGCCTCGATGCCTTCCGTCACTTGGCCTTCGCGTACAGCTCCGCCACCTTCGCCCAGTTCACCACGTTCCACCACGCCGTGATGTAATCAGGGCGGCGGTTCTGATAGTTCAAGTAGTACGCGTGCTCCCACACATCGAGGCCGAGGATCGGCGACCCGCCGCACCCCGCCGCCTCGCCGATCGCGTTCGCCATCAGCGGGTTGTCCTGGTTCGCCGTCGAGCAGATCTCGAGCTTCCCGCCCTTCACGCACAGCCACGCCCAGCCCGAGCCGAACCGTCCCGTCGCCGCCGCGGCGAACTTCTCCTTGAAGCCACCCTGGCCGTCAAACGAGCCAAACGTCGAATCGATGACCGTTGCCAGCTCGCCTGTCGGTTTGGCACCCCCGCCCTGGCTGTGCGGCGTCATGAGCTGCCAGAACAGGCTGTGGTTGAAATGACCCCCAGCATTATTCCGAACCGCGGCCTTTTTGTCCGCGGGGATGTCGGCAAGCGATTTGCAAACCTCATCCACGGGCATGTCAGCCCACTTCGTCCCGGCCAGCGCGTTGTTCGCGTTGGTCACGTACGCGTTGTGATGCTTGCCGTGATGGATCTCCATCGTCCGCGCATCAATGTGCGGCTCCAGGGCGGCGGCGGGATACGGCAGAGGAGGAAGCGTAAAGGGCATGGATTTGCTCCTTCGGATTGGGTTTCAGTTGCAGACCCGTGGAATAGGGCCACAATACCAAACGTATTCCTATCGATTCAAGGGCCACCGGTTATGGGGTCGATGTAGGAGAAAGTCGTATGCGTTGAAGGTGGGCTGGGAAACACCCAATAGGGTAGGGGCGCAGGCCAATCCTCGCCAATCGGTGGGCTGTCTTCCCCGATCGTCGATGAATTCCGCGGCAAATCCGGCAATTCAGACAGTTCTCAGACGGCTTGTGACACAATGAAATGACGGCGTGTCGCCGATCATCCGCTTAGTACAAAGGCTCGGATTTGTATTATAGGAGCGTAGAACAATTCCAAGATAGGACCTGAACCAAACCGAATTTGAAGCGTATAAGATAGACAAGGAATGCCGGGTTTGTGCCAGACCGGCCCCAAATGACTGAAACATCAGGCCACAGGACCCGGCCTTATTCCGAACCACCCCGCCCGGGATGGCGGGGGATCGCATTGCAGGTTTCGCACCTCGAACAGAAAGAACGGATCACAGCCATGGAACTCACGAGTCGATTCAACGCCAACTCCCCGCTCGCGCGAGTCTCGCGCCGCAGCGGCGCGGGCGTGATCGGCCGCGCGGGTCGCGCCGGGGTGGGGGGGACGCGCGCTGCATCGTTCACGCCCGAGGATCAGCGCCTCATCAAGCGCCTCCTGGGTGAAGAGCAGGACTACATCGATAACCCGGTCTTCAAGAAGAAGGACGCCGAGCGCCGCATCTACGACGAGGCCCCGGACGTCCGCAAGCCGGACGCCTCCTGGTACCAGCCGGTCATGGACGACATCGCCGGCTCTCGGGCGCGTCTGCCCAAGACCAGCGAGCAGGTGATCCTCACCGGCGCCGAGGAGAAGGTGCTCTTCCTCCAGCTCAACTACGCGCGTCACCGCGTGTCGAAGCTGCAGGAGGCGGTGCGCGAGTCGGATTCCGAGAAGCCGACGGCCGAGCAGGCCCGCGAGCTGCTCAAGTGGCACCGCATCGCCGAGGAACTCCGGGTGCAGATCGCCGAGACCAACCTCGCGCTGGTGCTGGCCATGGCCAAGCGCACCCGCATGAGCGAGGTGGACTTTGCCGACCTCGTGAGCGAGGGCAACATGGCCCTGCTCCGCGCGGTCGACAAGTTCGACTGCGCCCGCGGCTTCAAGTTCTCCACCTACGCCTGCCGCGCCATCCTCAAGGCCTTCAGCCGCCAAGGCATGAAGCTCAGCAAGTACCGCCAGCGCTTCCCGACCGACTTCGATCCCAAGCTCGAGAAGTCCAACTTCGTCGAGAAGAAGCGGTCCGAGTTCGAGTCCGACGCGGCCCATGAGGTCAAGCGGATCGTCACCGAGAACCACGCCGACCTGTCCGACATCGAGAAGACGGTGATCGAGCACCGCTTCCGCCTCCACGCCGAGCCCGGCGGGGCCGAGAGCGGCGGCAAGCCGATGACCCTCGAGCAGGTCGGCCAGATCATCGGCGTCACCAAGGAACGCGTCCGTCAGATCCAGAACAAGGCCCTCGAGAAGATCCGCCTCGAACTGGAGGAGAGCTACCTCGGCCTCGAAGTGGACCGCTCACACCTCGAAGAGGGCAACGACGGCAAGGCCGCCAAGCCCAAGGATCCCGCCGCCGAGGCGAAGCTGAACTGACATCGATGCCAGAGTGTCTTGACACGCGAAGCCCGGCCATGTCGCCGGGCTTCGTTTTTTTCTTGAGGGACTACGCGCCGCATGTCTTTTTGTAGCGGCCGGCGTCCCGCCGGCCGTAGACGATCCGGCCGGCGGGGCGCCGGCCGCTACATCCAATGGCCGTCGCGCCAGTCACCGCTCGTATCATCACGCCGTGCCCAGCG
>DASZQL010000005.1:0-10842 GCA_035549675.1 Phycisphaerales bacterium | reverse complement strand
CGATGCCGCCCAGCGTCGCGGCGGAAGCGCCGAGCACGCCGACGACGAAGAGCGGGATCAGCGGGAAGACCATCTCGCCGGACACGTCGGCGAAGAAGGAGACCCAGCTCAGCAGGATGACCGAGCCGGGGAGGCGCCCGTGCCGCCTGGCGGCCGGTGGTGCGGATCTGGATTTGCGCTCTCGATCGCTCGTTGCCATGGGCGCGCTCGGATGATGGGCGCCAGCCTATCGTCGCGGGCGGCGCTCGGAGATGACGTGGTTTTCATCCGGCGTGCTACGATGAATGCATGGCCACTCGAACAACTCATTTCATCGGCGGAAAGGCTCGCGCGGCGGAAGACGCGCGTGAGCTCAGACCCATCCAGAACCCCGCGACCGGCGAAGCGCTCGGCGAAACGCCGATGGATTCGGTCCGTGCCGCGGAGGACGCGGTACAGGCGGCGCTGCAGGCTTTTCCGGCATGGTCGAACACGCCCGTCGGCGACCGGGTGCAGCCGCTGTTTCGTTACAAGATGCTGCTCGAAAAGCACATCGATGAGCTGGCGGACATCGTGGTGCGCGAGCACGGCAAGACGAAGGCCGAAGCGATCGGGTCGGTGCGGCGCGGGATCGATTGCGTGGAGTTCGCGTGCGGCGCGCCGAACCTGATCATGGGGCGGACCCTGCCGCGGATCGCGGTGAGCACGTCGTTCTGCCGCACAGAGGACCAGGGGGGCGTGGGGATCGATTCGGTCGTCGAGCGCGTGCCGGTCGGGGTGTGCGTGGGGATCACGCCGTTCAACTTCCCGGTGATGGTGCCGCTGTGGATGTGGCCGATGGCGGTGGCGTGCGGCAACACGTTCGTGCTGAAGCCGTCGGAGAAGGTGCCCTTAAGCGTTGGGCGCGCGACGGAGCTGGCGCACGAAGCGGGCCTGCCGCCGGGGGTGTTGAACCTTGTGCACGGCGGGCCGAGGGTGGTCGATCACCTGATTACGCACGAGGAGGTGAAGGCGGTGTCGTTCGTGGGTTCGACGCGCGCGGGAGAGCACATCTACAAGACGGCGACCGCGGCGGGGAAGCGCGCGCAGTGCATGTGCGGCGCCAAGAATCACTCGATCATCATGCCCGATGCGGACCGGGGCGCGGCGGTCGAGGCGATCATCGGGTCGGCCTTCGGGAACGCCGGCCAGCGGTGCCTCGCGGGATCGGTCGTCGTGTGCGTCGGGGACTCAGCGGACTGGATGGTCCCCGCGCTCGCCGAGGCGGCGAAGAAGATCAAGGTGGGCCCCGGCGGCGAGAAGGGCGTCGGCATGGGGCCGCTGATCGACGCGGAGGCGAAGTCGCGCGTCGAAAAGTACATCGACCTTGGTGTGAAGGAAGGCGCGAAGGTGGTGCTCGACGGACGGAAGAGCGAGATGCCGCGGGGTGGTTGCTTTGTCGGCCCGACGATCATCGATCACGCCAAGCCGGGCATGTCGGTCATCGAGGACGAGATCTTCGGGCCGGTGCTGTGCGTGATGCGCGAGGCGACGCTGGACGCGGCGATCGCGACGATCAACCGCTCGAAGTACGGCAACATGGCGGTGATCTTCACCGGGAGCGGCCACGATGCGCAGCGATTCAAGAACCACGTGCAGGCGGGGATGCTGGGTGTGAACGTCGGCGTCCCGGCGCCGATGGCGGCGTTTCCCTTCGCGGGGTGGAAGCAGAGCTTCTTCGGCGACCTGCACGCCAACGGCGAGGATGGGGCTCGGTTCTTCACGAAGTCGCGGGTGATGGTGACTCGGTGGTTGTGAGCAGCTGAAGTATTTACCACAGAGGCACAGAGACACAGAGTTGAAGAAGCAGGATTTTGTTTGAATGAGAACAAACCTGCCTTGTTTTTCTCCGGGCCTCCGTGTCTCTGTGGCGAGCATTCAGACCGCATCAAACGTCGCGAAGTCCTCGTGGCACTCGGCGAGCGAGTCGAGCTTGACCCACTGGCAGCACGCGGCGAAGCGGCCCCACAGGGTGTGGACTTCCGGCGTGCGGTGGGCGCGTTCGATCGCCTCCTCACTCGACCATTCCGAGACCGAGATGATGACGCCGCTCTTCGCCCGGCAGCGGATTTCGTCGCGTCCGGTCGCGAGTCCGAGGCTGCGCAGCAACGGCAGTCGGTCGTCGATGACCTGATGGAGCTCGCGCTCCATTCCCGGTTTCGGCATGAACGCGGCGATCGAAATGCGGCCCATCGGCTTCTCCTTTTGCTGGGTACGCGCTTGTATTGACGGCCGCCGGCTCGGCTGCACCAGGCGACTGCTATTCCGCCGCGGACTTCCGGCCGGGGGGCTCGAGGTGCATCGTGTGCAGCATCCGGTGGATCGCCGGCGCGACCAGGATCGACATCGACGTCAGCACGATGAGCACGGACAACAACGAGTAAAACGACGCGAATATTTTCGCACCGGGGTTGCGAAGCTCGGTGCCCAGGCCCATTCCGGTCAGGAACATCGCGGCATCGTAGATCGAATCGACCAGCCCGGTGTTCTCGAATGCCGCGAACCCGACTGCGCCGAGGGCGAGCGCCCCGGCGACAAGCGCGGCGGCGAGGAGCGCGTGCTTCGCCACCCGGCGGAGGTACTTGCGGCGGCTGAGCAGCGGCTTGGAACGGTGCTCGTACATCGCCGGACAGCATAAGCCGAAGGCGATGACAACGGCGATAAACGCGGCCATGCCGATACACTCCGCGGCTTCGGAGAAACGAACATGCCGCGAGTCACCCGTGCCGCCCTGGTTCAGATCGCCCTTGCCGAGCCCGCGACCTCGCCGCTGGCGAAGATCAAGAAGGCGATGATCGACCGCAACGTCGCGATGATCGAGCGTGCCGCGAAGGAGGGCGCGCAGGTGATCTGCCTGCAGGAGGTGTGCACCGCGCCGTACTTCTGCGCCGAGCAGGAGACGAAGTGGTACGAGACGGCGGAGCCGATCCCCGACGGGCCGACGGTCAAGACGTTCCAGGATGTCGCCAAGAAGAACAAGATGGTCGTCGTGCTGCCGATCTACGAGGTGGACCTGCCGGGCCTCTACTACAACACCGCGGCGGTGATCGATGAGACGGGCGCGTTCCTCGGGAAATATCGCAAGCACCACATCCCGCACTGCAAGCCGGGCTTCTGGGAGAAGTTCTATTTCACGCCCGGCAACCTCGGGTACCCGGTCTTCCAGACGCGCTTCGGCAAGATCGGCGTCTACATCTGCTACGACCGGCATTTCCCCGAAGGGGCGCGCGAACTTGGGCTCAACGGCGCCGAGATTGTCTTCAATCCGAGCGCCACCGTCGCCGGCCTCAGCGAGTACCTCTGGAAACTCGAGCAGCCGGCGCACGCGGTCGCGAACCAGTACTTCGTCGGCGCCATCAACCGTGTCGGCACCGAAGCGCCGTGGAATATCGGGGAGTTCTACGGCCAGTCGTACTTCTGCGACCCGCGAGGGCGGATCATCAAGGAAGCGCCCCGCGACAAGGACGACATCGTCGTCGCGGATCTCGACCTCGACATGATCCTCGAGGTGCGGAACACGTGGCAGTTTTTCAGGGATCGGCGGCCGGAGAGCTATACGGCGATTAGCAAGACTTGATTTTCACCACAGAGACACAGAGGCACAGAGAGGAAAAAAATCAGGATTGTTTGAAATGTCAAAGGACGCTCGTGTTCAACTTTTGATGGACATCGCGGATCGCGACCCGTTGACACAGCGAGTCATCGGCGCGGCGATTGAGGTGCATCGCCACCTGGGGCCCGGCCTCCTGGAGTCCGCCTACGAAGAATGCTTGTGCCATGAGTTGACGGCGGCGGGGCTTTCATTTGCGCGGCAGCGACCGCTTGCCGTGAAGTACAAGGAAGTGTCCCTGGATTTCGGATACAGGCTCGACGTCGTCGTCGAAGATTCCCTCGTGCTTGAACTCAAGACAGTCGAACAGCTCCTTCCGATCCATGAGGCGCAACTTCTGACCTATTTGCGTCTCAGCGGGTTGCGTAAAGGGCTCCTGTTGAATTTCAATGTTGTCGTTCTGAAGTCCGGCATCAAACGATTGGTCCTCTGAGTGTTTTGCTCAGTGCCTCTGTGTCTCTGTGGTGAGCATTCATGCCTTCACTGACCAACCCCGACCTCGCCCCCACCACCCCTGCCCAGCGCACCTGGTCCACGTGGCACATCGCCGCGTTGTGGATCGGGATGGCGGTGTGCATCCCCACCTACACCCTCGCGGCGGGGATGATCGGGCAAGGCATGTCGTGGTGGCAGGCCACGCTCACCGTCTTCCTCGGCAACTTGATCGTGCTCGTGCCGATGATCCTCAACGGCCATCCGGGCGCGAAGTACGGCATCCCGTTCCCGGTGCTGATGCGCGCGAGCTTCGGCACCGTCGGCGCGAACATCCCGGCGCTCGCTCGGGCTTTCGTCGCGTGCGGCTGGTTCGGGATCCAGACGTGGATCGGCGGGGCCGCGATCTATCAGGTCTTGGGAGCGCTCGGCGCATTCGATCCGTTGCTCGAGCCGGCGCGGGTTACCTTCCTCGGCATCACGCTCATCCAGCTCGCCTGTTTCTTCGCCTTCTGGATGATCAATCTGCATTTCATCTGGCACGGCATGGACTCGATCAAATGGCTCGAATCCTGGTCCGCGCCCTTCCTGCTCGCGGTCGGTCTTGCGCTCCTGGGATGGGCGATGTGGAAAGTGGATTCCGTCGCGGCTCTTTTCTCGCAGCCATCGAAGTTCTCGACGGCCGGCGAGTTCTGGAAGGTCTTCGTGCCGCAGCTCACGGCGATGGTCGGCTTCTGGGCGACGCTCTCGCTGAACATTCCCGACTTCACGCGCTTCGCGCGCTCGCAGAAGTCGCAGTTCTGGGGCCAGGCCCTGGGCCTCCCCCCCACCATGACGCTCTTCGCCTTCATCGGCATCATCGTGACGCAGGCCACCGTGATGATTTTCGGCGCCGCGATCTGGGACCCGGTCGAGCTTGTTTCGAAGCTCGGCTCGCCCGCCGTCGTGATTCTCGCGCTGGCGGCGCTTTCGGTCGCGACCCTCACGACGAATATCGCGGCGAATGTCGTGAGTCCCGCGAACGATTTCGCCAACCTCTGGCCCAGCCGCATCTCGTTCCGCACCGGCGGCATCATCACCGCCGTCGTCGGTGTCGTCATGATGCCGTGGTACCTCTACACCCACCTCGCGGCGTACATCTTCACGTGGCTCATCGGGTACTCCGCGCTGCTCGGCCCGATCGCGGGGATCATGCTGTGCGACTACTACGTCCGGCGCCGCACTCGGCTCAATGCCACGGCGCTGTACGACCCGCGCGGCGAGTACTCGTACACGGGCGGGATCAACTGGCGTGCGGTCGGCGCACTCCTTCTCGCTGTCGCTCCGAACGTGCCTGGATTCATCAACGCCGCGACCAACACCGCCGGCACCGACCGCGCGATCTTCGGTCCATTCTGGGACTCCCTGTACGGCTACGCGTGGTTCATCGGGCTTGCGCTGGGTTTCATCGTGTACTTCGTGCTGATGGGTGGATCGGCGGTACGCGGCAACAAGCGCACCGCCTGAGCGCGAACGAGGTCTCTCTGGTCAGCGCCCGATCGTATGAGCGGTCTCCGTGCCATCGATACACCGGACCGACCGGCCTAGGATTTTTGCACTCCGGGCATTGTGCTTCGATTCCGTTACGCTCGGTGCTCGCGGAGGTTGAAGAATCGTCGGCGCGCGGCAGGAATGCCCCGCCGCCGCCGCATGCATCAGGAATGGCCGACGCGTGGAACATGGAGACGTTTCATGACAGCCGTCACGCTCACCACCCAGCAAAGAGCACTGGCGATCAATCTCGCCGCGAAGTGGTACGGCTCGTTCGCGGAGATCGGCGGCGGGCAGGAGGTCGGGCGGTGGTTTTTCCGCGTCGGCGGGGCCGCTGGCACCGTCGCCAAGACGATCTCCGCCTATGACATGGGCATCAGCGACGCGGTCTACGGCCAGTCGAAACGCTACGTCAGCCGGGAACGCCTCCAGTCCATGCTGGAGCGCGAATATGCCCAGGTCGCCGACCAGCTCCGCGACAAGCTGGGTGGCACGCGGTGCTTCTTCGCCTTTGCGGACACCGTGGCCACACGGCGATTCCAGAGTGCCGAGCGCGGGCGCGGATGGCTCGGCGTTCGCTTTCAAGCCGAGCCCGGCGCGGAGGCGTCGCAGATCACGGTCCATGCACACCTGCTCGACGCGTCGGCGGACCGCGAGCAGGAGGCCCTCGGCGTGCTGGGCGTCAACCTGCTCTACGGCGCCTTCTTCCGGTGCGGCGCGCCCCAGGACCTGATCGCCGGCCTGATGGACGAACTGTCGCGCGAGCGCGTCGAGATCGACATGATCAAGTTCTCCGGCCCGGCCTTCCCCGGCATCGACAACCGGCTCATGAGCCTCGAACTCGTGAAGCGCGGCTACACCGACGCGGCGATGTTCACCGCCGACGGCGAGGTCGTGCAGCCGTCGGAGGTGCTCTACAAGAAACCGATCCTGGTGGGCCGGGGCCACTTCAGGCCGGTCACGAACCTGACACTCGACATCCTCGAGCGCTCCCGCGACGCGTTCCTTAAAGGATCCGGCGCGCACAAGGAGCAGCCGGTCATTCTGGCCGAGATGTCGCTCCACAACCTCGTCCGCGAACCGGAGCTGGAGCACGCGGACTTCCTGGCCCGTGCCGAAATACTCGGCGCGCTGGGCTTCGACGTGCTGATCTCGCGTCTCGAGCGCCACTACGAAATCGCGGAATACCTGGCGTCGTACACGGACGGGCTCATCGGCTTCGCTGTCGGCGCGCCCAGCGTGAAGCAACTGCTCCGGGAGCAGTTCTACGTTCACCTGTCGGGAGGCGTTCTGGAAGCCATCGGGCGGCTCTTCAAGCGGTCGGTCAAGATGTATATCTACCCGGCCCGAGATCCTGTCTCCGGCCGGATCGAAACAATCGACGAGATGGCGATGCCCGAGCCGTGGCAGCACCTCCACCGGTTGCTCAGGGAACTCGGCCGACTCGAACTCGTGCGCCCGACGAACGAGTCCTGGCTCTCGATCAACCAGGAGCGGGTCCTGTCGCTGATCCAGAGTTCCGATGCGTCCTGGGAGAGCATGGTCCCTGCGAAGGTCTCTGAGATCATCAAATCAAAGCGGCTTTTCCGGCCCGCTGTCGCCGGCGCTGGCAACGAGTAGCTCTTCGGGGCGCGCCGGCGCGTGCTCAGGCCTTCTCCGCGGGCGTGCGGAGGTGCACGAGCAGCGGCGCCTTGGCCTGACGCCGCGGGTACTCCGACGGGCGGCGCATCGCGTACGGTGACGGGCGCTCGTGATCGCGGAAGAAGCGCTCGGCGTTGTACACGCGCGAGAACTTGAAGAGCATGCGCAGGAAGTTCGTCTGGCCTCGCACGAGCTGGCCGGCGATGATCCGCGACATCGCCAGCGCCGTCCGCCAGCCCATGAACTTGGAGTTGATGACGGCCTGCGTGCGGACGAGCTGCTCGTAGAACTCCCGCAGCGGCAGCCGGGTCGGTGTTACGGCGTGCTGGATGTCGAAGAGGCGGTAATCGGTGCTGGTCAGCGGGCGGGGGTCCTCGTGGAAGAGCTCGGTGCCCGGATAGGGCGTGGCCACCGTGAGGTGCACGATCTCCGGGACTTCCATCGCCCATTCTTTCGCGGCACGGAACTTGTCCCGATCCCAATCGCTGTCCGTGATCAGATTGATGGCGACTTCGATGCCGAGCCGGCGCGCCACGGTGAGGGCCTCGAAGTTCTGGTTCGGCGTGATGCGCTTGCGGAAGAGCGCGAGCTGGTCGCCGTCGAGCGACTCGAACCCGAGGAACATGTAGGCGAGCCCGAGGCGGGCCCAGCGCCGGAAGACCTCCTCGTTCCGAATGAGCACGTCGCAGCGGGTCTCGAGGTAGTAGCGCTTGCGGATGCCCCGCTTCTCCACCTCGTCGGCGATGGCCATGCCGTGTTCGGGGTGCACGAACGCCACGTCATCGACGATGAAGAGGTTCGGCTCGCGGATGCGCTCCATCTCGTCAACGATCGCGACGGGGTCCGCCTTGCGGTAGCTGCGTCCGTAAAAGGTCCACGCGCTGCAGAAGGTGCAGTCCCACGGGCAGCCGCGCGTGAACTCGATCGAGGCGCACGGGTCCAGATGACCGATGAAGTAACGGCGCCGGCGACGCGTCAGCTCCCGCGCCGGCCGGAAAAGAGAAAGGTCCTCCAGGAGCCGCGGCTTGGGGCCAGCGCCCAGCGCGGTCGTCACGCCCGGCAGGCCGTGCACGTTGGGGATGGCCGCCAGCATCGCCGGCGTTGTGATCTCGCCCTCGCCGGTGACGATGCAATCGATCGCCCCGCCCGCGTGGCCCAGGACTTCCTCGGCGATGAACGAGACGCTGTGCCCCCCGGCGAAAATGAACGCCCCGGGCCACCGCGCACGGATGCGCTTGGCCAGATCGATCACTTCGGGCACGTTGGCCAGGTAGTTCAGCGAGAAGCCGATGGCATCGGGGCCGAACCGCTCGATCTCGCGCCACAGGTCGCGGTGCCGAAACACCTGAAGGTCCAGCAGGCGCACGTCGTGACCGGCGCTGCGGACCGCGGCCGCGACGCACTCCAGCCCCAACGGCTCCAGCCGGAGGTACACCTCCGAATAGAGCAGGGCGCTCGGATGAACGAGCAGCACCTTCACGCGTTCTTCCAGGTCGTGGTGATCACGCGGTTCATGATTGTCCCGCCGTCTTGCCGGTGCAAGGCCGTCGTCGCGCGCCGTTCTCCCCCGTTTGAACTGTCACGCTTCGAAAGGAGCCGGATCCACTGGGAAAAATAACGCATTCCGGCGCGAGGATCCGGGCGGACCGCGCATCGGCATCGTGAAGAATCCTTCACGTGAATTTGCGGTACGGACGCGATATTCCAACGCGCACTCGAAGGCATCGACCACTGTCTCGGAGAGCTTCAGCCGCTTTCCGAACAGGCGAATCGTCCGCTCGGTGAGAGGCCGTCTATCCCGTAGGAACTGCGAGAGCGTCGAGTGGTCGACACAGACGTCTGCGGCGAACGCCCGCAGGGAATATCTCGCGTTGGCGACCGTCGTGCGGCCTGGCACGTGACTCTGTGGTCGGCACTGCCGCTCTCATCGCCCGTCCAGCGCACGGAAGGCCCGGATCACTCGCTCACGGACGCCTTCGCGAGCGACCAACGGTTCAGAGTATTCCGAGCGCAGGCGCCCGAGCATCCCCAACCGTGAAGGATCGTGAATGGCCTTGCCTTGGACTCCGGCCAGTTCGGGAACCCAGCGGCGGATGAACTCTCCGGATGGGTCGACTTTCTCAGACTGCGTGATGGGATTGAAGATGCGGAAGTAGGGTGCCGCGTCGCAGCCGGTGGATGCGGACCATTGCCATCCGCCGTTGTTGGAGCCAAGGTCGCCATCCACCAGATGACGCATGAAGTACCGCTCTCCCAACCGCCAGTCGAGAAAGAGGTCCTTGGTCAGATACATCGCAACGATCATTCGGAGGCGGTTGTGCATCCACCCGATCGCGTTCAGTTGGCGCATGCCCGCGTCCACGATCGGGACCCCTGTCCTGCCCTCGCACCAACGTTTGAAATGCTCGGCGTTCTCCGCCCAGCGGATCCTCTCGGTGTGAGGCTTGAAGGGCCGGCTCATGCATACACGGGGAAACCCGACCACGATGTGCTGATAGAACTCACGCCAGATGAGTTCGCTGATCCACTGGGCCGGGCCGTCGGTTCCGGGCTTGAGGCCGTCGAGCCGTCCGGAGTTCGCCCGGCGCGCGGCGGCGAGGCACTGGCGTGGGGAGAGAACCCCGGCGCCCAGATACGGCGACAGCCGGCTGGTGCCATCGATCGCGGGTGCATCACGATCGTCCCGATATGCAACGACACGACGCTTACAGAACTCGGCCAGCCGCCCGAGCGCGGCCTGCTCGCCCGCTGGCCAGTGGGAGGGATCCACGGGCGAGTCGAATCCATCGACGCGGTCCGGGATCGGCGTCGGTTGCACCTCGATCACGGGTTGCACCGCGGGCTCCGGAAGAACCTCCGGTGTGCGCTCCATGAGCCTCTGGATCACGCGTCGCTTGAAGGGCGTGAACACCGAGTAGCACCGCCCTTCGTCCGTGCGGATGGACTCCGGATCGAGCAGGACATGATCGTGGAAGCCCTTGACCGACATTCCTGCGGAGTGCAACCGCTGGAACACCCCCGCATCCCGGCGCTGCTCGTCGACCTCGTACTCGTGGTTCCAGAAGAGCGAATCGCAGCGCGACGCCCGGGCCAGCGCGAGCAACCGCTCGGGAATCTCACTCGCGCGTTCCGCGTGCACGATGACCAGGGGGATGTTTAGCCGCGAGAGCGATATCGATAGTGCCCGGAGGTTCCGCAGCCAGAAGTGGATCTTGACGGGAGCGTCATCGTGATTTCGCCATTGCTCAGGGCAGATGACGAAGGTGCCGACCACCCCGCGGGTTGCGGCGCGGGCGGCTTCGTGCAGCGCGGTGTTGTCGCGCGTGCGGAGATCACGACGGAACCACACCAGGGATCGGGTCACGCGGTCACCCCTCGGCCCCGAACGCGTACTGCGACACGATCCACTCGGCTCCCCAGTTCATTCCCCAGAGTTCCTCGCACGCGATGAAGAAGATGCGCCGGCGATTCAGCCACGATTCCGCGGCGTCACGGCTTTCTCCCTTTATCCGGCTTGACGCTGCCAACGCCGTGGACAACACCCGCGGTGTATGAGCTGAGCTCGGACATGGAAGAGCAGACGTGGATGCGGCCGAGAATCTCCGTCGGGA
>DASZQL010000004.1:0-10177 GCA_035549675.1 Phycisphaerales bacterium | reverse complement strand
GATGGCGTGGCCCGACTTCAGCGGCCGGTGGTGCTCGATCGCCTCGGCGGCGCAGAGGAGCTCGATCGCGACGACGTGCGTCGTGAGTTCCAGTGCGCGACGGGCTTTCGCGGCGGCACGGGGACCGAAGGAGTTGTAGTCCTCCATCCCCGCGCTCGTCGGGATATTGCTCACGCTCGCCGGTGTCGAGAGGGTGATGAGCTCATTGACGCACGCCGCCGCGGTGTACTGCGTGATCATCAGCCCCGAATGCAGCCCAGGCACGGGCGACAGATAGGGACGAAGGTGCATCTCCGGATCGGATGCGGCGAGCATGTAGAAGACGCGGCGCTCAGCGATCCCGGCGACGTGCGTGAGCGCGACGGCGACGTGGTCGAGTGGGAGGGCGATCGGCATGCCGTGGAAGTTCCCGGCGGAGACAGCGATGTCGGTGTGCTCTGCTGTCGGAGCAAGGATGAGCGGGTTGTCGGTGACAGCGCCGAGCTCGCGCTCGATGACGCGCCGGGCGTGGTCGATGGTGTCGAGGGCGGCGCCGAGCACGGGGGCGGCGCAGCGGAGGGAGTAGGGGTCCTGAACGCGCGGGTCGTTCTCCGCATGGCTCGGAATGATCTCGCTCGCGCCAGGTCCGCCGGCGCCGAGGAAGGTATTCAGTCGTGCGGCGACTCGGGCTGGGCCGAGTTGATTGCGGGCAACGTGAACGCGCGGATCGAGGAATGAATCAGTGCCCCGGCAGGCGTCGATGGACATGGCGCATGCGCAAAGGGCGGCGTCGACGAGACGATCGAGATCCGGGAGAAGCAGCGCAGCCTGCGCGGCCATAAGGTGGGTGCCGTTGATGAGGGCGAGGCCCTCCTTGGCGTGGAGTTCGAGGGGTTTGATGCTTGCGGCACGGAGAGCTTCTGCGCCGTCGGCCTCGCGGCCGTTGACGCGGGCACGCCCTTCGCCGATCAGCACGAGCGCGGCGTGGGCGAGGGGTGCGAGGTCGCCCGAAGCGCCGACCGAGCCGATTGAAGGCACGATCGGCGTGATGTCCGCGTTGAGAAGCTGCGTGATGGTCTCGGCGACGACGGGCCGGACGCCGGAGCAGCCGCGGCAGAGCGAGGCGACGAGGAGCAGGAGCATCGCGCGGACGGTTTCATCGGGAAGCGGGTCGCCGACACCCGCGGCGTGGGAACGGATGAGGTTCCGCTGGACGTCCTTCAGGTCGGCGTCGCTGATCCGCTGGCGCGAGAGCGAGCCGAATCCGGTATTGACGCCGTAGATGGTGGCGCCGGAATCGATCGCCGAGCGGAGGAGGTTGTGCGAATCACTGAGCTTCCTGGTCGCGACCGGACCCAGAGAAACGGGTCGCGCGTGGCGCGCTACTTGTTCGATGTCGCAGACCGTGAGCGGAGCGGCGTCGAGCGAGAGGGGTGATTGCTGGGCGGACATGCGGGGAGTGTGGGGGAAAGCGGGGTGAGGGGCAAGGGCGCGAAGAAGCCCGCCTCCGTCACGACATTGCCGTGACGCCTCCCCCGATCGGAACCGGGAGAGGAACCGGCTTGGGGTGCCCCGTCAATCACTGCGGATTCGTTGGAAACTTGGCGAGCTTGAGGTTGGTGCGATGCGCGATAGGGGACTCACCGACGGGGGCCTGGCCCTTGACGTACACCTTCTGCCACTCTTGCGCGGTGCGGTCGGAACGGGCGTTAAAAGCGTTGCGCGATTCCTTCCAGGCCTCGAAGCCCGCCTTGAGCTCGGGGTTGGAATCGATCGAGGCGAAGCTGACGCCGAAGCTCTCCGCGGCGTCGAGCGAATAGGGAAGGATCTGGCAGCAGATCTCGCCGCGTTCGAAGCGGACGGTTTGGTTGGGGCGGTGGAGCTTCCAGTTCATGGTGAAGGTGAAGGGCGACCAGTCCGTTTCGACGAAGGCGTCGAGGGGGGTCGCGTTGTGCTTGAACATGTTGGTCGGGCCGCGGATCAGCAGGCCGTAGCCGGGGGAGGTGCGGAAGAGCCAAGGGAGCGAGAAGGTGAGGATGCCGTGCCCGAAGTGGGAGGTGATCATGGGCTTGTAGCGTTCGCTACCAGGATCCAGAAGGACGGTGACGGCGTGGATGTCGGTGGAGCCGTTCCAGACCGCGTTGAAGGCGGCGGGGCAACGGATGACCCAGCCGGCCTGATTGCCGATGACGAGCGGGAGGCACCGGTAGGCGAAGCCGTGCGGGATGTTGTCCATCCAGCCTCGGCGGGGCGACGCGGGCTCGATGGACCAGCCGGCGGAATCACCGACGACGTAGGCTTCAATAACGGGCTTTGCGGTGTCGGCTGGCGTGGGTGTTGGGCCGGTCATGTGAGTTTGGGCGATTGATCGTCGTGAACGATGATCGGGAACGGTGAGGTAAGAACGGGGAAAAGTGTGGCCTAAGGCTCGGTGAAGTAATTGAGTCGTGTGTTGTTTGGTGTAGTCTATGAGGGATCGGGGTGGGCGGCCGGGTCGCCGCGGATCAAGGTGGTCGAGAAGAGGAGGGAGCATGACGTTCCCGAAGTTGTGTTGCGCTTTGTGGATCGGGTGCCTGGGCTCCCTCGGTGGTGCTGCGCTCGCCGGACCGGAATACACCGAGCCGCCGGGCGATGCGGGCAACCGTAAGGCCACGGCGACGGACGTCTCGATGCTCATCGGCGCGGGTCACATCTCCGGCGCGCTCACGGGCGTCGGCTCGATGCTCGGCACGCCGCCCGATTTCGAGGACATGTACATCATCAACATCACGCAGCCGGGCCAATGGCTCGCCACGACCAGCCCGCTCGTGCCCGACCCGCTCAATCCCCCGACCGGCGGGCACGCCGAGTTCGACAGCGTGCTCTGGCTCTTCGAGTTCACCGACGAGCGCGGCCTGCTCGCCAACAACACCTTCATGCCCGGCGACACGGGAGCCCGGCTGATCAACCAGTCGACGGACGGAACCGGCGTCACCATCTCGGTGCCGGGGCTGTACCTGCTCGCGATCAGTGTCGCCGGCCGGACGCCGGTCGACTTCAACGGCACCCCGATCTTCGAGTTCGTCGGGCCGAACGAGATCTCCGGTCCCGACGGCAGCATGCTGCCCCTGGATCACTGGGTCGGACAGCCGTCCTCGCCCATCCCCGGCCAGTACACGATTCTGATTGTGCCCTCGCCCGGTGGGGCGGGGATTCTCGCTTTTCTGAGCGTGGCCGCGATATGGCGGCGGCGCTAGGACGGGCGTCGGAGGATTGACGATGCGTGCACGGATCGGCGCGATTTCGATGGCGGTGACGGCGATGTTGTCCGCACGCGCGGTGGCGGGACCCGAATACACCGAGCCGCCGGGCGATGCGGGAAGCACGAAAGCCTCGGCGGCGAGCGCGACGATGATCCCGGGGAGCGGTCACATCACCGGATCATTGTCGGGCGTCGCACTGGTCAGCGAGGTGCGCGGCGCACCCGATTTCGAGGACATGTACATCATCGAAATCCAGCAGCCCGGCCGCTGGCAGGTGACGACTTCACCTCTCGTCGGGCGGCACTCCGCATTCGCGGAGTTCGATTCGGTGCTGTGGTTGTTCGAGTACGAGGACGAGCGGGGGCTTCTCGCCAACCACGACCGCGCGGCTTCGGACCAGGGGGCGCGTCTTCGTAACTTCTCCACCGACGGAACGGGCATCGTGGTCGACGAGCCCGGGCTGTACCTGCTCGCGATCAGCGTCGTCGGCCGCCGGCCCGTGGACATGAACGGCCAGCCGCTGTTCCAGTTCCTCTCGACCACAGAAGTGTCGGGGCCGGACGGGAGCCCGCTGCCGCTCCACCATTGGATGGGCTCGCCCGTGAACCAGACGCCCGGGTCGTACGTGATCGAGATCTCCGTGCCGCCCTGCCCCGGCGATGTGGATTCGGACGGCACGGTGGGCCTCGCGGACATCGCGGCTGTGATCATGCACTGGGGGGAGACCGTGCCGGCGTGGTTCGACGCGGACCTCGACGGCAACGGCATGATCGGCCTGGGCGATATCGCGCGGGTGATTTCGTACTGGGGCCAGCCTTGCCTATGACCTCAGCGATCCGTTCCCTCCGGCACTGAAGTCGGTGGCGGGTTGGCGGCGATGGTGGATTCGAGCTGACGGGCTTCCGCGTCGCGTCCGGTTTTTTTGAAGAGCGACGCGAGGCTCTCGACCGCGCGACGGGTGGTGGGAAACTCCGGCCCGCGGGTGCGCATCAGGTTGTCCACGGCGGCGTGGAGGAGCGGCTCCGCTTCGTCGGTGTGACCCGCGCCGGCGAGGCACTCGGCTTTGACGGCCTCGGCCTCCGAGATGGCGGGATGCATCGGGGGAAGCACGGCGCGCCGGATCTCGATCACGGAACCGACGATCGGCTCAGCCTCATCGCAGCGGTCGAGCTCGACCAGGATCTTGGCCTTGAGAAAGAGGCTCGAAGCCGTGTCGCGGTGGCGCTCCCCAAGCTCCCGGCGACGGATCGCGAGCGACTCCTCGCACGCGCCGAGGGCATCGTCCAGGCGCCCGAGCTGCGCGAGCGCCTCCGCGCGCGAGTGGATGGAACGCGCGACGTCGTCGGTGTCCTTGCCGTACTCGCTGCGCTTGTTGCGGATCGCTTCGTCGAAGACGGGCAGGGCTTCACCGGCGCGGTTGAGCCGAACGAGGGCGACGGCGGTGTTGCTCCGCACGCGAGCGATGAAGACGGGATCCTTCTCTGGGTTGCTCTCGGCGAAGGGGAGCGCCGCCCGGAGGAGCCCGTACGCCTCGTCGAACTTGCCCGTTTCGAGCAGACACGTCGCGAGGTTGTTCATCGGGCTGCCGAGCTTGGGATCGTTCTCACGCAGGACTCGCCGGAAGCCGGCGAGCGTCTCACGATGAATGCGCTCGGCTTCGGTGTAGCTGCCGAGCGTCACGAGCGACGAGGCGAGATAGCCGGCCGAGTCGAGCGTCCGGGAATCGGCGTCGCCCAGGAGACTCTTGCGGATCTGGTAGGCGCGCTCGTAGGAGTCGCGTGCCTCGGCGTAACGGCCCAGATCGTAGAGCGCACTGGCCATGCTGTGGCGGGCCTCAGCGGCTTCGGCACTCTCGGGGCCCTTGTTGTCTTCGATGAGCTTGACCGCACGCTCGAACTCATGAAGCGCGAGTTCGTAACCGGGGCTCGACCAGCGGCGGAGCTCCTTTCCGATATTGAGGCGCACGCGTGCTTCGTTCAACGGCCGGTCCTGGTACATGCTTGCGGCGCGTTCGGAAAATCCTTTGAGGAATGGAATGGAAAGGTCGGGGGGCTGCTGTTTGTTGCCGAGCCTGCCGTACTCCTCGGTGTTCTTGACATCGAGCGCTTCAGCGGCCTGGTAGTACTGATTCGTGCTGAAGAGGTGGTAGGAGTACAGCCCCGTAGAGGTAACGGTCAGCGCGATCGATGCGGCCGCAATTGTCGTCGCGAGCTTGTGCCGTTTCATCCAGCGCACGGCTCGCACCGGCACGCTCGTGCGGCGCGCGTGGATCGGCTCGTCGTTCAGATGGCGGCGGATGTCCGCGGCGAGTTCGCCCGCGCCCGAATACCGGCGCTCCGGAGATTTTTCGAGGCATTTCAGAAGAATGGCGTCGATGTCGGCGTCGAGGCCCTTGCGCAGCGATGAGGGACGGGTGGCGTCGATGCTGTTGATGCGCTCGAGGATGAGAGCGAGGGGGCCCTCCATGCCGCAGGGGAGCTTGCCGGTGACGAGCTCGTAGGCGATCGCACCGAGGGAATAGACATCGGAACGAACGCTCATGCGCTCGGTTTCGCCGCGGGCCTGCTCGGGGGGCATGTAGGCGGGAGTGCCGAGGAACTGGCCGGGTTCGGAGAGCGAAGCGCGGACGCCGACGAGCGAGTTGGGGTCAAAGGACTTCGCGAGACCGAAGTCCAGGAGGTGCGGCTCGCCGCGTGAATCAATGAGGATGTTGCCGGGCTTGAGGTCGCGGTGGATCACGCCGCGCTGGTGGGCGTAGTCAACGGCGTCGGCGATCTTGGCGATGAGAGCGAGCGATTGTGCGGGTACCGTCTCTCCCGGCTTGATCGCGTCGTCGAGGGGGACGCCCTCGATGTACTCCATGACGTAGTAGTGGCGGCCGCGGTTCGCGCCGGAGTCGACGATGGAAACAATGTTCGGATGCGAAAGCCGCGCAACGAGTTCCACCTCGCGCTCGAAGCGGCGGCGCGTGCGCTCCCCGCCGACGCCGCCCATGAGTGAATCGAGCATGAGCTTGATGGCAACGCGGCGGCCCGTCGAGCGCTGGTACGCCTCGTAGACGACGCCCATGCCGCCCCGGCCGACGACGTCGATGATGTCGTAGCCTTCGATCTCGGGGAGGTCGAGGGGAGGGATCGGCGCGTCGTCTGGATCGTTTCCGGCACGGGTGTGGAGGCTGGGTGGGCCGTGCTGTCTGGCGGCATCGGCGATGAGTTTCGCGGCGGTGAGCTTGGCTTTTTCGGAAACCCCGGAGTCGGTGATCGCCCGCTCGAGCGAGGCGCGGTGCCCCTCCCGGCGGCTCTTGAGAAAGCGTGAGACGGCGTCGGCAATCTTCGGATCAACCGGCTCGTCCATCGCGTGCTGGTTCCGGGGTGGACCGCTCGGAGCGAGGTTTCCGGCGGTGACCGTGTATTCTAGAGCGAGTGACTTCCGCAGCGCCGAACAGCCCCAACTCGAACGACCCTGTGGCGATGCTCTGCGAGCTCGCGGCGGGCGGGGACGCCGACGCGACGACGAAGCTCCTCTCGATGCATCACGGCCGCCTCGTCGGGTTCGCCAAGCGCAAGATCGGCGTGGATTGGCAGGGCAAGATCGAGACGGACGACATCCTGCAGGAGGCGTACATCGACGTCTTCAAAGGGATCGCCACGTTCAAGTACCAGGGCGAGGATTCCTTCTACCACTGGGCGACGAAGATCATCGACCACCGCTTCATCGACCACGCGCGTCACTGGCGCCGAAAGAAACGCGATGTCTCGCGCGAAATGGGGCAGGGGGGCGGCGGGCCCAACGTGTCCAGGCACGACACCCTGCTGGACAGGTGCCTGCCTGACTCGGTGACGGCGAGCCGGATCATGCGGCGCGAGGAAGCGACGGCGGCCCTCATGGCGTGCATCGCGAAGCTGCCGGAGGATTACCAGAAGGTCGTTACCCGACTGTACCTGGAGGAGGCGGACTTGGCGGAGGTCGCGAAGGAGATGGACCGCTCGCCGGATGCCGTGCGGCGGTTGGCGTCGCGCGCCCTGGAGCATCTGGAGGCTTGCGTTGGGAAGGCATCGCGGTATTTGAGCGGGGAAGGTTAAGAAGATCGCTCGCTCACGCTCGCGGTTCGTTCGGCGCGTCGAGCGCCGCCTTGCCCCAGGGAATTTCGAAACGGTCCCGCGTGGTGCAGTAGCCGAGTCCGGCCATGCGCCCGACCGCCGCGAGTTTGGCGGGGTCAACGTGCCAGCGGTCGTTCACGAGACCGTCGGCGGCGTGGATGTGAACGATGCGCCCGATCACGATATTGCCGCCCGCCGGCGCGCCGGGATTGAGGCGCAGGATGCGGTCCGTGATGCATTCCATGGAGAAGAGCGACTCGGCAACGCGCGGGGGCCTGACTTTTTTGCTCGGCGCGGGCGTGAGACCGGAGAGGGCGAACTCAGACTCGCCGTAGGGGATCTCCTCGGCGCAGATGGACATGCGCCGCGCGATCGCCTCGCTCACGATATTGACCACGAACTGCCCAAGACCGTCCGGCGCCTCCGAACAGTTGATGAGCGTGTCTTTCTGGGTGCCGTCCGGCTTGTTCGCCGGGCAGAACAGGATAGTGGGGGGGTTCGAAGAGACGCCATTGAAGAACGAGAACGGCGCGAGGTTCAGGCGGCCGTCGCGCGAAGAGGTGGAAACAAACGCGATCGGCCGGGGCACGATCGCTCCGATCAGCAGCTTGTACCGGTCAGCGATGTCGAGCGAAAGCGGGTCGATGTCCATGCGGCGACTGTACCGATTTCAAGCCTGCGCGGCACCCTCCGGCCTCACACGCCCGGCGATCTCCCACGGCAACATGATGGACGTCACGCCGATGAATCCGAGGAGCACGACCCACACCGCGCGAAGCGGCCAGTCGCCGAGGAGTCCGAGCAGGGGGGAGGTTCCGGCCGGCGACGGGCCGAGATAGCCGTAGTTCCAGCCGGTGATGGTGTCGAGCGTGAAGACGGCGATGGCGTAGCCGAGGCCGAGCAACGTGGCGGATCGCCAGTCGCGCCAGATGGGCCGGTACCGGCGGGCGATCAGGTCATACGTCGCGTACGCGCCGATGAAGGAATGTGTGATCCACGTCAGCCAGAACTCCGGGTGCGAAGGGCCGGGGCGGTCAACGGGAACGAGGAGGCCTTGCGAGCAGAGCGCGACACCCCAAAAATAAAGCAACGCCCGCGGCAAGCGATGATCGATGAGCATCGCGAGCCCCGCGGCGAGGAAGGCCAGGTCGCAGAGATAGATCGGCAGTGAGTCGGCCAAGGAGCGGCGGCCGGGCGCGGGCCATAGGGCCCCGACGATAAGCCACGCGACCAGAGCCGCAATGCCGAGAACGCGGTCGAGGCGGTCTGCAAAGCCGCGGGCCCTGGCTGAACGACCCGCGATGCAAAGCGAGATAGTCAGAAGCGCCCACGCCGAGAGCATCGCCCCATGCGGTGCCGAGAAGGCCTGAACAAGTTCCGCACGGTCCATGGCTGTCATGATCCCGGGAATGCCGTAGTGCAAGATCCCTACGAATCGGGATTCGTCGTGGTTCAACGCAGGCTTGTGGGCAGAGGAATGGTCAGGGGTGCCGTGCGGCTCACCCGGCCAGCGCCTTCTCGTGCCGGAGTTGGCCGCAGGCGGCCGCGATGTCGCGCCCGCGGCTCGCCCGGATGTGCGCGTTGATGTCTCGCGCGCGAAGAATGTCCTGAAACCGGCGCACATCGTCATCGTTCGGCCGCTTAAAGGGAAGCCCCTTCACCTCGTTGTAGCGGATGAGGTTGATGTTCGCGCGCAGCGTCTTGGCCAGGGCCGCGAGCTGCTCCGCTTGCTGGGCAGAATCGTTGATGCCGCCGAGGAGCGTGTATTCCAGCGTGATCTCGCGCTTGGTCTTCTCGAACCATTTCTGGCACGCGGCAAGAAGCTCTGCGATCGTGGAGTACTGCGCCCACGGGATGAGCTGGCGCCGCAGCTCATCCGTCGGCGCGTGCAGCGAGAGCGCCAGCGTGATCGGCAGGTCCAGTTCCGCCGCGAGCTTCTCGATCGCCTTCGGCAGCCCCACCGTCGAAAGCGTGATCTTGCGGGCCCCGATCCCCATGCCCCACGGCGCCGTGATCGTGCGGATCGCCTTCACCACGGCGCTGAAGTTGGCCAGCGGCTCGCCCATGCCCATGAAGACGATGTTGCTGATGCGCCCCACGTTGGGAAGCTGCTGCAGCCGCCACACCTGCTCGACAATGCGCCCCGCCGACAGGTTCCCCTCCAGCCCACCCAGCCCCGAGGCGCAGAAGGCGCACCCGACGGGACACCCGACCTGGCTCGAGATGCACGCCGTGCGCCGGTCGCTGTCGAACTCCGACCCCGGCGGAGCCGGGATCATGACGCACTCGGTTTGGCGATCGGTCCGAACGGCGTCGCCCGAAGCCGGGGATGTGGCGGGGAGCAGCGACAGCGAAGTTCCCGGCTCCGATTCGTGGACCTGAACCTCGCGGTCCTCGATCCTTCCCTCTTCCGCCGCGCTCAAGGTCTGGATATTGGCATGACTGGGCGCCCCAAAGCCATGGTGGCCCATCGCCTTGCCGACATCCGACCATTCGACGAGCAGCTTCTGCGTCCCATCGCTCGCGGACTGATGCGAGACGATTTCACCCGAGAGGAACGTCATGTCCCGCGTGAGCAGGTCGCGCTCGAGCTTGGAGAGATTGGTCATCGCCGCAGGATCGACGGTGTTCTTCTTGTAGACCCACTCGAGAAGCTGGTTAGCGCGGAACGCGGGCCAGCCGATCGACTCGCACCATTGGCGGAGCGAATCGCGGGTGTGCTCGAAAAAATGATTCGGGGGGTGGCGCAAGGTGAGGGATGGTAGGTGAAAGAGCCGGATCAGGTACCGCCCTCCCAGTTATCTGCCCAATTGTTCGATCTTGCACCAGCCGCGGAGCGAATCGCGGCCGTGCTCG
>DASZQL010000003.1:0-4898 GCA_035549675.1 Phycisphaerales bacterium | reverse complement strand
GATTGCACGTTCATCGGCAATCACTCGGCGGGATTCGGCGCGGGGCTGTACTTCCACTTCGACGTGACGGGCGAGGTGCAGCGGTGCACGTTCGTCAACAACCACGCGGAGCTCGAGGGCGGGGGGTCGTACAGCAAAGCGACAGGCGGGATTCACTACTCGGATTGCTATTTCCAGGGCAACAAGGCGGTGATTGGAGCGGGTCAGTACAACTTTGTCGGCTCCTCGGCGGTGATCGAGCGGTGCGAGTTCGTCGGGAACGTGGCGATCACCGGCGGCGCCGGCACGTACGCCGACTTTGCGACGTTGACTGTCTCGGATTGCTCGTTTGCCGCGAATGAGGCGGGCGTCGGGATCACGAAGGGCTCGGGTGGCGGCGGCGGCTCCGGTGGCGGTGGTGTGTGGGCGAACGATTCCACGCTTCTCGTCCAGCGCTGCACCTTCGACGACAACCTCGCTTCGTTCGGCGGCGGCGTGTACACGATCTCCAACACGCAGGGCACGGTGCAGGATTGCACGTTTACGGCGAATCACGCCGAGGAAGCGGGGGGGTTATACATCCTTGGGAGCCATGTGCGTGCGCTACGGTGCACGTTCATCCGGAATACGGCGCTCGGCGGGCCGTTCTCGGTGGGCGGGGGGATCAGCACGTACTTCGCCGCGGGCTCTTCGATGGAGCGGTGCACGTTCGACATGAACAGCTCGCAGCTCGGCGGCGGGGGTCTGTATGTCGAGGGCGAGAGCCCGTTCATCGAGGGGTGCGTGTTCACGCGGAATGATTCGCTCATCCCGCCGCAGGGCTGGGGGGGGGCGATCATGGTGAGCTATTTCACGACGCCGTACATCGCGAACTGCTCGTTCGTGGGGAATACATCGAACCGGGGCGGGGCGATCTACGTGATGGTTTTCGGTCAGCCGGTCATCGCGAACTGCTCGTTCGCGGCGAACTATTGCGGACCGGAGAACACCGGCGGCGCGATCGAGAGCTGGTCGTTCGCGGAGCTCACGACGATTCAGAACTGCGTGCTGTGGGGCAACTCGCCGCTGGAGCTGGTGGGGCCGTACAATGCGGCGTCGTATTCGGATATCGGGGGCTTTGGGGAGGACTTCGGGCCGGGCGTGTTCTCGGCGGATCCGCTGTTTGCGCGGACGCCGAGCGCGGGCGGGGACAACCAGTGGGGAACCGAGGATGATGACCTTGGGAATCTCTCGCCGGCGGCCGGATCGCGGTGCATCGATGCCGGGGACAACTCGGCGATGCTCGATGAGCTGGTGCTGGACGTGGTGAATCAGCCGCGGCGGGTGGATGACCTCGGAACGTCGGATTCGGGGCCCGGCGCGCCGCCGTGCATCGATGTGGGGGCGTTCGAGTTCCAGGGGCTGACGGTGCCGGCGTGCCCGGGGGATGCCGACGGCGACGGTTCTGTCGGGCTCGCGGATATCGCGGTGATCATCATGAACTGGACAGAGAAGGTGCCGCGGGGGATGGCGGGCGACTTGAACCGTGATGGCACGGTTGGGACGGCGGATATCGCCATGGTGCTGGCGCATTGGGCGACAAGCTGCGAGTGAGGGAAGGCGGGACGCGCTCGGGGCCGTGTGTCCTGGACTCGGTCCCCCTCCGTCATGCTGCGCATGACACCTCCCCCGATTGGAATCGGGGGAGGAAGAGGGTCTTCGGGCTTCATCTGGCGCTCGTAGACTGCGCGCATGGCCATCGAACTCGCGGGCAAGCCGATCGCGATTACTGGCGCCTCGTCGGGGATCGGTCACGCGACGGCGATCGAATGCGCGAAGGCTGGGATGCCGGTCGTGGTGGGAGCGCGCCGGCTCGAACGGCTGAATGAGCTGGTCAAGACCATTGAGTCGCTCGGCGGCCGCGCGATCGCGGTTCAGATGGACGTCGCGGATGCCGCGGCGTGCCGGGGGCTCATCGATCGTACCGTGGAGTCGTTCGGGTCGATCTACTCGGTCTTTGCGAACGCTGGGTACGGGCTCGCGTCGCCCATTCATGAGACGAGCGACGAGCAGCTACGGGCGATTTTCGAGACGAACTTCTTCGGGACGCTTTCGACGGTGAGGGCGGCGCTGCCGCACATGCTGAACGCGGGCCGGGGGCACGTGCTGGTGTGCTCCAGTTGCCTGGCGCGGTTCACGCTGCCGTATTCGGGTTTTTACTGCGCGACGAAGGCGGCGCAGATGCACGTGACGCGGGCGCTGAATGATGAGCTGCGGTTGCGCGGGATCTTTGCGTCGTCGGTGCACCCGATCGGGACGCGGACGGAACTGTTTGAGGAGGCGCACAAACGGTCGCCTCCGGCGACGGCGGACCTGATCGATCCGCCGGGGCGGAGCTTCATGATGCAGCCGGCGGAGACAGTGGCGAAGGCGGTGGTCCGGTGCTTGCGGAAGCCGCGGCCGGAGGTCTGGACGAGTCACGCGACGAGATTGGGGATGGCGTTGGCGGCGGCGTTTCCAACGATGACGGACGCGGTTGTCCGGCGGTTGACGGAACGGCGGTTGAAGCAGGCGGCGGCCCGGGCGGGGCATTCGCGCACGTGAACGCAGGAAGTTCGCTCCGTCTCGGTCGCGGTTCGTTGTTGCGGTCGGGCAGTATGATGAGGCTGCATGGACCCTCATCATCACCATCATCACCCGCGCGAAATGATGCAGCAGGCGCTCAACGCGCCGACGACGGAGTTCGAGAAGAAGGACCGCTGCGCGGACCTGGACCACCGGCCCCGCGTTCTGCTGGGGAAGATGGGGCTGGACGGGCACGACCGGGGGGTGAAGGTGATCGCCCGGGCGTTGCGGGATTCCGGCATTCACGTGATCTATTCGGGGCTGTGGCAGACGCCGCGGTCGCTGGCGATTTCCGCGCGCGATGAGGATGCGGACGTGATCGCGGCGTCGATGATGAGCAACTCGCACCTGGTGCTCGGGCCGAAGCTGGTTGAAGCGCTACGGGATCTTGGGCGGCCGGACATCCCGGTGCACATGGGGGGGATCCTGCCGCAGAACGACATCCCGGTGCTGCTGCAGGGGGGTGTGAAGAAATGCTTCACGACGGGGACGGGGCTTTTGCAGATCGTGGAGGCGGTTCGGTCGGAAGTGGTGGGCAAGCAGGCGAAGATCAGCGACCACGGTGTCGCGCAGCTCGCGCGCGACATCACGATGCTGCACGGTGGCAAGGGATTGCGGGGGGATGTGAAGCGCCGCCGGCCCAAGCGGGTCATCGGCGTGACGGGATCGCCCGGCGCTGGCAAGAGCACGCTGGTGGCGCAGCTCGCGGCGGAGCATGCGCGGCGGGCATCGGAAGGAAGGGCGCAGGGACGGGTCGCGGTCGTTGCGTTCGACCCGATGTCGCCCATTACCCACGGCGCGCTGCTGGGGGATCGGTTGCGCGTGGACTTCAACCGGCTGGACGAGTCGGTGTTCTACCGCTCGCTCGCCATCCGCGGCGAGGACTATCACCACCTCAACGACATCGTCGAGCTGATCGGCGGGTGCGAGCCGCCCCCCTCGAAGTCGTCGATGGTCGCGCCGGGCGCCTTCGACACGCTGTTCATCGAGACGGTCGGCGCCGGGCAGAACGAGACTCGGATCCGCGACTATGTTGACCGCACGGCGGTGGTGCTCGTACCGGGTATGGGTGATGCGGTGCAGATGGACAAGGCCGGCATTCTCGAGATCGCGGACCTCTTTGTGTGCAACAAGGCGGACCATCACGGGCAGCACGAGCTGATGCGCGACCTGCGGGATATCGCCTCGCGCCGACCGGTGATCGAGACGGTGGCGACGCACGGGCGCGGGGTGCCGGAGTTGTATGAGGCGCTGATGGGGTGAGACGCTCGGCCGACGGGACGTCGGCCGCTCCATGGAAGATGGCGCGAGCCGTGGGAGTCAGGGAGCGATCTTCTGGAGCGTGACCTGATTCGCGGCGACGGTCAGTCGAACGGCGCGGGGCCATTCGAAGATTCGCGGGTCCGTGACGCGGTCCTTGATGGCGCGGATTACCGGGGTGAGTTGCTTGCGGCCGAGCCGATCGGCGCCTTGCCCGCCGGTCAGATTGTGGAATGCTCGGCGAAGGCCGGTGCCGAGAATGATGGAGGGCTGGTAGCGCAGCGCGTCCCGCGGCCATTCGTGTGCGTCAGCAAAGACTTCTGTCGCGCGATCGCGCACCAGGCGCGAAGCCTCGCGGAGGATTGATGCAGCGTTCGAGGCGTTGGCCGCCGCGCCGGGCCTGGCGCGGATCAACTCGGCGATCGGGCCGATGCGCAGCTTCGAACGAAGGCGATCGCCCGAAAGATTGGTCGCATCGGTGCGCCATTCGATGCCGGCATCGCGGCAGAGCGCTTCGCATTCGGCGTGCGTGACGCCAAGCATTGGGCGGATAAGGGCGGGGCCGTTGGCGCCGGCGTTCTCTTGTTTCAGTCGGCGGCGCGGCGCGATGCCGCGAAGGCCGTCGAGGCCTGTGCCGCGGATCAGGGCCATGAGGATGCTCTCGAACTGGTCGTCGGCGTGGTGGCCGGTGGCGATGATGTTGCTGGCGGTTTCGCGGGCCATTTCGGCGAGCGCGGCGTAGCGCAGTCGGCGTGCGTGCGACTCGGCATTGCCGGGTGGCACTCGCACCGATCGTTCAATAAACGGAACATCCAGTTTCGCGGCGAGGGCCGCGACGGCGTCGCGATCGGCGCGTGTTTCGGCTTCGGGTCGGAGATCGTGGGCAACGTGGCCGACGACGATTTGTCCGGGTGCGGCGGCGCCGATCGCGAGCAACAGGGCGGTGGAATCGGCGCCGCCGGAGCACGCGATGAGTGTTCGGGTGTTGGGCGACTCAAGTTCCCGCATCGCGAGGCGTCGCCAATCGAGAACGATCCGCTGGACGACCGGGTGAT
>DASZQL010000002.1:0-23727 GCA_035549675.1 Phycisphaerales bacterium | reverse complement strand
GATCGGCTGGCTCGCAATGCCGCAGCCGGGGTCGGGTGTCTACCTCTTTGCGGCGCCGGCCGACGTGCCACCGGGAACGTTGATCGATGCGGGATCATTGCCGCGTGCGCCGCTGGGGATGGCGGCCCGGGGCGGCGAGTTGGTGGTCGTATTCGACGCCGACCCCAAAGGGGGAGGGGATGGGAAGTGGCGGCCTGTTCGCCAGATGACGGCGCAGAATGTCGGTCGCCCAGGCCTCTACAGGATGACAGAGCCGAGCGCGCTGCCGCCCCTGCCCGCCGCCGGCGAAATCCGAGGTCTGGCGCTGACCCGGACCGGGCCGATTGCGCTCCTGGTGGATGAGCGGACAAAGTTGTTCGCGCTGCGCGGCGGCTCGTGGGAGCCTGTGGAACTGCCCACGGAGCTCAGTGATCCGCGCGCCAAGGTTATGGTGCTTGCGGGGTCGGAGCTGGTGGTGCTCCTTCGTGTTTCCACCTCGGAAAATGCACCGTCTGAAGTCTGGTCATCGGCCGCCCCGGCACAAACGGAGCCGGCGTGGTCGAGGCAGGCCGTCGCGGTTCGCGATGGCGTTGCCGCGGCGTGGTTTGTGCGCGACCAACTGATCGTCGCGTACGGCGGTGAAGGCGGAGGTTATTCGATCGAGCTCGTGCGTGGCGATCAGTCGTACCCTCGCGGCGCGATCAGCCGATCGGCAGGCCCGGCGTGCATCGGCGTGTCCGGCGACCGCATCGCGGCGTACGGCGTTGAATACTCGCCCGCGTTCAAGATCGTGTCGCACGTGATTTCGGTAACCGGCGGGACGCTCTTTGACGGGGCCGCGCAGATTCCGGGGCCCGTGACGAAGCGAGACATCGAATCGCTGATGCTGCTCCTCGGATCGCTGGCGTTATCGGTTGCGGTGTTCGTGGCCCGTCCCGTTACGAGCGATGCCATCGCGTTCCCTGAGGGCTACGCTCTCGCGGAGTCGTCGCGACGGTTCATCGCAACGCTGATCGATCTCGCGCCGGGTGTCGCGCTCGCGGCGTGGCTCTACCACCTCTCGCCCATTCGGGTGCTCGATCTGGCCGGCGCGTTTACGGACGATCTCGGGCTCCGTCCGTTGATCGTGTCGCTCGGTGGTGCCGCGGCCCTGAGCGCCGTCAGCGAGGCGGTGTTCGGCCGCACGCTCGGAAAACTTCTGGTCGGCTGCCGGACGATCTCGACGGCCGGGAGCCGGCTCAATCCGGCGCAGGCAATCGCTCGAAACCTCGTGAAATACGCGTGCCCTCCCCTGGCCATGGTGGCCCTGTTAGGACCGCCGTCGGCGGGGCCGCATTCGTTTGGAACACTCGTGGTCCGGCCTGTGCGTGGCGAACCCGGCAAGAACGGCGGAGAAAACGCGGGATCGCCGGATGGCTCGGGTTGAACTTCAATGGGGAGTGCGCTTCAAGGGCACCCGGCGCGGACCCGATAAACAGTGGTAACACCGGCGCTGTCGGTGCGCTCTGCCAGTCCGGTCCGGACGAGTCGAGGAGTTGATTCTTGGCCAAGGCCTCCAAGCCAGAAGACACCAAGGGGAAGACGGCTCCGAAAGGCGAGCCGCCGCCCGAGGAAGTCGCGCCGCCGGTGATTGAGACGGTCGGCCCGCTCCGCGGCGGCCGCGACCGGTGGCAGATCCCCACGGTCCTGTTGGGCGTCATCGCGCTCGTCGCGGGGTTGCTCCTGATCCCCAAGCGGTCGGCGGGCCCCGATTACGAAGGCGCCCTGAAGAGCGCCGAGGCGATGGTGGAGATGGGGGAGTACGACCGGGCGATCGAGTTTCTGAATGGCCCGGTCTCGAAAGTCGTCAATGATCCGGCGACCACCAGCGTGCAGCGCGGCAAGTTCTACGCCCTCCGCGGCGATGCCCTTTATCTCGCCCAGCGCGCCCGGGGCCTCAATCTCGACGCGAATCACAAAAGCATTCAAGAGCAATATTCGACCGCCTCGCGGATCGATCCGAGTTCGATCCGCGGCCGGCGGCTAGGCTTCCTCGCCGACACGCAGGTCTCGCTCGGCCATCCTGACGAAGCGGAACGAACGCTGAAGGATCTGGGCGCGGAGGAGCCGGAGCTGCGCCGGCGGGTCTTCAAGCGACTGATCGAGAAGAGGTTGGCGTCATCCACGCCCGATCTGACCGCGCTCGCCGGGCAGCTCGACGGGTTCCGCAACGAATCGGGCCTCTCAAACGAGGATCAGCTTTGGGCGGTGGCTCGGCGGAACGAGATCCGGTTGCTGTCGAGGTCGCCGCAGAAGCTGATTGATGAAGTGCTCGTCGAACTCCAGCGTCAGCCCGATCAGTCGCGGCCGGAAGTCGGCGAGTTGTTTCTTTTGCTGGGTCGGGCCTACATCGAGTTGGGCCGGCTCGAGCAGGCGCGAACGCACCTGACCCGGGCGGAACAAGTGATTCCCGACTCGCGGCCCGAGCACGGGCTCGCCGAGGTGTTGTTGGGTCGTTTGGCCCAGTCACAAGGCGATCTGGAGAATGCTCGGGACCGTTTCGCGGGGGTCGTCGCACGTTATCAATCGACCGACGCGATGCTGCCGGCGCACCTTGGGCTTGCTGAGGTCGAGTTCGATCTTGGGCACGAAAACGAATCGTTCGCGTCGTATCGCGAGGTGGTCGACCGGCTGCCGCACCGCGGGCCGCGGACCGAAGTGACCACCGGTGACGCCGAGCGAAGTCTCGCGCAGCGATACCGGAAGTCCTTTGAAGAGGGGCAGTACGAAAGCGCCCTGCGCCTCGCCGAACTTGCGGCGGGCCTGTACGCGGGGCAGGAGGAGCCGGAGGAAGCGCCGCTGCGCCTCGCCGAGACGCACCTGGCGCTCGCGGAGCGGATGCAGGCGGCGCTGCCCACCGCCGAGGATGGTTCCGTCGCCTCTGGTGATCCGGTCACACTCCGTGATATCCGGAGCCATTTCGCGCAGGCGTCCGAGCATTACCGGCGTTACGGCCAGCGCATCGGCATCAAGGACCCTACCGCGGCGGCCGACGCCCTGTGGAAGGCGGCGGATGCAGCGGATCGTGCGGGCGATCAGCAGGCCGCGATCAATCTGTTCACGGGCTACGCCGGCGACCGTGTCGGCGATCCGCGGCGGCTCGAAGCCAAGCGGCGGCTCGCGCAACTCTTCCAGGCACGGGGCGAGCATAAGACGACGATCGCGCTGCTCGAAGAGCTCATCGCGAACGGGCCCGAGACTCGGGAGGCGTACGACAGCCGGGTGCCGTTGGCGCGGTCGTATCTCGCTCGGAATGCCGAGGGGGATGCGGAAAAGGCCGAGACAATCCTGTCTGAGCTGGTCAATGGCCGGAAGCTGGATCCGACGGCAAAGGTATTCCGCGAGGCGCTGGTCGAACTAGGCGTCCTTTACCGGCGGACGGGGCGCTATCCCCAAGCCATCGCCCGGCTGACCGAGTCGCTCGAACGTTTCCCTGATGCGCCCGAAGCCACCCACCTTCGGTTTGAGCTTGCTGACTCGTTGCGGCTATCGGCCGCGGAGATCGAGCAGCAACTGACCGGCGCGATGCCCGTCTCCGAACGGGCGTCGTTGACGACCTTGCGCGAGGAGCGGCTCCGTTCGGCGCTCGAGACCTACAGCAAGGTCTACACCGAAATTGAAGCCAGACGGCCCGACCAGCGTTCGACACTCGAGAGTCTCTGGCTTCGGAACTCGGTGCTGTACCGCGCCGATTGCGCGTTTGACCTCGGCGACTACGACGGCGCGATTCGCCTGTATGACAGTGCCGCCCAACGATTCGCTAATGATCCAGCTTCTCTTGTCGCGATGGTCCAGATCGTGAACTGCTACGCGGCTCTTGGGAAGTGGGGGGAAGCCCGGACGGCCCACGAGCGCGCCAGGGCGCGGCTCGCCGAGCTTCCTGAGGAAGTCTGGAAGTCGGGCGATGCTCCGATGGACCGGCGGCACTGGGAACGCTGGCTCGAAGCCAGTTCTCACCTCGGGGGCGCCGGGCCTGCGAGCAATGGCCCCACTTCGACCGCCGAGGGCGGCGACGGGCGCGAGCGCGAACCTGGCTGAGCCGGTCGGGCTTGCGCGTCGCCGGGACTTCGACCGGCAACTCTTGCCGATTCTTTCAATCGAATCCGGCCTGTTGGTCGAGAGTAAGGCGGTCACTCCAGGCGGAGCCTGGGACCGGAGCATCGCTCCGGGACGGAGGTCACGGATGACCAGCGGCCGCGCATCCGACGATAGCCCGCACGCCAGTCCCTCGGTCTGGCTCCCAAGGCTCGCGCACGCTCTGGACCGTCTTGAGACGGAATACCGCCAGCTCGCGCTGATGGGCGAAGCACAATCGGCCATGATTTCCGCGGTGGACGGGGACGGGCTGCTGTCGCAGCTCGCGAAGCGGCAGGTCATCGTCGATCGCATCGAGGCCATCAACCGGGAAATCGAACCGTTCTGCCGTCGATGGAACGAACTCGGCGCCGCGGTTCCGGAGTCGTCGCGCGCCCCGCTCAGAGCACGATTTGAAGAAATCGGACGGCTGGTCGCCTCGATCAGTCAACGGGACGACGAAGACCGCCGGCGCCTGGAAAAAATGCGGGGCGAAATCGCGACGGAGGTTGGGAGCGTCCAGCGCGGCCGGGGTGCGCTGAACGCCTATGCGCCGAAAGCTGAGCCAACGCGACCGCTCTTTCAGGACCAGCATGGGTGAAGCATGACGACGCTGCAAGCTGACCCTATCCCGGCGATGACTATGGCCCCGACACTAGGGGCCGGGGCGGTCGTCACGCCGGACGACCTGGCCGAGCTCCTGACGGCGTTCAACGAAGTAACTGGTCGACTGGCGCGGACACACGAGACCCTGCGGTCAGAAGTTTCGCGGCTCGAGCGGGAGCTCCACGATAGCCGCGAGCAACTCCGTCGGGCGCGACACCTCGCGGCGCTGGGCGAGATGGCCGCGGGCATCGCGCACGAGGTTCGGAATCCCCTGGGATCGATCCGGCTGAGCACGCGCGTCCTCGCGGAGGAACTCGCGGATCGCCCCGCGGCCCGCGACGCGGCAGGTCGGATCGATGCGGCGGTCCAGCGCCTCAACGCAGTCGTGCAGGATGTGCTGCTCTTCGCCCGCGATGGACCGCTGCGCCTGGAAACGGTTCCCGCGGCGTCGGCCCTCAACGAAGCTGGCGAGGCGTGCGAGGAGCTGCTCGCGAACGCCGCGATCAAGCTTGAACGGGCGAATGATTCCAGCGAAGACGTATGCGTGCGCATCGACTCGGGGTTGATGCACATGGCGTTGGTCAACCTGATTCGCAACGCCGCGGAAGCGATCGCGGAGTCGGGGGCCAGCGGTCGCGAACGCATCATCCGTCTGGAAGCCAGGCGGCGGCGGCTTCTGAACGCCGAGGGGCGTCGCGAGTCGCTGGTCAGTCTTTCCGTGCGGGACAGCGGGCCGGGCATCCCGCCCGAACTGGTCGAACGCGTGTTCGATCCGTTTTTTACAACTCGATCCAATGGCACCGGGCTTGGGCTCGCCATCGTGCACCGCATCGCGGATGCGCACGGGGGGCGAGTGGCGATCCGCGCGAACGGCGGCCAGCAGCCCGGGACAACGGTTGAACTGCTCGTGCCCGACTCGGCACGGGCCTTACCAGGAAGTGAAGGCGCATGAGCACCGTTCTCGTTGTGGACGACAAGGAACTATTGCGCGACAGCGTCGGTACGACGCTCCAGCGCGCCGGGTTTGTCGTGGTCTCCGCTCAGGATGGCAACGCCGCTCTCGACGCGATCGCGCGGCGGCGGCCGGACGCGGTCGTCACCGATCTGAAGATGCCGGGCCTGTCGGGGCTCGAGCTCATCGAGCACATCCGGCGGATCGACGAGGACCTGCCGATCGTATTGATGACCGCGTTCGGCACCGTGGATACAGCCGTTCAAGCGATGCGACTCGGTGCGTTCGATTACCTGACCAAGCCCTTCGAAGGCGACGAGCTCGTCGTCGCGGTAAAGCGGGCAATCGAGCACGGGCGACTCAAACGTGACAACGAGGTGCTGCGGCTGGCCGCGGCCGAGTCGGAAGGTGCTTCCACGGCGCGGGATGCCGTCGGAACGGTCGGGCCGCGGGGCCTGGACCGGATCATCGGTCAGTCGCCGGCGATGCTTGGCGTGAAGGAGCGCGTCCGCGCGGTCGCGGCGTCGCAGGGCACTGTTCTCATCTCGGGCGAATCCGGCACGGGCAAAGAGGTGGTCGCTCGGGCCATCCATGAGATGTCGGGTCGCTCGGGAGAGCCGTTCCTCGCGGTGAACTGCGCCGCGATGAGCGAATCACTTCTGGAATCGGAGCTCTTCGGTCACGAGAAAGGCGCATTCACGGGCGCCGAGCGGCTGCGTAAGGGTCGGTTCGAGCTCGCGCACGGGGGCACGTTGCTTCTCGACGAGATCAGCGAAGTCCGGCCGCAGATCCAGGCGAAACTCCTGCGTGTGCTCCAAGAGCGTTCGTTCGAGCGCGTGGGTTCGAGCACGACGATCGGCGTGGATGTGCGCGTAATCGCGACGACGAACCGCGACCTCGCAATAGAAGCCGCGCGCGGCAACTTCCGGCAGGATTTGTTCTTCCGTTTGAATGTGCTCCCGGTTCACCTGCCCCCCTTGCGCGAGCGGATCGACGACGTCACCCGGCTCGCACCGCACTTCGTCAAGCAGGCGGCGCAGCGGGAGGGCCGCGCGGGCAAAGCGCTCTCGCACGAAGCGGTGGGCCTGATGGCGAGTTACTCATGGCCCGGGAACGTGCGCGAGCTGCAGAACCTCTGCGAGCGCGCGGTTGTGCTCAGTAATGGCGATGAAATCGGTCCCGAGCTGATCGCCGGGTGGCTCAACGGGCCCAGCGCTTCGTCGAATGGGATCCATGTCGAGGCGAAGACCGCGCCGATTACGAACGGCGTTGCGATCGATCACATGTTCAATGAGCCGCGGCCGCTGGCGGAGATCGAGCGCGAGGTCATCGTCGCGACGCTTAATCGGTTTAACGGGCATCGAGTCCGGACCGCACGGGCGCTCGGTATTGGTGTCCGGACGCTCGGGCTCAAACTCAAGAAATGGAAGGAACTGCACCTCGTCGCGGAGACCCTGTAGCCCTGATGGACGGCGAACACCGGTCATGTCCGGCACACGCTTTGCGATGAAGTTGAGACAGCATGTTCATCTCCGACCTGCTCAACTCGGGCTCTCTCCCGGTCCTCGAGACCGCGGCCCAGTTCGCCGGCCGCCGTCAGACGCTGCTCGCGCACAACATCGCCAACCTCTCCACTCCCAACTTCCAGCCGGCGGACGTCTCGGTAAAGGATTTTCAGGCCTCACTTGCGGAGGCGGTCGATCGGCGGCGGAAGCAGGGCGGCGACGGAGCCCCGCTGGATCTCAAGCCGACGCGGGAAATCGAGATGAAGGCGGGCGGGGGCCTTGCGCTGACGCCGCGAACCGGCACGGGCAATGTGCTCTTCCACGACCGGAACACCCGGGATCTCGAACGCCTCATGCAGGACCTCGCGGAAAACACCGCGGCGTTCCGTGTCGCGACCGACCTGTTCAAGTCCCGGCTCGAGTTGATCAACCAGGCGATCCGCGAACGGTGAAGGAGTAGCTAACCATGTACGGCGGGCTTGATGTTTCGGTCAGCGGCATGATCGCCCAGCGCACGCGGATGGACACCATCGCGGCGAACCTCGCCAACCAGGGCGCGATCCTCGATTCCTCCGGCAAGCCCAATCCGTACCAGCGGCGGATCGCGGTCTTCATGCCGGGGGATCCCGATGCCATTTCCGCGGACGGCAAGAAACTCGGCGTCCATGTCGGACAGATCCAGCTCGACGACGCTCCACCGAAGAAAGTCTGGGATCCTGGGCACCCGTACGCGCGACAAGTGCCCGAGACGGATGCGGGTTATGTTTATTACCCGAACGTCGACCCTGTCACGGAGCAGATCAATGCCGTGGACGCGATGAGGGCCTACGAAGCGAACGTCGCAGCCGCCGAGGCGACGAAGTCGATGATTGCTCAGGCCCTCCGTTTGCTAGCGTAGTGGGGACGAAGGCGCGCGGCGAAGGCCGGGCCATCGCCCGGAGGTAGAAGGTCATGGTCGATCCGCTCGGACTTGTCAGTAGCTCGCAGGCCAGCCAGCTTCAGGGTCTGCGCCAGGCGCAACCCGGCGGCGCGGGCCAGGCCGGCGGTCCATCTTTCAAAGATGTGCTGATGGATAACCTCCGTCAGGTCAATGATTTGCAGAACGATGCCAACACCGCAATCGAGGATCTTCACACCCACAAGCGTGACGACATCGAAACCGTGCTGATGGCCACCGCGAAGGCCGACACCGCGTTCAAGATGCTCCAGCAGCTCCGCAACAAGGTGATGGACGCGTACGAAGAGATCAAGCAGATCCGCGTCTGATTCTCCAGCCCGCCGCCGTTGATCGCGCACGGAATGCGCGGCGAAGAGCAAAAATCGCACGCTCGCGCGATCTTGGCGCGTTCTTTCAAGGGTTGCGCGCGGACGGGCCGAATCGTCTGCGTCGAGTCGCACGGTCCGGGCGATCCCGCATCGGGGTTGCGCACGTGCGAACGGTGCGGGGACCGCGCCGACTAGTGGCACGGAGGCCAGATGGGCCAGCTTCGGCGAGCGATCGCCGTCATCCAGACCGCGGCTCAGAAGCTCACGGTGAGCCAGAAGCTGCTCTTCGGCAGCCTCGCCGTCGTTCTCGTCATGGCGCTGTTCCTGGTTCAGCAGTACACCGGCAAGCCGGCGTACGTGCAGCTCTTGCCCGGCGCGACCGTCGCGGAGCAGCAGGAGGCCGTCACCTTTCTCGCCGCCAATAGCATCCCGCACAAGATCGACCCTGACGGATCCGTGACGGTTTCCCCCGGCTCTCGGTCGAGCGTACTCGCGCAGATGACGCAGCAGAACAAGCTGCCGGGCGACAAGCGCCTGCTCTTCGACAACCTCATCGACAAGCAATCCTGGACGCTAAGCCAGCGCCAGAACGCTCAACTCGAGACGATCGCGGTTCAGAACGAGCTCGCGTCGATCATCACCAATATGAACGGCATCCGCTCGGCGCGGGTCATCCTGAACCTGCCGGAGCGCCGCTCGCTCGGGCAGCCGACGACAGAGTCGTCCGCGTCCGCGACCGTCTTTGCTTCGCGCCCGCTGGACCAGGCGACGGTTGATTCGATCGCTCATCTGATCGCCGGCTCGCGCGGGATCGACGTCAAGCGTGTCCGCGTCATCGACGGCACGACGAACCGCCAGTTCCGGGCCCGCGAAGAGACGACGATGGCCGCGTCCAGCTATCTCGAATACGTCACAGCGGTCGAAGACCGCAAGCAGTCGCAACTCCAGTCGATGCTGTCGTCGTACATCCCGGGCGTGATCGTGACCGTGCACGCGCAGGTCGATATGACCCGCCGGCAGCAGATGAAGAAAAACGTGTTGCCGGAGGGCAAGGGCTCGACGACGCTGCTCACGAGCGAAACCACGTCGGACAACCAGTCGTCGGAGCCTAAGTCCGGCGGCGAGCCCGGACCACGGAGCAACACCGGCCAGGACATCGCCGGCTTCTCATCCGGGGGCTCCACATCGAAGCAAACGACCGGCGAGAACAAGTTCGAGGCGCAGTTCGGCGTCAATACGGAAACGATCGAGGACTACCGCGGCAATCCCACCAAGATCAACGCGGTCGTCAATATTCCTCGCGGATATTTCGTGGATATGTGGAAGAAGCGCCAGCCGGCAGCCGGTGGCGGCGCTCCGCCCGCTGGTGGTGGAACGGGTGGCGGTGGGGGGTCTGCGCCGGAACCCGCGGAGCCATCGGATACCGACCTCGGCGAAGTCGTGCAATCCGAAACAACGCGCATCAAGCGCGAAGTGCTGCTCCAGATCGATACGTCCGCCGGTCCTGACACGCGAGCGGGCGAAGTCGAGGTGTCCATGATCCCGTTCGTGGCCATGATCAGCGGAACCGAAGGCGGCGCCGCCGCGTCGAGCGTGCTGGGCCTGCCGCTGGGGCCGCTCGCCGCCGAGAGCCTGACGAAGACCATCGGCCTCGGGTTGCTGGCGCTGATCTCCATCGGTTTCGTCGTCATCACCGCGGCAAAGGCATCGAAGCGCATGCCGCTCCCCAGTGCCGAGGAACTCGTCGGATTGCCGCCCACGCTCGACCAGCACTCGGACCTGATCGGTGAAGCGGGCGAGGCGGACGCAGCGCTCCAGGGCATCGAGCTTGACGACGACGAAATCAAGCGCCGCAAGATGCGCGAACAGATCACGGAGCTGGTGACGGAGAAACCGCAGGAGGCGGCGGGGCTGGTCAGCAAGTGGATCTCGGGAATGGATTGAGGAAGGTGAGAATCGATGCCGCGGAAGCCCGGTGACAAACTGCCCGACAGTGCTGACCAGCTGCCAACGGTGACGAAGGCGGCGATCCTCATTCTCTCGCTCGACGCCGAGATCAGCCGCGCGATCCTGAAGATGCTCAACCCCGAGCAGGTCGAGGAGGTCACGCGCGAACTCGCGAGTCTCGGCCCCGTGCCCCCCGTGCTGCGCGATCAGGTCATCGAGGAGTTCTACGGCCTCTCGCTCGCCGCGTCGCACCAGTCCGAGGGCGGCCTCGAGTACGCCAAGATGCTCATCAAGGAATCACTCGATTCCAAGATGGCCGACCGCGTGATGGCGCAGATCCAGACCCAGGTGCAGAAGACCCCCTTTGCTTTCCTTCAGAAGGCGGAATCCGAAAACCTCCTGACGTTCATTCAGGACGAGCACCCGCAGACGATCGCGCTGATCGTCTGCCACCTGCCTCACCACAAGGCTGCTGAAATTCTCGTCGGTCTGCCGGTGCAGAAGCAAATCGAGGTCATCAAGCGCATCGCGAACATGGAGCAGACGAACCCCGAGGTGATCCGAGAGGTCGAGAAGGGTCTCGAATCGCGACTCGCGAGCATGCTCACGCAGTCGATGGAGAAAGCCGGCGGCGTGCCGACGGTCGCCGAGATTCTGAATCTCGCCGATCGCGCGACCGAAAAGGCGATCATGGAAGGGCTCGAGACGGAGGACCCCGACCTCGTCGAAGAGATCCGCCGCCTGATGTTCGTCTTCGAGGACATCAAGATGGTGGACGACAAGGGCATCCAGGCGGTGCTCCGCGAAGTGGACAACTCCGAGCTCGCCCTCGCGCTCAAGACTGCGTCCGACGATCTCAAGGCCAAGATCTTCAACAACATGTCCGAACGGGCCGCCTCGCTCATCAAGGAAGACATGGAGTTCATGGGCCCCGTACGCGTCAGCGACGTCGAGGGCGCCCAGCAGCGGATCGTCGACATCGTGCGCCGTCTCGAGGAGGCGGGCGAGATCATCATCGCCGGTCGCGGCGGCGCCGAGGAGCTCATCGTCTAACCGGCTCATCCTCTCTCTCCGTCCGTTTCCTTCTTGCTTCGTTGTGCCCCCGTGCGCTGAGTGCCCGTCATGCCCCTCATCCGTCCCGCCGATGTCAACCGAGTCTCGAAGCAGGCGATGGTCCTCGACCTCGGTGACCTGCGCCGACACGGCGAGGAGCTCGTCGCCCGTGCGAAGTCGAACGCCGAGACAACCATCATGGAAGCCCGCGCGGAGCGCGAGCGGCTTATCGCCGGTGCCCGCGAGGAAGGATTCGCGGCGGGAAAAGCCGACGGCCACGCGGCGGGTTTGAAAGAGGGCCGGGCCGAAGGCATCAAGCAGGTCCGTGAAGAAGAGCGAGCGAAGATCGAAAAGACCGTTCTCGCATGGTCAAAGGCTCTTGAAACGTTCGAGTCCGTTCGGACCGACATGCTCGCATCCGCGAAGGAAGATCTGGTGCGGCTCGCCGTTGAAATCGGTGAGCGCGTCATCCGCCGCGCCATCGAACTTGACCCGACAATCGTGCGTGAACAGATCGAAGCGGCCATCCCGCTCGCGATGCACGCGACCCGGCTGGTCGTTCGTGTCCACCCCGACGACCGCGAAACAGCTCTTGCGCTGATGCCAAATCTTCTCAAGCGTTTCGGCGGCGAGCGCCAGGCGGAAATCGAGGACGACACCACCCTGTCCCGGGGCTCGTGCATCGTCCGCACCGAGCGAGGCATCATCGACGCCGCCATCGAAACACAGATCCAGCGCGTGGTGCAAATGATTCTTCCGGGTTACGAGGTCAAGCCCGCCGCTAACACGCCGGCGCCACCTGCGGCGCAGCCCACGGCCGAAGGTGAGCAAAGCCCGCCCGCGGATGCCGCACCCGGGGATTCCGCTCCGTGAGCCGTTTCCTGGCCGATGCCCGCGGCGCCGTGCGCAGCGCCGACCCGATCCGGGTCGTCGGTTCCGTCGCGGCGCTCAAGGGGCTCACGCTTCTCGTTGACGATTTCCCCGCGACCGTTGGCTCGCTCGTGAGCGTGCGGTCCAGCGGCGAGGCGCGCCCCGGCGAGGTCGTCGGCTTCGAAGGCCGCCGCACCATTGTCATGATGCTCGGGACCACGACCGGCATCCGTCCCGGCGACGCGGTGGTCGCGGAGATGTCGTCCCCGACCATCCCAATCGGCTCTCTTCACCTCGGTCGAGTGATCGATGCGCTCGGCCGCCCCATCGACGGCGGAGCGATGCCGCGCGACACGTCCCCCGCGCTGATCCACCCGCCGCCGCTGAACGCGCTGGGCCGGGCGCGGATTAGAAAACCGCTGCTCACCGGCGTGCGCGCGATCGACATCATGACGACCGTCGGGCGCGGCCAGCGCATGGGCATCTTCGCCGGTCCCGGCGTCGGCAAGTCCACGCTGCTCGGCATGATCGCCCGGAACACCGATGCCGACGTGAATGTGATCGCCCTGATCGGCGAGCGCGGCCGCGAGGTGCGCGAGTTCATCGAGGAGGCCCTCGGCACGGAAGGCCTGCGCCGGTCGGTGATCGTGATCTCGACTTCCGACGAATCGCCCTTGATGCGCGTCCGCGCCGCGATGGCCGCGTGCGCCGCCGCGGAGTATTTCCGCGACCGCGGCAAGCACGTCATGCTCATGCTCGATTCGGTCACGCGATTCGCGCACGCTCAGCGCCAGATCGGTCTCGCTGTCGGCGAGCCCCCGGCGACCCGCGGCTATACGCCCAGCGTCTTCGCGCTTCTGCCGCAGATGCTCGAACGCGCGGGCGCCGTGGAGCCGAAGCCCGGCAGCGTGCACGCCGGTGGCTCGATTACCGCTTTCTTCACCGTGCTCGTCGAGGGCGACGACATGACCGAGCCCGTCGCCGACGCCGTGCGAGGCATCCTGGACGGGCACATCATCCTGTCGCGGTCGCTCGCGCAGCGCGGTCACTTCCCCGCGATCGACGTGCTCGACTCCGTGAGCCGCGTGGCGGGGGAAATCTGCACGCCCGACCACCTCGCGGCACGCGGGATGATCACCCGACTGCTCGCGGCGCACAAGGAGGTCGAGGAACTCCTGATGATCGGCGCGTACTCCGCCGGATCGAATCCCGCTGCGGACGCCGCGATCAAGCTGAAGCCGCGGATCGATGCGCTCCTTACCCAGACGACGAGCGAGGCGCGTGAGTCCTTTGCCGAATCACTTCAGAAGCTGACCACGCTCGCGCGCGAGGCCTCGGCAATGATGCAGCAACCCCAGGGGCGTGGGGGGGGCGGCGTCGGCCCGCCGCCCACGCGCCGCCCAGCACCGAAGGCCGCCTAGGACGGCGCAGCGAATCGTTCTCACGAGTAGACCGCACGGAGCGCCCAGATGGCCCGGTTCGTCTTCAAGCTCGAAGCCCTCCTCGAACTCCGCCGGCGCGAGGAGCGCGACCTGCAGGCGAATGTCGCCACCATCGAAGTCCGGCGCCGCGAGCTGGAAGGGACGATCATCGGTCTTCAAGGCGAGCTCGACTCGGTCAAGCAGGATGTCCGCGGCGCGCTCGATCCCGCGATTGACACCCCGGCTGTCGAGCTCCGCGCCGTCCGCCTCCAGACCTCCCGCTCCCTCCACCTCCGCGGCAAGACCCAGCAGCTTGTCCTCCAGCTCGCCGGCGTTCATCACCGACTCGAGGCGGCACGGACCCTTCTCCGAGCCGCGAGCACTCGGCGCCGAGCGGTCGAGCTCTTGCGGGAGCGTCAATACCAGCGATGGCTGGCCGAACAGAACCGCCGTGAGGCGATCCACCTCGATGAACTGGCCACCATGCGGTTTGCCCGTCGGGCCGAAGCGGACCTAACCCTCAAAGACGCGGCGCCCGCCGATCCGATCATTGACTAAGCCACCATGCGCACCCTCTGGTCCATCATCTGCCTGCTTGCCATCGCACATCTGTTAGCGATTCTGGGCTTCGTCGGCTGGTTGGCCGCGGGCAACAGGCTCGACGGCAGCCGGATCGAGCGCGTCCGCGCCTTGTTCGCTGAAACCATCGCCGCGGAGAAGCAACGCGTGCAAGGTGAACAGGCGATCGTGGACAAAGCAACGGCCGCCGCGGAAGCCGAAAAGAAGGCGTCCACACCGCCGGTCACCGCCGAAGGCAACCTGAAGGCCCACGAGTCCGAGGAAGAAATCAATCGTCTCCGTGTCGAACGCGTGCAGCGCGAAACATCGGACCTGATCAAGACTCTCCTTCGCGAGCGGGAGGACCTTGAACACCGCAAGGCCGAGTTCGAAGCCGAGCGGGCCGAGTTCAACCGCACGCGCGAGGAACGCGCGAAGCAGGACGGCAGCGAGCAGTTCGAAAAAGCCGTGCGGATGTACCAATCCGTCAAGCCGCTCGAAGCCAAGAACATGATGAAAACCCTGATCGCACAGGGCCAGACCGATCAGGTGGTCTCCTATCTGAACGCGATTTCGCCGCGGATCGCATCGAAGATCGTTTCCGCGTTCAACACGGACGACCCGGCGGTGGCAGCGGATTTGCTGGAACGTCTACGGACCCGGGGCGTCAACCTGCCCCCGTCCGGGACGTGATTCATGCCAAGAATCCAAGCAACCGCACCGAATCTCGCAGCAGAGTTCAAACACACCGACACCCGTGCCGCATTGGCCGGCGTCGCCGGCGCCACCACTTCGGGTGTGCAAGGGCACGCTGACGAAACGTCAAGCACGCCAACCTCTCGGCAAGAATCGCCTCGATTCTCGGAAAGTCTTGCGCGTCAGTCGGCGCGCCACGCGCCGAACGAGCCCAAGAGCAAGCCCGCCGAGAAAGCCTCGGCCAAGGAGCGAGCGGACAAGCGTGAGGATGCTTCCGACACCGCTCCTGAACCTGAAAACTGTGTGAACGGCACGCCCGACGCCGACCCGCGCGACGAAAATCCCGATGCGTCCGGCGAAACTATCGAATCAAATGACACTCCGGATGCGCAGGAAGTGCCCCATCGCCCGAAGGCCGGCGACAACGACACGCCGGCCCAGGATCCGACGCTGCTCGCGAAACCGTCTATGAATGGGCAGCCGCAGAGCCCCCAGGCGATCACCATCCAACCCGAGACTGATCAGCCCCCGCCTCCGACCAATGTGCAGGCCGACCAGCCTGCCGCCACGTCAGCAGAATCCAAGATTCCCGTCCAGGTTCAAGGGCCGACGAAACCACAAGGTCCAATGGCGTCGGAATCCACCGTTCATATGCACCCGAGCGCGGACAACGCGTCGGATGATCAGCACGATCTGCCGGATGACGGGAATTCCGACGATTCACAGCCGCAGCGCTTTGCCTCTCCACGCTCTATCCCGATTCGGACACTTCCCGATTCAAGACATGATGAACCTTCACCGCCGCAGGCGAACCTCGCCCCCGATCGCAAGTCCGATTCTGGCGCGAACGCGGCCTCGCCGTCGCCCTCCGCCACGGTCCAGATGAAGGCTGGTCGAGAAGAACCGCACCGTGGCACCGACGCGGCCCCGTCCGCGCCGAACGACAATAAAGCCGACCCGGTCGCGGACCGGCCCGCCGCGCAGCCGACGCTCAAGCTCGTCCCCACCTTCGAGCCCGTTGCCCCGTCAATCGGTGCCGCCAAAGCGCAACTCTCGCCGACCCAGAGCGCGAATCCTGCTTCTCCGCAAGCCGACCCTGCTTCCGCGGCCGTGGCGCGCGGACTGACCGCCGCGATCAGCCAGAAGGGCGGCTCGCTCACGATCCGCTTGATTCCCGAAACGCTCGGCCTTGTTCGCGTTCATATGGAGATTGCGTCAGGCCGTGTCACGGCGACACTCGAGGCGACCAGCGCTCCGGCACACGAGTTGCTCAACTCCAATCTTGGAATGCTGCGCTCCGCGCTCGAATCCAGAGGCCTTTCGGTTGACCGTCTCCAGGTCAACCTGGCCGCTGCGCCCGTCCAGAACGAGAACCCCACCTCCTTTACAGCATCGCACGACCGCGATGGCGGCACGTCGTCGTTCCAGCACGACGCCGCGGATGGCCATAGCCGAGGGGGCGAGGGTGGGGGGCATGACCGCCAGTTTGCCGGCGGTCAAAGCGGTACTTCCGACTCCGAATGGAACAACCAGGAACCCGATCCTCGCTCATTCGGCGCCCGCCTGCGCCTGACTCTCGACGCCGTCGCCTGAACGCTGACCGATCCGGAACACACGAATGTCCGCCATCCAAAACAATCCGACTTCCGCGCCGCCCAGCTCCACCGACGCGTTCAACACGATGTCGAGCGAGGACTTCATCAAGGTCATGTTCGCCGAGCTGCAGCGCCAGGACCCCACGCAGCCCAACGATTCCAAGGACCTCCTCCAGCAGCTCAGCTCGATCCGCGGCATCGAGTCGGATCTCTCGCTGCAGAAGAACCTCAAGGCGATGCTCCAGCAGTCGGAGCTTACCTCCGCCGGCTCGCTCATCGGCAAGTTCGCCATCGGGATGAACGCGTCCGGGGCGCGCGTCAGCGGGTACGTCGACGCGATCACCGTCACTCGCGAAGGGATCCAACTCGACCTTTCCACCGGCCACCAGGTCCCCTTCAGCCGCGTCGAGCAGATCATCGACCCCTCGATCATCGATCAGACCCCGCCCCCGGACGATGACGACGATACGGGCAACGACGATGACGACAACACCAACAACAACGGCAATGTCCCGCCCGTCGGCAATAACGATGACGACGACAACGCACCTCCCGCCGACAACGATGATGACGACACCCCGCCCGTGAACGGTGGTGACAACAACGGCGGGAACAACGGCGGGAACAACGACCCCACTGACTGATCGAAACTGATTCCGACGTTCCCCGAACGTCCTCGAAATGCCTGAGCCGTCGGAGACGGATTCATCTCAAGACCATCGCGTCGCCAGCGGAGCATGACGACGCCGTCTTTCAACCAGGACGCGCGCGCTCCACATGGTCCAATCCTCCTCACTCGACCTGCTCCGCAAGCTCGGCTCCGGCGTCCGGCCCGAGTCCGCCGCGAGCGGTCCCGGCGGCGCGATCGAATCCCGCGGCTTCGCCGATCTGCTCAAATCTGTCCGCGACGGCGCGATCAGCAGCAACCGCCCCCTGAGCCTCGCCAAGGGCGCCGAGGGGAAGCTCTCACCCGACCAACTCAATCGCTTGAGCATCGCCGCCGACGCCGCGGAAGCGTCCGGTTCCTATCGCCTGCTCGCGGTGGTCGACGGGCAGGCCGTGAAAATCGACATCGCATCACGCACGATCGAATCCGTCACGTCCCATGACCCCGCCAAGGTGTACGGCGACGTCGATTCGGTCGTCTTCCTGCCCACCGACCCGAATGTTGACCTCCGCAGTTTATTCGGCGGCGAGGCCCCCGCCGCGGCGCTCCCACCGGGCGTGCAAGCGCCGATCCGCAACGAAAGCATGGCGTCGCTGCTCGCGAACCTTCAGAAGAAACGATACGACCCGAGCGTCGCCGCCCTCAAGCCCTGAGCGCAGATCCTTTCGTCCATGACCCGCCGACCAGGAGTCCCCCGACATGGCATCCACCACAGCACTCTTCACCGGGCTTTCCGGCCTCAACGTGAACGCCCGCCGTCTTGAAGTCATCGGTAACAACATTTCCAACGTGAACACCTACGGCTTCAAGGCCAACCGCATGCACTTCGCGCCCGCGTTCAATCGCGACTTCTCCCTCGGCACGGCGCCGGGGACCTCGTCCGGAGGCTCGAACCCCGGCCAGGTCGGCCTGGGCGTGACCATTTCCGGCACGCAGCGCATCCTTTCCAACGGCGCCATCTCGCCAACAGGACTCGACACCGATCTCGCGATCGAAGGACAGGGCTTCTTCGTCGTCGAACGCGGCAGCCAGCAGTTCTACACCCGCAGCGGCGCCTTCCAGTTCAACGGCCGCAACGACCTCGTGACCGTCACCGGCGAACGCCTCAAGGGCTTCGGCGTCGATTCCGATTTCAACATCATCCCCGGCCGCCTGACCGACGTGAACATCCCCCTCGGCACCATGACGCTCGCCGAGGCGACCCGCAACGTCAACCTCTCGGGCAACCTCCGTGCCGATGGTGACGTCGCCACCACGGGCTCCACGTTCACCTTCGCCGCGCTCCTCACCGGCGGCGTCCCCGCAACCGGCGCGACGCTGCTGACCGCGATCGACGGCGCCGGCATCGTCGCCGGCGATTCAATCAGAGTCACCGGCGCCAAGAGAGGCAACAAGGACGTCCCCGACGCCGACTACGTCGTCACGGCCACGTCCACGGTGAACGACATGCTCACCTTCATGCAGGACGCATTGGGTGTCGTTCCGGACGGCGGCTATGTCGCGGGCGATCCGACCGGCGCTCCCGAACCCGGCGCATTCTCGATCAGCGGCGCCGGCGTCGTGACCTTCGTCGGTAACTTCGGCGAGGCCAACGACATCGCGCTCGCCTCGAACAATCTCCAGGTCGTTCCCTCGGGCGGTGGCTCCGCCTCATCGCCCTTCTCGATCACCAAGACAGCCGAGGCCAACGGTGAGGCGGTCCGCAACACCTTCGTGGTGTACGACTCACTCGGCACCGCTGTCAACGTCGATGTCACCATGGTGCTCGCCTTCCGAGAAGTCACCGGCGGCTCGTACTGGCGTACGTTCCTGCACTCCGCGGACGACTCCGACATCGCGCTCCATCTCGAATCCGGCGATCGCGCCGGCACGTTTACGGCCGGCGTGCCGCTCGTGCGCTTCGACGAGTTCGGTGCGCTGCGCACCACGCCTACGGTCGCCGTCGAGATCGACCGCGCCGGCACCGGCGCCGCCTCGTTGTTGAACTTCGACCTTAACTTTCAGTCCGCCGGCAGCGGCGTGACCGGTCTCGGCCAGTCCGGCGGTACCTCCACCATCGCCGCGACGTTCCAAGACGGCTCACCCCTCGGCGTGCTCAGCTCCTTCTCAGTCGGCAGCAACGGCATCATCACCGGCGGCTTCGACAACGGACTCACCCGTACCCTCGGCCAGATCGCTTTCGCCGGCTTCACCAACCCCGAGGGCCTCGTGGACACCGGCAACAACCTCTTCACCACGGGTCCCAACTCCGGCACCGCGCTGATCGCCGGGCCGGAGCAGTTCGGCGGTGGCCGCGTCATCGGCGGCGCGCTCGAGCTCTCGAACGTGGACCTTTCCCAGGAGTTCATCAATATGATCCTCACGACCACCGGCTACTCCGCCGCGTCCCGGATCATCACCACGTCCGATCAGCTCATCCAGCAGCTCCTGGTCCTGGGCCGGTAACAACTGAACTTCAGGCATCGGCCGCATAGCTTGCCTCGCGCCCGCGCACTCGACCCGATAGGTTCAAGCCGCTGGGTCCAGACGACGATCAGGGTTTCATGGGATGCGACCCGCGCCGCGGGTCCATGTCCGAGAATCCCTCAACGCCGGCCCGGGGAGCGAGCGCCATGCCCGATGACGCCAAGGAAAAATCGAAGTCAGCACCTGAGCCCGCTACCGCCGCGGCCGCCCCAGCCAAGAGTTCCTCCGCTAAAACGATCGTGGTGGTCCTTGTCATGCTCGTTGTCGAAGCTGCCGCGATCGTGGGCGCGGTCATGTTCCTCGGCAAGCCCAGCGACGTAAAGGCCGTCGAACTCGAAGAAGCGAAGCACGCCGAGGAAGAAAAACTCGTCGAAATTCCCGTGCTCACCGAGCAGTTCATGAATACGTCCTCCGGCCGGACATGGATCTGGAACACGGAGGTCGTCGCGGTCGTCAAGAAGCGTCACGCGGGCGAAGCCCCGGCCGCGGCAGGTGCAGCCGGCGGCGGTCACGGCGGCGGCGACCATGGCGGGGGCGAGGCCAGTGACCACGGCCACGAGGCGCACGCCTCGACCGTCCGCGAAGATCTCGAGCAGCGCAAAGCCCAGATCCGCACGGGCATCGGCGCCATCTTCAGCGCCGCTCAGCACAACTACTTCACCGAGCCTGGTCGCGAGACCCTCTCCCGTCAGATGCTCGAGTACCTCCGCCGCGTCTTTGGCCAGGACGAAACCGGCGAAGAACGCGTCCAGAACGTGCTGATCCCCAAGTGCCTCGGGTCGCCCTTGGATTACTGATCCCCATCCGACCACCTGCTCGCGCAGTTCCTGCGCCACCACTTCCGCCATTCTTTGCGCGAAACGTGGTGAAACCGGCAAGAGAGTGCCGATAACCCGCGTGGACTTCACTCCACTTGGGTCTTTCACCGCGCGGTCATCATGAGCGAAGAGAGCACCAACCCAACCCCGCCGCCCGATGCGCCGCCGCCGGAAGCATCGACTCCCGTACCCGCACCGGACGCCGCTGCGAGCGCGGAGTCCGCCGCGACCGAAGCGCTCAATGCCGCGCAGACCGCGGCGGAGCAACTCGGCGCCGAAACCGGTGCCGCGAGCGATGAGCCGGGCGAGTTCAAGCTCCCCGATTTCACGCCACCGGCCAGCAGCGAGCCCGTCTCAGGCATCGATCTGCTGGCCGACGTCATCCTCAACGTTCGAATCGAGCTCGGCCGCACCCGTATGCTCGTCGAAGACGTCCTCAAGCTTGCCTCGGGCTCGGTCGTCGAACTCGACAAGCTCGCCGGCGACCCGGTGGATGTGCTCGTCAACGATCGCCCCGTCGCTCGCGGCGAGGTCCTCGTCCTCAATGACAACTTCTGCGTCCGCATCAACGAAATTCTCGATCCGGGAACCGAGCTCTAGCTCCTCTTCACGTTCCGCGGCCCTGAACAGCCGCGCGAGACGATTCAGGTGAAACACCACGCTCGCCGCCGGGATCGTCCCCGGCGCGAGCGGTCAGGCGAATCGGCGGCGGAGCCGCCGGGAAACGGCCAGGGATGGCATGAACACCACGCGTCAAGCGCTGGTTTCAATCGCACGCGTCGGCGCCGCCATGCTGCTGACGGCCGTGCTCAACGGCGCCGCAATCGCTGCCGAAATCGGCGCGGCTGACTCAGGCATCTTCGGCCCGTCGATCGAAGCCCCGCCGGCATCGAGCGCGGCCACGAGCAGTTCCGACGGCGAGACGGTCACCACGACCCCGCAAAGCACCGGCCCCGCGCCGGAGGTTCAAGCGGCAGCCGCCATCCCGCCTACCGCGCTGCCCGAACAGGAACGCCTCCCCCTCGGCGCGGCGAAGAAGCCCTCGCTCGTGCAGTCGCCCGGTACCGCGAAGACGAGCGATTCGCCATCAATCCTTGATCATCCTGTGACGCGAACCGCGCTCGCCCTCGCCCTCGTCATCGCTCTGCTCTTCGGCCTGCGCGCCGTCGTTCGTCGCGTCTCGGGTCTGTCATCGGGCCTCCGCCAGCAACTCGGCGCCGCCGGCAAGGCGCCCTCGGGCGTGCTCGAAGTGCTGGGCCGCTACCCCGTTTCCCGCGGTCAGACGCTCGTGCTCCTCCGCCTCGATCGCCGCGTCGTGCTGCTGAGCCAGACCACTTCCGGCTTCGCGACGCTCTCCGAGATCACCGACGCCGATGAAGTCGCTTCGATCCTCACGAAAGCGCGCGACGACGAAGACGCTTCGCTCAGCGCGAGGTTCAACACGATGCTCCGCCAGATCGAGCGCGACCCGGCCATCGCCTCGATGGAAGAAGAATCATCGCCGGTAACGCCCCGGACCGCCGCGGAGCTGCCCCGCGTCGGGCTCGCCGGTGGGGCGCTTCCCGAACCGGCCGATCGTCCGCTGACCGGCGCCGAATCCCTCCGCCGTCGCCTCGGCCATCTGCGGGACATGGTCGCATGAGGAGTTGTCTCCGCGCCATGTTGAGGCTGCTGGTCGTCGTGCTCGCTATTGCCGTACCCGCCGCCCACGCGGCAGCACAAGAGGTCTATGGTCCTCCCGCCTCCTCGGGCCCGTCGATATCGGCACCGCAAACGTCATCGCTCACGCCCACGGTCGCTCCGCCCGAGATCGTCGTGCCCCGAGATGTGTCAGCCATGAATCCGGTTTCCATGATCCAGAGCGCGGGGGAAAGCGCCGGCATCAAGGGCGGTCTCTCCGGCGCCATCAATGTGATGGTTCTCCTGACCGTCATCGCGCTCGTGCCCACCATCATGGTGATGTGCACCTGTTTCATCCGCTTCGTGATCGTGCTGGGCCTGCTCAAGCAGGCGCTGGGCACGCAGCAGCTCCCGCCGTCGCAAGTGATCTTGGCGCTCTCGCTGTTCATGACGTTCCTGGTGATGGCGCCCACGCTCGAGCGCATCCACAAGGAGGCGGTCGTCCCGTATCAGCAAGGGGCCGTCAGCGATCCGGTGCAGCTCTGGGATCGCGCCAAGCAGCCGCTTCGCGATTTCATGTTCGCCCAGATCGACGCCGCCGAGAACTGGTCGAGCGTCATCATGATCCTCAACTACCGCGGCAAGGACACCTCCCGCGTCGAGCAGCTCACCCGCGCCGATGTGGACATGCTCACGTTGATCCCCGCGTTCATGCTGAGCGAGCTGAAGGTCTCGTTCCTGCTCGGGTTCCGTGTGTACCTGCCCTTCCTCATTATCGACATGGTGATCTCGGCGCTCCTGATCTCGATGAGCATGATGATGCTCCCGCCCGTGCTCATCTCGCTCCCCTTCAAAATCCTGCTCTTCGTGCTCGTGGACGGCTGGCAGCTCGTCGTGGGCAGCCTGCTCGCGAGCGTCGCCAAGGTCCAGGCCCTCGCGCCCGCGATTCCCGCGATCTCTCCGTAGTTGCTCGTGACCGAACACCGCATTCCGAGTCATCCCGATGCCTCTCGACGACTCCACCATCGACATCGTCCGCCAAGCGCTGATCATCGCGATGAAGCTCGTCGCGCCTATTTTGCTCTCGGGCGTGGTCATCGGCCTGATCATCAGCATCTTCCAGTCCGTCACTCAGATCCAGGAGCAGACGCTGACGCTTGTCCCCAAGATCTTCGCCATGACCGTCGTTGCCGTCGCGATGCTCGGCTGGATCATCCAGCGCATCGCCGACTTCGCCATCGAGATGTTTTCCCTTCATTGAACCGCTCATCGCTCTGGCGATGACCAACCGCGAATGGCGAGATGATCCCACGTGCCCGACTTCGAGCCCTACATCCATCACCTGCCGCTCTTCGCGCTGGTCCTCGCGCGGTTCAGCGGCCTCTTTCTCTTCAGCCCCGTGCTGAGCAGCACCATGGTCCCGCGCCAGGCCCGTGTGGCGCTCATGGCCGGCTTCGCTCTCGCTGTGTACGCATCCCTCGACCTGAGCGCTATCCCCGCGGACATTTCTCTGTTCGCGCTGCTCCCCTCGATGTTCGCCGAACTGATCATGGTTGCGACCACGCCTCGACCAGCTCTTTGCGCCAGCTCTCGGG
>DASZQL010000001.1:0-7998 GCA_035549675.1 Phycisphaerales bacterium | reverse complement strand
ACCGCTCCTACAAACCCGATCAGCCCGGCGAGCTGTTCATCGGCGACAAGAACGTCATCCGCGAGGGCGTGACCCTCCACCGCGGCAACTGGAACGGTCCCGCCACCCGGGTCGGCTCGAACTGCTACATCATGGCCCAGGCGCACGCCGGCCATAACGCGCAGATCGGCGACTGGGTCACGATGGCGAACGCCGCGGCCCTCGCCGGGCATTCGAGCGTGGGCAACTACTGCGTCCTCTCCGCCTTCGCCTCGGTGCACCAGTTCACCAGCGTGGGCGAGGGCGTCATGTTCCAGGCGTGCGGACGCGTCAGCATGCACGTGCCGCCCTGGTGCCTCGTCGCCGATTACAACACCATCGCCGGGCTGAACCGCATCGGCATGCGCCGGAACCCGAATCTCACCCAGGTCGAGCGCGACGAGATCAAAGAGGTCTACCGCGCGATCTACCGCCGCAAGGGCGGCCGGCCGATGGAAGAGGTGATGTCCGAACTCGGCGCGCGAACTTGGAGCCCCGCCGCGGCGCGCTGGATCGCCTTCATCCGCGAGTCGCTCGACCAGAAACCGCCCCGCAGCCGCGGCGTCTGCGGCGGGGGCAGCCGCCGGCGCGTGCCATCGAGCACCGACCGCGCGGAAACCGCCGAGATCGGCTGAGAAGAACACACGCAACCGCGTCACGCGACCTGTAGCGGCCTGCGCCCTCGCAGGCCGAAGCCGCTCCGCCACCGGCGGCAACACCGACCGCTACTCCATCACGAGTTCATCGACGGAGCCGATCCACTCCGGCTCGGCGTGCACCTCGATCACGGTCGCCGGCGCGGAGAGTTTCACGCCACCATTTCGCGCGCCGCGCCCGCCGCCCAGGACCGACAGATTGGCCTGCCCCACGATCCGCGTCAGGTGCTCCATCAGATCTCGCGTGGGCGACACACGCACCTTGGGTGATTCGAGCGTGATCCGTGCCGCCTCCGTTCGCACGACGATCGATAACGGCACGCCGCCGTTGCCGTTCATCACCCGCTGCGACCGCACCGCGCCCGCGATCTGGTCGAGCGCCCCCTTGCCCGACCCGTTGAGCGCACGTTCATCGAGCACGACCTCAACACGCGTCGAGAGATACTCCGCCGCGCGGTCGATGGGAATCACGCGGTCCACGCGCACCTGCGGCTCGCCGCGGAGCGTGTCCACCTTGCCCTCCATGAACACCACCGCGTCGTTCATCAGGTGCTCGCCGAACTTCCCATACACCTCGGCGAAGAGCACGCACTCGACCGTCCCGCGCGAATCCTCGACCGTGACGATCGCCATGCGCTGGCCCGCGGACTTCCCGCGCTGCGTGACGATGGGCCGCACGCTCCTCACCAAGCCGCCCACGACGACCTTCGTGTCGTGCGTCATGTCGCGGATGGTCGCGGTGTCGGCCGAGGCGAAGACTTCCATCGTCCGCGCGTGCTCGTCGAGCGGGTGGCTCGACACATAGAAGCCCAGGACCTCCTTCTCCTTCGTGAGCATCGTCGCGGTGTCCCACGCCGCCGCGCGCACCAGCGCCGGTTCGACGCGCTGTGCCGCCCCTTTCGACGCAGCCTCCGGCGCCTGCTCTCCGCCCCCGAATCCGAACAGTGACGACTGCCCGCTCGCCCGGTCCTTCGCGAGCGACTGCCCCGCCGCGACCGCCGGCTCGATCGTCGCGACCATCGAGGCGCGCTTGTCCGCGCCGTGCACCGCGTCGAACGCCCCGCACACGATGAGCGCCTCGATCGTCGCCTTGTTCACCGTCCCCGGCGGCACCCGCTCGCAGAAGTCATGAAGCGACTTGAACGCCCCACTCTTGCGGCGCTCCGCCACGATCGCGTCGATCGCCTTCGTGCCCACCCCCTTGATCGCCTTGAGGCCGAAGCGCACGTGCCCGTGCCACGCGTCGCGCGGCTCGCCCTCGTCAAACACAACCGTGAAGTCCTCGTCCGAGAGATTCACATCGGGCGGCGCGATGGTCACCCCCACGCGCCCGTTCGTGAACAGCACGTGCCGGCAATCCTCCTTGTACCGGATCCAGTCCTCGACCTTCTGCGCCTGGCTCTCGAACGTAAGGAACGCCGCCATGTACTGGTTCGGGAAGTACGTCTTCAGGTACGCCGTCTGGTACGCGATGATCGCGTAGCCCGTCGAGTGGCTCTTGTTGAAGCCGTAGCCCGCGAACTTGAGGATCAGGTCGAAGAGCTCCTCCGCCTGGTGCTTCGTCAACCCCTTCTTCGCGGCGCCCTCGATGAACTTCGGACGCTCGGCGTCGATGATCTTGCTCTTCTTCTTGCTGATCGCCTTGATCAGCGAGTACGCGGCACGCAGCGGCACGTCGCCCAGCGCGTGCACGATCTGCATCACCTGCTCCTGGTACACCATCACGCCGTACGTCTCGGCGGTGAACGAATCCACGATCTCGTGGATCCGCGGCACCTCTTCCTGCCCGTGCTTCCGCTTGTTGTACGCCGGGATCAGGTCCATCGGCCCCGGACGGAAGAGCGCGTTCGCGGCGATCAGATCCTCAAGCCGGTCAGGCTTCATCTCCGCGAGCAGCCGCCGCATCCCCCCCGATTCAAACTGGAACACACCGGTCGTGTCCGCCCGCCGGAACATCTCGAAGACGCGCTGGTCATCGAACGTCAACCGATCGAGATCGAGCGGGTCGGACGGGGAGCCATCAAGGCATCCAGCCATCGAGCCATCAAGTGAAGACCCCGCGGCGGCGTTCTGTCTTTCACTCGATGCCTTGGTGCCTTGATGCCTCGGTGCCTTCTCCCCTCCCCCGACCGCCCGTCGAATCTCTTCATCGGAAAGCGTTTCCCGGATCAGCTTCTTCGCCCGCTCGATGATCGAGAGCGTGCGCAGCCCCAGGAAGTCCATCTTGAGCAGGCCGACCTTCTCGCACGTCGGGCCGTCCCACTGCGTGACGGCGTCTTCCGACCCCGTCGCCTTGTACAGCGGCACGATCTCGTGCAGGGGCCGCGTGGCGACGATCACGCCCGCCGCGTGCACGCTCGCGTGGCGCGCCTGCCCCTCGATCACGCGCCCGGTGTCGATGAGCCGCCTGACCTCGGGCTCCTTTTCGTACCGCTCGCGCAGCGCCGGCTCCTGCTCGAGCGCCTTGTCGAGCGTGACGCCGAGCTGCTCGGGGATCATCTTGGCCAGCCGGTCGACTTCATGAAGCGGGATGCCGAAGACGCGCCCGATGTCGCGCATCGCGGCCCGGGCCTTGAGCGTCCCGAACGTGATGATCTGCGCGACGTGGCCGTACTTCTTGCGGACGTACTCGATGACGCTCGCGCGCCCGTCCTGGCACAGGTCGATGTCGATATCGGGGTATTCCGAGCGGTCGGGGTCGGTGAAGCGCTCAAAGAGCAGGCCGTACTTCACCGGGCACGCGTTCGAGAGGCCCATGGTGTAGCCGACCATCGTGCCGACGCCCGAGCCTCTGGCGAGCGCGGGAATGCCGCGTTGCCGCGCCCAGTTCACGAAATCCCACACGATGAGGAAGTACGGGCTGATCGACTTCTCCGCCAGAATCCGCAACTCGCGCTCCAGCCGGTCGCGGATCGCCCGCGCATGCGGGTCCGCGTTGTGCTCGTCCGAAACCTTCGGCCCGTAGCGCCATACCAGCCCCGCCCAGCACAGCTCGCGGAGCGCATGATCGCATTCGCGCACGAGGTCCTGCCGAGATTTGTCCGAATTCGCCGCGTCGAACGGCTCCAGAGTGAACTGCGCGCAGAACCTGTTGAACCATTCCGTGACGTCCCCACCCTCGTACGCCATCCGCTTCGCCGGCGAGACCACTCGCACCACCGGCGCCTGGCTCTCGAACTTCAGGTCCAGGTTGCACCGCTCCGCGATCGCCACCGTGTTCGCGATCGCCTCCTCCCACCGCGGCGACCCCTCGAACTCCGCCCGCATCTCCTCCGGACTCTTCACGTAGATCTGGTGCGGATACTTCATCCGGTCCGTGTCGGTCTTCAGCTTCCCCGTCGAGATGCAGATCAGCGTGTCGTGCGCATCGTGGTCCTCCTTGCGGAGGAAGTGCGCATCGTTCGTCGCGACGACTGGCAAATCCATCTCGGCCGCGAGACGCAGGAGGTGCTCGTTCACCCGGTTCTGCAGGTCGATGTGCCGCTGAAGCTCAACATAGAACCGCGGCCCGCCCCCCGCGCTCGGCGCGAACACCTTCGCGTGCCACTCCGCGACCTTCCGCGCCGCCTCGTAGTGCCGCTCGTCCTTCGTCGTCTCGTACTGCTCGAGGTGGAACGCCAGCTCCGACCCGAGGTGCCCGTTGATGGCGATCAGCCCCTCGCCGTGCTTCTCCAGCAGCTCCCGATCAATCCGCGGCTTGTAGTAAAACCCCGTCAGGTACGCCTCGGAACAGAGGTACAGCAGGTTTTCCCAACCCTTATTGTTCTCCGCGAGCAGCACCAGGTGATGCCCGCCATCGACCACCCCCGTGTGCGTCCGGTCCGTCCGCGGCCCCGGCGCGACATACGCCTCCACCCCGAGAATCGGCTTGATCCCCGCCTCTTTCGCCTGCGAATAGAACGTCATCGCGCCGAAGAGGTTGCCGTGGTCGGTGACTCCCACGGCCGTCATCCCCAGTTCCTTCACCCGCGCGATCAGCCGATCGACGCGGTTCCCGCCGTCGAGCAGCGAGTACTCCGAGTGCAGGTGCAGGTGAACAAACTGCTTCTCCCGCGGCAGAGGTTGAACTGTTGTTGCTGATGCGTCTGCCATGGCGTCCGTTCCACGGGCACTCTCGCGCCGGTTTCATGGAGCCGTCGGCGCCAGCCGACGGGCATCCACAACCCGATTCCCCGCCGCTCCATCCTCCGGATGAACCTCCAACGCGGCGGGAACCTCCAAGTTTACCCGCCGCGCGAAAGCCCCCGGGCCGCGCTCCCTACAATCCACAGATGATCCCCCGCACGGACCAGCGCGACCCCGCCGATTCGCCCCAAACAGGCGATCCCGGGCCGTTCTCTTCGGCCTATGAGCAAGCCGATCGCCTCCGCACCAACTGGTTGACCCGCCCCTCCCTCGCCCAGCGTCTGCTCTTCGCCATCCTCGGCATCGCGCTGCTGGGCCTCCTCGCGATCCTCATCATCACCGGATTCCTTGTCGGCGCGGTCATCATCGGCGTCGGCGCGATCGTCATCGGCGCGCGCATGTTGTGGCTCCGATGGAAATACCCGCCACCCCCATCGGACGACACCCTCCGCAAGGGCGTCCGCGTCATCCGCCGCGAGGAATAGTTCATTCACGCCGGAAGAAGAAGCCACAGACAACTCAGACAGACACAGACATCAATCCACAGAAGCAATCTTCTGTCTCCGCGTCTGTGTCTGTCTGTGTCGTCTGTGGCCTGCCCTTGGTTTTCAGCTACGCGATCGTCGCGCTCGGCGGCTCCAGCGGCAGCAGCCGCGCCATCTCCAGGTGCTTCCGCCATGCCTCGCGGAACTCCATCACCGTATCCCCCGCGTACTTTTCCAACGCGGCCCGCGCGATCTCAAACGCAACCACATGCTCCAGCACCACGCTCGCCGCGGGCACCGCGCACACGTCGCTCCGCTCGTACGCGCTCGTCTCCGCACGCTTCGTGTTCAGATCCACGCTGGGCATGCCGCGCAGCAGCGTCGAGATCGGCTTCATCGCCGCCCGCACCACCACCGGCGCGCCGTTCGTCATGCCCCCCTCGATCCCCCCGGCGTTGTTCGTCGGCCGCACGAACCCCACGCTGTTCGTCTCGCGTTGATTCGCGTCGTACTCGATGGGATCATGAACCTTCGACCCGGGCCGGCGCGAAACATCCTTCCCCAGCCCGATCTCGACGCTCTTGATCGCCTGGATCCCCATCGCCGCGTACGCCAGCCGCGCATCGAGCCGGTCGCGCCAATCGACGCACGTGCCCAGGCCCGGCGGGCACCCGAAGACGTGCGTCTCGACCAGCCCCCCCACCGTGTCCTTGTCGATCTTCGCCTGGCGGATCGCCTCTTCTATCTTCGCCGCGACCGCTGAATCAAAGCAGTACACCGCGCTCGCGTCGCGCGCCGACTTCAGCTCGCGCCAGTTCGAAGCGGTCACCTCGCGCGCCGTCTCCGCCTCTCCGACCGACCGCACAAAGCCGAACACCTCGACCTCGATCTCGCGAAGCAGCAGCCGCGCAATCGCCCCCGCTGCGACGCGCCCCGACGTCTCCCGCGCGCTCGCCCGCTCCAGGGCATCGCGGCAGTCCGTCGTCAGCCACTTCAAACTCCCCGCCAGATCCGCGTGCCCCGGTCGCGGCCGATAGACCGGCGGCGTCTTCGCCGCGTCATCCAGCCGGCTGTCCTTATTGATGATCCGCACGACGATGGGCCCGCCCGTCGTTCTGCCGCGCCGCACCCCCGCCTGGAACTCCGCGACGTCCGTCTCGATCTTCTGCCGCGCCCCGCGCCCGTACCCCCCCTGCCGGCGCGACAACTCGCCGTTAATAAATGCTTCGTCGATCACCAGCCCGGCAGGGACGCCCTGAATCAAAACCGTCTGGCACGGGCCGTGCGATTCACCGGCGGTGTGATAGTCGAGTCGCGGCATGCGATGAGAATAAACGGAATCACCTAGAGGTATCGGCGACCAAGCACCATCACGATGTACGGCGACATGACATAGAGCCAGCATGTCATGGCCGCGATTCCGCGGTCCAGCTTCCCGCGCCGTCGCAGCCACATGTGATTTCTGGTCCACCACCACATGGCCGAGACGGCCGTTCCGGTGGCCGTGACCATTCCGACCCAAAACAATACATGCGGGCTTTGAGCGCGCCCACCACCGAGAAACAACGTCATCACGGCCATGATCCAGAACAAGACCACCGCACCGACCGCGGTACACGCCCCGATCATCCCGACCACCCATTCCCGCATCGGCAGCGCATCTCCCGCGAGACACAACCGAAGCTCCGTGCCGCACTCCGGGCATCGCGGCGACACCAAGCCCGCCAACTCGTACTTGCATAGCGGGCACTGAGCCTGGCGCTCCGCAAGAAATCGCTTCAACAGTTCGTCCACGTGCGGCTCGGCCATGCGGCCATGGTAAGCCGCCTCCCGCCACGCCTGCGAACTCCCGACGCGCGGCTATTTCAACCACTCCGGATGCCCCGTGAGCGTTTGAGCCATCGCGCGGGCCGCGCGCCCTCGATGCGAGCGCGCATTCTTCTCCGCTTCGGAAAGCTCGGCGCTTGTGCGACCATCCTCAAATTCAAGAAGCGGGTCGTACCCGAAGCCATTCGAGCCCCGGGGCCGATCGGTGATGCGACCCTCGAACTCGCCCCGCGTCGTGGCGAGAACCCGCGCGCCGTCGCGCGAGCCCGCATCCGGCCGCGCCAGCGCCATCACGCACACAAACCGCGCTGCCCGCTCGTGTCGCGGAACATCCCGCAGCGCCTCGATCAACTTCTTGTTGTTCGCCGCGTCGCGCTCCGCGCGGTTCGACCCAACGCCCGCCCAGTACGCGCTGTGCACGCCCGGCTCGCCCCCCAGCGCATCCACGACCAGCCCCGAATCATCCGCAAGGCACGGCCGCCCCGTCATCCGCGCGTACGCGACCGCCTTTTTGCTCGCGTTCGCCTCGAACGTCTCGCCGTCCTCCACCGGCTCGGGAAACGACCCCCCGCCCGGCGGCCCCACATCCGCCAGCGATAGCACCCGGAACCCCAGCGGCGAAAAGATCGCCCGAAGCTCATCCAGCTTGTGCGGATTCGACGTCGCCGCGAGCAGATCACGCATGACGGTACAGAATTACCACAGAAACACGGCGACACAGAAAAAACCGCCCGGTACCGCCCGATTCGTCGCTCACCCTTCCGGAAACTGAGTGGGTCAACGGTTGCAGTCCCAATGGGATTGGAGGATCAAGATGGATCGCTGCATTCGGAACAATCACGCGCACCTCTCACTGGCGGCAGGCCTGGCCGCCGCAACGATGCTGG